>NZ_JBWKFL010000108.1:0-7930 GCF_056434305.1 Streptomyces sp. NPDC044061 | reverse complement strand
GATGTCTGGGTAGGTCACTGGTTCCTACTTCCGTCGCAAGTGTTACGCCCGTTTAAACCCGCCCCACAGCACCATGACCGCCCCCACAACCACCCGCCCACGCCGATCACGTTGAGGCGAGACTCTGGCGGTCGGTCGTATGCGGTGCTGTCGGCCTTCGTTAGACACTTTGATCGTTCTCGAACCGCTGACAAATGAAAGCGTGATGTGCGGAGGCCAAGTGAGCGGCCATCAACTGACCGGCGACCTCGGCCTCACGGCCGGCGATTGCCTCCATGATGAGGCGGTGGAACTCGATGCTGCGTTCGATGTCGCGGTCTGTGTAGTAGAAGAACGTGCCGACAGTGATCGACGTCTGTGCGAGGTTGCTAGCGAAGCGGTACTGCCGCGGTGAGTTGGCGGCTACGAGGACGAGCTCGTGGAATTCGCGGTTGTTGTGGTGTAGGTCGTCGCGGCGGGTTTGGGTGTCGCTGGACTGGATGACCGCCATTTCGTCAACTAGGGCGCGCAACTGGGCCAGCTGCTCATCGGTTCGTCGAGTAGCCGCGAGGGTGGCCCCACGTTGCTCGAGGATCTGTCGGAGTTGAAAGACCTCGTCGATGTCGGCCCGGGTGTACTCGGCGACGAACGCCCCACGATGGGGCTCGATGGTAATCAGTCCGTCGTCGTGTAGTCGTCGAAGCGCCGCGCGGATCGGTGTGCGGCTGACTCCGTGCTCTTCACTGAGGGTCTCCTCAGCGAGATGACTGCCAGGAGAGTAGTCGCCGGAAACGATGCGGCTGCGTAGGGCCTCGTACACATCGTTGGCGCGGGCCACGTGGGTCCTCCGTCCGTCTCGTGCTGGTGGGTCGGTGCTGGTCGACGGACCGACCTTATCGGCGGCGCGTCCGCGCGACGTGACTCGTCGAGCAGGGAGAGGGCGGAGTCCGAGTCAGTTAAGCTTGGCGCGGGAATCGTGTCGGGACAGGCGCCGGAGGAGGAAGTCGATCTCGCTGCGGGCGGCGTCGGTCAGCCTGACTGCCGGGCTGCGCTGGGCGTCGGAGGTGAGAATGCCTCGACGCTGCAGTACGTACTTGCGGACGGCCAGTCCGACACCAGGTTGCTGCTCGTAGCGGATGAGAGGCAGGTGCGAGTCGAAGAGGTCGTGGGCGGCTTCCGTCTCACCGGATCGTGAGAGCCTGACCACGTCGACGAGGAGATCCGGAAAGGCGTACCCGGTCATAGCCCCGTCGGCACCACGTTCGGTCTCGAAGTCAAGAAATAGGCCACCGTTGCCACACAGGATGGACAGGCGAGGCATCTCCCCTGCGGCCTCCAGTCGCCTCAGCATCGAGATCTTCTCGAGTCCGGGCCAGTCCTCGTGCTTCAGCATCAAGCAGCCCGGGTTGTCGTTGGCGATGCGAGCGATCACACCGGCTGTCATCTGGACCGAGAAGGTGAGCGGGTAGTCCTGCAACACGAACGGGGTGGAATCGCCGATCGTTGCCGCAGCCACCTTGTAGTAGCTGACGATTTCGTCGTCGGTGCGCAGCGTGTTCGGCGGCGCGATCATAACGCCGGCCGCGCCCGCATCCATGACGGCGTTCGAGAGGGAACGCATCGCGGCGAACCCGGGGGCGGACACCCCGACGACGATCGGGAACTCGGCACGGTCGATGACTCGACCAGCGATCTGCAGTGCCTCGGCCTGGTCCAGCTTGAATGCCTCGCCTAGCTGGCCGAGGACAGTCAGTCCGTCGACGCCGACCTCGCCGTAGAAGTCGATGAGGCGGTCGAGGGAGGGGAGGTCGATGCTGCCGTCGGCCTCGAAGGGGGTAGGGGCGATCGCATAGACACCATCGGTGTTGCGGTTAAAGGTCATGTGCGCGTTCTCCTGGGGAACTGGACGGGCTGGCGCGGCGGCCCTGACGGCGATCGGCGCTGTCGGGAAGCTCAGATGCTGGAGATGTAGCCACCGTCGACCCTGATGACGGAACCGTTGATGTATGAGGCTGGGGAGCTGGCCAGAAAGGCAACGGCCTGGCCGTACTCCCGGGGGTCGCCGTAGCGACCGGCGGGGATGGTCGCGAGCGATTCTTCGGCTACGTCTTCGACTGACCTGTTCTGGCGCTTGGCCTTGGCCTCGTCGAGAAACTGGATGCGCCCAGTGGCGATGCGGCCGGGCAGTACCACGTTGGAGGTGACACCGTACTTGCCGACCTCGCCGGCAAGGGTCTTGGACCAGCCGAGGAGGCCGCTGCGGAGGGCGTTGGACATGCCGAGGTTAGGGATGGGCGAGATGACACCAGAGCTAGCGCTGGTGATGATGCGACCCCAACCTCGCTTCTGCTGGCCAGGCAGGACTCGGTCGGTCAACGCGATCACGGAGAGGACCATCGACCTGAAGTGGGTCTCCCACGACCCGATGGCCTGGCTGGCAACCGGGCTCGGAGGCGGGCCGCCCGTGTTGTTGAGGAGGATGTCCACGCCACCGGTACGCTCCTCGATGAGGCTCACCTCACGGTCGATCGCCTCGATGTCAGCGAGGTCCCACACGGCCGCCCATGCCGTGCCGCCTACGGACTCGATCGCGGCGACAGTCCGAGCTGCGGCGTCGGCGTCACGGTCGGCAACGACGACGCTTGCACCCTCGGCGGCCAGTTCACGAGCGATGGCGCCACCGAGGCCGCCCCCCGCGCCGAGGACAAGCGCGGTCTTGTCTGCGATTCCGAGGTCCATGGTTGTCGTCCTTTCACAGGCGGGTCGTGTCGCTGGCCGAGGCCACGGCAGCGGTGGTGGTAAGCAGCCACGTGATGGCGGTGTCAATGTGGTCGGCGGTGCCCGGTGCCGGTGGTTGGTCGTCTATGGCCTTGGCGGTGCGCGCGAAACGCTCCTCACTGGCGGCCATGAGCAGCGAGGGCAGGCCGAACGTTCTAAGTTGGGCCTCAGCTCGGTTGATCTCGTGGCCGCGCCGCTCGGCGTGCAGGATGTGCGTGCGCACAACTGTGTTGAGGAAGTGCGTTAGGCCAGCCTGGTCAATGTCGCTGAGGACCTCGTACAACTCGGCTCGCAGGCCCTGCTGCTCAGCGGCAATGAGGCACTCCACGCCAAGGGCTTCCAGCCCTTTTGTGAGCACAGTGCGGAGGAGTTTGAGCGCGGCAGCATCGCCAGCGCTCCCGTGAGGCAGGCCGCGTACAGGAGCCCCCATCCGGGCGAACTCGGCGAGTGCCATGTCGGCTAGGGGCCCGGCGGCGAGAATGGCGGTACGGGCTCCTGTCAGACCGACCGCCCCCATGATCACGGCGTCGACATAGGCAAGGCCTGCGGCCGCAAACGCAGTTCCGATGTCCCGCTTGTCCTGCGGGCTGGCGGTGGTTAGGTCGACGGTTGTCGTGGCGGGCCCTAGGTGTGGAGCAAGCCCCTCGGCGACACGCGCGGCCACGTCACCGGTTACGCACACCCACACCTGGCCGACGTCGGCGAGCCACGGGCCGGCCCTGGTGTGGATGACAACGCCTAGGCGTTCGGCGAGCTCTTGAGCAGCCGGCGAGGGCCGGAGCTCGTTGAGCACGACCTCATGCTCGCCTTGGGCCGCCAGCGCATCCGCGTAGGTCCGTCCGACTTCGCCAAGACCGACGATAGCGATCTTCACGCGACACCCTCCTGTACAAAATTAGTGCAATCATGCCTCGCCGTCCGGAGCTTGGCAAGTAGAGCATCTGCCATCTCCGCCTTGACATAGGCCTCCAGGGCGGCAGATGGCCAGCCGGTGGCTGATTAGGTTTGACAGGATTGTATCAAAACTGTACAGTCGTCGATGTGACAACCATCACGGAGCCGGGCGGAATGGAATACCGCAGTCCGGCAGTGGATGCCGAGCAAGGACCGCGCACGCGTCCCGAGCACCCGACTGCTCGTCGGCCCTTGGTGGTCGCGAGTCGGTGATTGCCGCCGTTGCCACTCAATTACAAGAGGTTGAGCGGGTACGTCTTGACGGCATGGATCGGCACAGGTGGAGCCTCATGGAGGAAGGTAGATGTGTATGACCGTCGTCGGAAACACGCCAGTTAGGCCAGCGTTCCGAGCCCTTGGCGTCGGTGCGGTGAAGCCACGGGGCTGGTTGCGCGATCAGCTCCGCGCACAAGCTGAGGGTCTCACCGGCAACCTGACAAAATTCTGGGACAAGGACTCCTGGTGGCGCGGTGGCGTCGGTGAGAACATGCTCGCGCAGATACAGGGACCGGGGAGAGCCTTCGTGACCCCGGATCTCCTCAACGGCCTCGTTCCGCTCGCGTGGCAGCTAGATGACGCCGGGTTGAAGGCGGAGGCGACCACGTTCGTCGAGTACACGCTCGCCTCTGCTCGTGAGGACGGGCGGTTCGGGCCGCCTCAGGTGGAGGAGGAGCCATTCCGAACGAAGCTCCATCGCGGTCGCTCGAAGCTGATGCTGGCTCTCATCAGCTATCACGATGCAACGGGCGACGAGCGGATCGTGTCGCTGATCAAGTCCTACTTCGACGGTTATCTGTCCACGCGCACCAACCGGCGGCCCGACCAAATCGATCGGAACCCATTCGACAACTCAATGCGCCAGGAGAACCTTGTCGCGGGTCTGTGGCTCTACGAACGGGCCGGCGATGAGGCACTGCGGTCGGTGCTGGCCGAGATGTGCCACTCGGCCGGTCCGGAGACGCAGTGGGCGGACAGCTTCCGCGACGGGCGGTTGGCGTTCGACCAGGGCTATGCCGTCGCGCACGGGCTCAAGTACCCCGCATTCCGCTACCTTCTTGAAGGCGATCGCGAGGACGTCGTCGGCGTACATAAGGCGCTCGCACTACTCGAGGGCGAATTCGGCCAGGTAGGTGGACGTTTCGCCGCACATGAGTGGCTTCCCCGCGGAGGCGACGGACGGCGTCCGACACATGGAACCGAGTTGTGCGACGTCGTGGAGCACATGTACTCGTTGGAGAAACTCTTCGAGATCATCGGCGATCCTGGCCTCGGGGACCAGCTGGAAGCGCTCGCCTTCAATTCCCTTCCCGCGACCTGCACAGGCGACTTCTGGGCTCATCAGTACGTACAGCAGACGAACCAGGTGCTGGTCTCGAATGCACAGCGCGAGTTCGACGACGGCCCGGAAGCGAACCTCTTCGGCTTGATGCCCTACTACACCTGCTGCACGGGAAACATGCACCAGGGCTGGCCGCGGCTGGTGCAGCACATGTGGATGGCCACACACGACGGCGGGGTCGTCGCGCTTGCGTATGGTCCGAGCGAGGTCACATTCCGAGCTGTCAATGGGGCCGAGGTCACCGTGCGCGAGGAAACTGAGTATCCGTTTGACGGCTCCATCACACTCACCGTCGAAGCCGCACACGCCGTCGCCTTCCCGCTCCTCCTGCGCATACCAGGCTGGCTCAAGAAAGGGAAGGCCGCGAGACTGGACTATAAGGGGCGCACCGAGTGGGCACGTCCCGGCGCGCTGCACCGGCTCGACGAGACCTGGGAGCCCGGCGACCGCATCACGATCGAGTTTCCGATGCACGTCAGCCCCGAGCCACGCTCGGAGACCACGGTCGCGTTTCGGCGCGGACCACTCTATCTCGCGCTGAGGCTCTCCGCCGACTACAAAGAGCTCGCGCACTACTACAAGGGCTCGCGCGACTGGGAGATCAGCCCGGCGTCCGCCTGGAACGTCCTACCCTCGATCCATCCTTTCAGTAGGGCGGTCGAGTATTCTCAGGAGGGCGCCGAACTGCTCACCCGACACGCACTCACCCGGCTCCCGTTCGCTGGCCGCGGCGAGCCGATCTACGACGCAGAAACCGATACTTGCGTGCCGTGGGAGCACGACGAGCCACTGATCGTGACGCTCCCCGCGAAACTCACGACAAACTGGGGCATGCACCCCGTGTGGCCAAGCGCAGGGGATCCGCCTGCGGAGCCCGAGGTCGCTGACGACGACATCGAGATTGAGCTTGTCCCCTACGGCTCGACGCGGATCCGCATCGCGGAGTTCCCCCGCGCCGATCGCGTCAGAAATAACAACAAGACGCAGTCGAGCCCGACACCTTCCCTCGCCCCTCACACATAAGTCGTATCTTGGCAGTTGATTGGGCGCGGCGTCGTCGAGTCCAATCGGCTGAATCAGGCATGCGGGTTGCGTTCGCCTACCGATCACCTGGCCACCTCGAATCCGCGATGGAAGTCGACAAACCGCTTAGAGGACCGAATTCCAACGCCTCCCTGGATCCGTGGAGACCTGAGATTTGGTGGTTCATTCGGTTGCATATCCGGCTAACCACCATCGGCTCACCGCCCGACGAGGTCTCGCGCCGGGCGGTCGACATGATCTTCCGTGACGTCATCGATCCCACTTCCAGGCCTCACGCGGTACTGGAGCTCATCCGGCCAGTCTTCAAGCGCCGGCAAAGTACCACCCGTCTGCGCGCCAAGCGCCGACGGCTTCGCCTCCAGAGAAACCAGCAATAGCAACTACGACACGTGTCGATGCACATCGTCGATACGCACCGCCAAGAAGAGGACCCAATGAAGCGAGCCTCAACCATCGCCCCCGCCGGTCTGGCCCTCGCGGCCCTCGCGGTCCTGACCGGCTGCAGTGGGAGTACGAAGGCGTCCGGCAACCAGTCGGTCACGAGCATTTCCGAACTGGACTACTTCGGCAGCGATCCGGTCTACGCCGCTGCCCTCAACAAGTGTGCGGCCAAGGCGGGCGTCACGCTTGACCGTCACACGCTCCCGACGGGCGGTGGGTACCTCCCGAAGGTCCTCCAGCAGGTGTCGTCTAAGACGCTGCCGGACGTTCTCATGCTCAAGGACGCCAACCTTCAGCAGATCGCGGCGACCGGGGCGCTCGTCCCGCTGAGTGAGTTCAACATCAACACGGACGGCTTCGCTAAGGGCGTGCTTCAGGCAGGCACGTACAACGGCAAGGTTTACGGTCTGGCTCCGGCGGTGACCACGCTCGCGTTCTTCTACAACAAGGACCTTCTCGCGAAGGCCGGCGTCCAGCCGCCCAGCACGTGGGATGAGTTGAAGGCCGCAGCCGCGAAGCTCACCACGGGCGGCCAATTCGGAGTCGCATTCAACGCCACCACAACGTATGCCTCCACGTGGGAGTTTCTGCCGTTCATGTGGAGCAACGGCGGCGATGAGAAGAACATCGACACGCCCCAGACCGCAGAGGCCCTTCAGCTCTGGACGGACCTCGTGAAGTCCGGGTCGGCGTCGTCGGGCGTGCTGAACTGGAGCTATCAGGATGTGGAGGACCAGTTCATGGCGGGAAAGGCGGCGATGATGGTCAACGGGTCGTGGCAGGTCCCGGAGCTCGATAAGGTCTCCGGCCTCCACTACGGAGTGGTCAAGATCCCCATGAAGTCGGCCTCGGACACGGCGGTCGCGCCGATGGGTGGCGAGATGTGGACGGTTCCGCGGACCGGTAACAAGGCCAGGCAGGCCAAGGCCGCAAAGGTCGTCGGGTGTATGAATAGTGACGAGGTGCAGCTCTCCATCGCAGAGGGAGTCGGCTACGTTCCGTCCAAGACGCAGGTTGCCGCCCGGTTCTCCGTCGAGAATCCCCAGCTCGCCGTCTTCACGGATCTGCTGAAGTCGGCGCGTGCCCGTACCGGCGAGCTCGGCGTGGACTGGCCCAAGGCCGAGGCCAAGATTTACACGGCTATCCAGGCGGCGCTGGCTGGCAAGGCCTCGCCGGCGGAGGCGCTCCGGCAGGCCCAAAGCAATGGCTGAGCAGGCAATGGCGGAGCCGATGACGACGACCGTGGGCCGGGCGCGGATCCGCTCGGCGGAACCGGCTGCGCCGCGGCGGCGCAGCCCATGGCGGGGCCGGGAGAGCTTGTTCCGGTGGCTGTTCCTGTTGCCCGCTGTTGTGTACCTGGCCTTGTTCTTTGCCTATCCGGTGGTGAAGAACTTC
>NZ_JBWKFL010000107.1:0-8085 GCF_056434305.1 Streptomyces sp. NPDC044061 | reverse complement strand
GCCTCCGGCAAGGCAGTTGACTCCTACCACCGGCCTACGACCAACCCGACCTGCCGTCAACCCACACCACCACCGAATTTAACGAACTACCGGTATCGGCAGGTCAGCAAGCCGTGAACCGATCCCATGCCACGATCCGTGCCCGTGTCGAACAGGGCATGGCCACCCTCAAAAGACTGGCGACTCCTCCGCAACCTGCGCTGCTCGACCACCCGCATCACGGGCCTCGTCCAAGCCGTCCTTACCCTGCATCACGTCAGCTAACCGCAGGTTGAAAGAGCTCACTGTTTGCCGCGGCCGACCGGTGGGGTCCAATTTTGCGGATATGGCTCTAGAGTCAAGTGGTCTCCATCGCCATACTGCTGCTTTTGAGAGCCACGGTTCTAACAAGTGAGCCAACACTGGAGGCGATGATCCTCATGATTACGGCAGGACAATCCGGCAAGGACCGGACGATCGACCTACCGACGGTGCGCACCGACGCCTTCGATCCGCCGGGGCTGAGCGCCCTACGCAAAGGATCCTCGATCACCCGGTTGCGTTATCCAGACGGCGAGCTCGGCTGGTTGATCACCACGCATGCCCTAGCGAGCGCAGTATTGATCGATCCTCGGTTCGGAGTACCGGTGCTTCCTGAAGTTCAAACTTCGGGCAAGTACCCGGATCTTCCTGCCGACCGCGAGGAAGCTATGCGTGCAGGGTCCTTGCTGGCTCTAAACCCGCCTGAACATACCAGGCTACGCCGAATGCACATGGGTTTCTTTACCGTAAGTCGGATCAGCAGTCGGCGGCCGAGCGTCGAGCGGATCGTTGCCGCTCGGCTCGAAGCGATCAAGTCCTCCCGCCCGTCCGCAGATCTAGTCACCGACTTTGCCTACCCTGTACACGCCGCTACACTCTGTGAGTTGCTCGGCTTCCCCCTGAGCGACCTGGCAATCTTCGACCGGCGCCCACAGACCGTCCGGGATCGAGAGACAAGTGGTCTAGAGGCTCGCGTTGCGATCCGAGAGTTCGTCGACTATATCCGGGACGCTGTCAAGCAGAAGCGAACAGACCCAGGCGACGATATGTTGAGCGACCTGGCCACCACCACGGACCTCACCAACGACGAACTCGTCGGTGTTGCTAGTTTGCTGTCTGGCACTGCAACTGCCAACATGATCGCCCTGAGCATTTTCGCGCTCCTACGCGAACACCAGCTGTGCACTTCACAGGCGGCAACGTCTCAGGGAATCGAAGAGCTTCTGCGGTACATCACGGTGTTCCAGCAAGGTATCGAGCGTCGAGCACTGGAAGACGTCGAGCTGAACGGTGTGACGATAGCGGCTGGAGAGCGTGTCACGGTCTCGCTGGCGGCGGCGAACCGTGACCCCGACCGTTATCAGGATCCGGACCGGCTTGACCTCTCCCGCGACACCAGCGGTCACCTGGCGTTCGGCCACGGTCGCCACGTCTGTCCGGGCCAACACCTCGCGCGCCTAGAATTGCAAGTCTCGCTAACCTGCCTGCAGCAACGACTACCTGGCCTGAGGCTCGCCGTCTCACCAGATAAGGTGCCTTTCTATAGCGGTGAGCACCGCGTGTACGGCGTACACAGCCTGCCAGTCGAGTGGTAGGCAGGTGCCATCAGATTGCGTGCGGATCGCGAATCGCGCGTCGGGTATGGAGCAATTGTCGAGAATTGCGGTTCGGGTGACGCGTGATCAGGCAGCGGCGGTCTCCGCGCCCTCGACCAGGATGCCGTTCTCCAAGAGGGTGTTTGATCTAGATGGATTGCCCTTTATCCCCTAGTAAGTTCCTCGCCAGGTGGGTGTCGTCTCGTCCGTTATGCGCTTGGTGAGGTTGTCGATCGAGGCGACGTGGATCATGGCTTCGGAGCTGGCGGGCAGGGTCTCGTAGTCTCGGACGAGGCGCCGGTGCATCATGATCCAACCAATACTTCGTTCGACAACCCAGCGCCTTTTGACAACGTGGAAGCCGCGAACTCCTGGGTTTCTGTTGACGACTTCGACGTCGATTCCGAGGCTGGCGCCGTGCTCGATGACTGCGTTCTTGAAGCCGGTGTCGACCCAGCTCTTGGAGATGTTCGGTAGGTCTTCTTGGCCTGGTTGAGGAGCTGGATTCCGACGGCGTTCTCGGACAGGCTCGCGGCGGTGACGGTCACGGCGAGGATGAGGCCGATGGTGTTGGTGAGGATGCCCCGTTTCCTGCCGACGATCTTCTTGGCGGCGTCGGTTCCCTGGCTGGTCAGGGGCACATTGGTGGAGGTCTTCACGCTCTGGGTGTCGATCACGGAAGCGGTCGGTTCGGGCTTGCGTCCTTCCTTCACGCGGGCCAGGCCGGTCAGGTCGTAGTTGAGCTGGGTGAGGATTCCCTCGTCGCGCCAGGCGGCGTAGTAGGCGTAGACAGTACCGAAGTTGGGGAAGTCGTGCGGGAGGTATTTCCAGGGGATTCCGGTGCGGTTGATGTAGAGGAGTGCGTTGAATACGTCGCGCAGGTCAACCTTGGCCGGCTGCCCGGTGGGCCTGCGGTCGAGCCGAGCCTTTCTCCAGGCCGTCAACGTCGGCTCGAGTAAGGCCCATCGGGCGTCGGACAGGTCGCTGGTGTACGGCTTCCGTTGGCTCACGCCGTAGCGTGATCATGGATGCGGGTGGACGGTGCTGTTCCGCTGCTGCTGGGCGTTTCTGCCTGATCTTCAAACCAGACGGACTTCGCGCATGAGAACCGGAGCAAACGGGCGGCCAAGTTCACAGTGCGATGGACATGATAGTGCGCGCATGGGGCAAACACCTCAAACAAGACGGACGTGAAAGTCACTTATCGACACAGGCAGCCTCTAAATGCCCACTTAGACCCAATGCCGTGACTCTGTTGGTGATGTTGTCCGGGGCGCTGACGATGGGGCCGTCGGATGGTTCGCTGGAGGAGTGCGGGGTGGCCTCGGGTCTTGGGGTGTGGGGCAGTGTCGTTACGGCCGAGGAGTCTCCAGAGGATTCCGCTGAGGACGGTGCGGACAGCGCGGGCGGCGTGCCCGAAGGGCACTCCGGCGATGCTCATCCGGGACCGGCTCGATGTCCTGTTTGAGGACGATGCGTTCGTCGGACTGTATCCCTCCGACGGCAAGCCGGGGCTGTCACCCGGACAACTCGCGCTGGTGTCCGTGCTGCAGTTCGCGGAGAACCTCTCCGACCGTGCCGCGGCGGATGCGGTCCGTACCAGGATCGACTGGAAGTACGCGATCGGCCTTGAGCTGGAGGATCCGGGGTTCGACCACTCGGTGCTGTGCGAGTTTAGGGCCCGGCTGGCCGAACAGGACGGCGCCGCCGACCAGTTGCTGGCGCTGATGCTGGAGCGCCTGGTGGAGGCCGGGCTGCTCAAGGCCGGGGGCCGGCAGCGTACCGACGCCACCCATGTGCTGGCCGCGGTTCGCACACTCAGCCGTCTGGAGCTGGTCGGGGAGACACTGCGGGCGGCGCTGGAGGAACTGGCCGAGGCCGCCCCCGGCTGGCTGACTCCGCTGATCGAGCCCGAGTGGGCCAAGCGGTACGGGCGCCGGGTGGAGATCGGCAAACTACCGGGCGGGAAGGCGGCCGTGACCGCCCGGGCCGAGGAGTTCGGTAGGGACGGACAGAAGATCCTCACTGCCGCCTGGGCCGCCTACACCCCGCCCCACCTGCGGCTTCTTCCGCAAGTGGAGATCCTTCGCCAGGTCTGGGTCCACCACTACTACTGGGACGCAGACGGATGTCTGCGCTGGCGGGACGGCCACGCCCTGCCGCCCGCCTCGCTGCGGTTCGACTCCCCCTACGACACCGACGCGCACTACTGCGTCAAACGGGACACCGCCTGGAGCGGATACCGGACACATTTCACGGAAACCTGCGACGAAGAGCTCCCCGAGCTGGTGGTCCATGTCGCCACCACCATCTCCACCGTCCAGGACATCGAGCTGACCGACACCATCCACGACGAGCTCGCCGAGCGGCACCTGCTGCCCGCCGAGCATGTCGTCGATTCCGCCTACATCTCCCCGGCACGGATCGAGCGGGCCCAGCGGGTGCACGGCATCACCCTCCTCGGCCCCGTCCCCGCCGACCACAGCAGGCAGGCAAAGGCCGGTTCGGGCTTCGGTAGGGCGGTCTTCACCATCGACTGGGACAACGAGCAGGCGATCTGCCCGCGCGGGGCCACGAGTGTGTCCTGGACCGAGCTGAGGATGAAGGCAAACACCTATCTGCAGGCCCGGTTCGCCGAGGCAGATTGCCGGTCCTGCCCCGACCGCACACAGTGCACGTCCTCCGCGACCCGGCCCCGCTCAATAGCAGTGCTGCCCCGGCCGCTCCATGAGATCCAGACGCGAAACCGGCTCGACCAGCAGACCGAGCAATGGCAGCGCCGCTATGCGATCCGTGCCGGCATCGAGGCCACCCTTTCGCAGAACGTCCGGGCCCACGGGCTGCGACGTTCCCGCTACCGCGGCCTGGCCCGGACCCACGTCCAGCACGTCCTCACCGCGATGGCCTGCAACGTCGCCCGCGTCGCCGACTGGATCGACACCGCGCCCAGAACACGACGCCGGGCCACACACTTCCGCACCCTGTGCCCAGACGCCGCATGACCTGCCCAACATCACCAACAGAGTCATGCCGTTGTTTTAGGCCTCGGACGTGGGTTCCTGGGTAGTGGTCCCGGGGGGTGGTTCGGGTGTCTGCGTGCGTGTCTGAGTTATCGGGCCTGGGGCTGTTGACCTGACTCTATGAGGGCCGGGCCCCCTTTCCCGCACAGCCCGGTGGATGCTGGTTTTGGGTTCCCGTTCGTGCTCGGAAAGGAGGCCCTCAATGTCGGTCTACGTCGGCATCGACGTCCACCGCAAGCGCTCGCAGATCGCGGTTGTTGATCACGGCGGTGCGGTGCAGGTGAATCGGAACGTGCTCAATGGGGTCGAGACGGTGCTCTCCGTGATCGGGGATCTTCCCATCGGGGCCCCGGTGGCCTTCGAGGCCGCCTAGGGCTGGGGCTGGCTGGTGGAACTGCTGGAGGACTACGGCTTCGAGCCGCACCTCGTACACCCCCTGCGGTGCAAGGCCATCGCCTCCGCCCGGCTGAAGAACGACAAGGTCGACGCGGCAACCCTTGCCCAGCTGCTGCGCGCGGATCTGCTGCCGGAGGCGTGGATCGCCCCGCTCCAGGTCCGCCAGCAACGGGCCCTGCTGCGCCACCGCTGCCAGCTGGTGCGTCTGCGCACGCTGCTGCGCAACCGTGTCCATGCCGTCCTGGCGGACCACGGCTGCGACCGCCCCGGCAGCTACTTCACCGCTCCGGGGCGGGTCTGGCTGGACGGTCTTGACCTGCCGGACGCCTCGCGCCGAGTGGTCGACGATCTCCTGGTCCTGATGGACGCACTCAAAGAGCCGATCGACGCCCTGGACCAACAGATGCTGGCCCAGGCACGTGGTGATCCGCGAGTCAAAACCCTCACCCAGCTGCCGGGGGTGGGCACGCTCACCGCGCTCATCATCGTTGCCGAGATCGGTGACATCAGCCGCTTCCCCTCCGCCCGCAAGCTCACCGCCTGGGCCGGCCTCACCCCAACCGTCTGCAGCTCGGATCTGACCGTCCGGCACGGACACATCTCCAAGCAGGGTTCGGACTGGCTGCGGTGGATCTTGTGTGAGGCTGCCCAGACCGCAAAACGCTCGCCGGAGTTCGCCGCCTCCTACCAGTGCCTCGCCCGGCGCCGGGGCAAGAAGATCGCCACCACCGCGATCGCCCGCCGCCTGCTGGCCCGCGCCTACCATCTGCTGCGCGCGGCCGAGGTCCCACACGGCCGGCAGGGGTCCCGATGACAGCAGCCGATGACAACCGCCAGGGGCGGTCACAGACCCCGGGTGAGCTCGCATTTGCCCATGAGACGGGCCGTCGCCCGTGCTCGATGACCTGACTGAGCAGCCCGGATCCCCGAACCACGGTCATGGCGCCAGGCCTGCCCGGCCAGACGCCGAATGGGTGGATGTGAGCCCACTCCGCCAGGCCATCAGCACATCGGGGACATCAACGACCCCACCCCTGAACATTCGTGACGCTTCCTCGCTCCCGACAGCAGCGGCCCCCGCACGGCGGAGCCCTCCCGGACAAGCACCAGGAAGACCCACAAACACAGGCGCCTCGGCACAGAACATAACCGGCGCCCTGGCCTCCGCCTTCCACGCCAAAGCCACCACCGCCACCTTGCGCGCCCACCTCGTTCAGGTCCCCGCCAGAATCGCCCGCTCAGCCCGGCGCCTCACCCTGCACCTACCGCAGCGATGGCCCTGGCACGACGCATGGACACAACTGTTCAACACCGTCCACGCGCCGCCCGAGACCCCCTGACGTCACTGACCACCCCACCCGCCAGGGCCCGACCGGAACCGACACGTGGAAAAGCTGGGCAGACCAGCGGATACACCCCGCCCGAACTCAGCCGACAGCCCGAGACCCCACCCCGAAAGCCCTCGAAGATCATTTAGAAACCGCATCGGTGGATCAAGGCTAAGTCGACCACGAGGGCACTGGGGCGGAGTTAGCTGGTGAGCCTGCTGATCAACCGGCCTTGTTCCTCGGCGGCCTTGAGGTGTCGGACCATGTCGTCGAAGCTGGTGAAGTAGATCGAGTAACAGGCCCGGCAGTCCGCGACGGCCAGGGCGACGGAGATGTGGGTCTTGCCGACCCCGGGCGTTACTGATCTCGGCTCGTTAGGGTGATCTTTGCTGAATGTGCTGATGTGGGTGTCGTGTTGTCGATAGTCCGTGGTGTGTGAGATATGCGGATGGGGGCGGGCTGACGCCTGCAGCACGGCGGCGCCGGGAAGTGGTGCGGATACAGGCGGCGGAGCTGTTCGCTCAGCAGGTCAAACCGCCCGAGGTGGCCCGGCAGCTGCGTGTGAGTGTGAAGTCGGCTTACCAGTGGCAGCAGTTGTGGCGGCAAGGTGGTGGTGACGCGCTGCTTTCGCGAGGGCCGAGCGGGGGCCGGTGTCGCCTGTCACCGCAATGTCTGGAGCAGCTCGCCGGGTATCTCGAGCAGGGGCCGGCCGTGCACGGCTGGACCGAGGACCAGGTGTGGACGGCCGCACGGGTGGCCACGCTGATCGGCAGGAAGTTCCACGTCTCCTACAGCGTCTCGGGCGCCACGAGGCTGATGCGCCGGCTCGGTTTCACTCCACAGATGCCCGCACGGTGGCCGAGCGCGACGAACAGGCCGTGACCGGCTGGAAGGAGGCGACCTGGGTGGAGGTAAAAGGGCCCGGGCGGCCTGCAGGGGCTACATCTGCTTCGAGGACGAGGCGGGCTTCACGCGCAGGCCGCCCAAAGGACACACCTGGGCCCGACGAGGCCACACCCCGGTCGTCACCGTAAGCGGACGGCGCTCGGGACGCCTGTCGGTGGCCGGGCTGATCGCGATGCGGCCCGGTTCCCGCACCCGGCTGTGTCACCGCCTGCTCACCCACCCCGCGGGCAAGGGCACGCGCCGCAGCATGAGCGAGCGCGACTACATCGCTCTCCTGGACGGCGTCCACCAGCTGGTGAAGGCACCCATCGTGCTGGTGTGGGACCGACTCAACACCCACGTCTCCAAGACGATGCAGGAACTGATTGCCGAACGTGAGTGGCTGACAGTGTTCCTGCTTCCTGCGTACTCGCCCGATCTGAACCCGGTCGAGGGCGTGTGGGCACACGTCAAACGGAGCCTGGCCAACCTCGCCGTCGTCACCCTCGACCGTCTGGAGAAGATCGTGCGCAACCGGCTCAAACGCCTCCAGTACCGACCTGGCACCCTCGACGGGTTCATAGCCGGGACCGGATTGCCCCTGGATAGCCTCTCAGCACCCTAACGAGCCGAGATCAGTATCGGTAGTTCGTTAAATTCGGTGGTGGTGTGGGTTGACGGCAGGTCGGGTTGGTCGTAGGCCGGTGGTAGGAGTCAACTGCCTTGCTGGGGGCTGAAGATGACCGCTCGCCGTCCGTGTCCGCCCGCGCCGGGGCCGTTGGAGGACTACGCGGCCCGGTTCGACGACCTCTTCTTCAGCCTGGCCCAGCGGCGAGGGTT
>NZ_JBWKFL010000106.1:0-9322 GCF_056434305.1 Streptomyces sp. NPDC044061 | reverse complement strand
GCCTTCCGGGCTTGCTTGAGCCGAGCTGCGGGGAAAGCCCGCACGGCCGGTTCTGAGGGGGGACCGCCGCAGCAATGCGGCGGTCCTACCCGACTGTTCCTCGCCTACGCCACCGGCCGCAGACGCACGCTGATCGACCGCCGGTTGTATCTGCCCACGTCCTGGACGGACGACCGCCAACGCTGCCGACGGGCGGGCATCAGCGATGAGGTCGCGTTCGAGACGAAGGTGGCCATGGCCAAGGCGATGGTCCGCCGGGCCATCGCGGACCGAATTCCGTTCGGCTGGGTGACCGCGGATGCGGCCTACGGTTTCAGCAAGGCTGGCGGTTCGAGCTGGAGCAGGCAGACGTCTTCCACGTCATGGCCACCACCCGACACGACACGGTCGTCACCCGCTGGGCGCTCGACCACCCCGTCCACGACCTGTTCCCCGGCCTGCCCCGCCAGAAGTGGAGGGGCCGTTCCTGCGGCGAGGGCGCCCATGGCCGACGCATCTACGACTGGGCCCGTGTCGAGGTGCGGCCCTGGCACCGCGAGGACCGCCGGCACTGGATGATCGCCCGCCGCAGCGTCAGCCGGCCCGAGGAGATCAAGGTCGTTTCATTTGGTGAGGCGCCGGTGGCAGATGAGGACTGCAGCGATGCCGACGAAGGCGAGTAAGTGTTCGGCCTTGCGCTCGTAGCGGCGGTAGAGACGGCGGCAGCCGGCCAGCCAGGACACCGTCCTCTCGACCACCCAGCGATGGCGACCGAGTCGCTATGAGGACTCGACGCCCTTGCGTGCGATGCAGTGACGGATGCCGCGGCCACGCAGCCATCGCCGCAGGTAGTTGCAGTCGTAGCCCTTGTCGCCGTGCAGTTTCCCGCGCCGGAGCGGACAGGTGGGATGCCACGCACGAGCGGCTGGAGCCCTTGGCTGTCGTGCATGTTGGCGCCGGAGATGCGGCGGCGGCCACGTCACCGGCGGCGCTGTACCGCCGTGCGAGGCCGTGATCGGAGAGGCCGAGCGTGCGCTCGCCGGGCGAACCCAGTTCGGGCACCGGAACACCCATCAGCGCGGCTTCGATTCCGCACTTCGGATACGCGCTCGCCAGGGCGTCGGCTCCGGCGAGGCAACCCCGCGCGCCGACCCGGGGATCGGCCACGAGCGGCCGACCGTCGCGTTCGAGCAGGAGGTGAAGACGGCGACGCTCTGTGTCGAGTGTGGCGCGGCCACTCGTCGGCAGGGCCTTCCTAAGAATGCCGCACTGCAAGAACTCGGTGGGACCTGAGGATCGACGCCGTTGAGTAGGCAGCGCTTGAGAATCTGCTCAGCCGCTGCCCGGACGTCCCCATTACCGTCACCCCGGCCCGCGGTCACTCATTCCGCAACCGCGCCGTTCTGGCGCGCTTCGGCGCGTGCCAGCTGCTCGCACAGCTCAAGCATGCCGAATGCGAATTCAATCCGTCCATGCCCGGCGCGGTAGGCCGAACAAGGCCATGGGCCTGCACGACCTGCCCGCCAAGTCCTGGACGATCAACGAGGCATGGGCCCGGTTCATGAGGCGGCGGGCAGAAACGCCGAGCCGTCGCCGCTTGACGGCAGCGTAGCCGCAGTGACAGGCGAAGATCCCACCCGGCATCGGCCGGGATGGACGGGATGAACCGATCACCTCAACTGGCGCCGATCACGTCTGAAGGATTGAGGTTGGACTCATGCACATCGACCGGGATCGCGCGAGAGGTAGACAAGGTACAATGTGGTCTCTGATTTCTGATAACTGCCTTGCTGCGTCGACACCACGAGCCAAAGACGCACAGCAATGGGCCACAATGCGACGACGGCCCGATGACGTGGGCGTTCCTTGGCGATAACGGATTGTCGCCTGTCCCTGTCCCTGTTCATTCCTGGAACGTTCGTGACCGCACCTCGTGTTCGAACAATCGCCGTCTCCGGCTGCTTTGCCCTCGCGGCGCTGACCCTGGGCTCCTGCGGCACCAGCCCCACTGCTACGCCGGAGAAACCCTCGGCAGCTACCTCCGCTGAGAACGCGGGCGGCATGAAGGCACTGATCGCTGCGGCCAAGCATGAGGGCATGCTTAACGCGATGGACGTTCCGGTCGAGTATGCCAGCTACGGCGCCCTGATCGACGGCTTCGAGAAGAAATACGGAATCAACGTCGTGTCCCGGGACCCGTGGGCCACGAGTCAGGCCGAGGTCAATGCCCTGCGGAACCGTAAAGGCCAGGCCAACGCCCCCGACGTGATAAACATCGCTGACACGTTCGCGCGGGCAGCAGCGCGGCAGAACCTACTCGCTCCCTACAAGGTCGCCGCGTACGACGCGATCCCGAACAACCAGAAGGATCCCCAGGCCCGCTGGTCCAACGACTACGGCGGCTACATCTCCATCGGCTGCGACGCCCAGCGCATCAAGCAGTGTCCCCAGACCTTCGCCGACCTACTGAAGCCCCAGTACAAGGGCAAGGTCGCGCTCGCAGGCGACCCCACCACGTCCGGAAACGGCTTCGCCGGTGTATACGCAGCGGCCCTCGCGAACAACGGCTCGTTCGACGATATCCAGCCCGGCCTCGACTTCTTCGCCAAGCTCAAGAAGACGGGCAACTTCATCTACGTCCACCCCAACAACCTGACAACGATCGAGAACGGCAAGACGCCCATCAGCATCAACTGGGACTACCTCAACCTCAGCTACGCCGACACGCTCCGCAGCAAAGGCGTGAAATGGCTGGTGTCCATCCCCTTCGACGGCAGCTTCGCCCAGTACTACGCGCAGGCGATCAACAAGCACGCTCCGCACCCGGCCGCCGCCCGTCTGTGGCTGGAATGGCTCTTCAGCCCCGAGGGCCAAAACCTCCGGCTCAGCGGCTACACACGCCCGGTGCTGATGAAGGCCATGGAGAAGGACGGCACCCTCGACAAGGCCGCCGCGGCAAGGCTGCCGGTTGTCGAGGGCACGCCGCAGTCCCCCACGGATGCGCAGATACAGAAGGCGGCGGACACCATAGCCCGGGGCTGGACGAAGGCCGTCTCGGGCTGACACCCAACCCCCAGCGAAGTGCCTGCTGAACAGGCCCTTCTCCACCCACTGCACCGGACGTGCGGCTTGTAACCGCATCCGGCTCTCCAGTGCCCTTTGTTCTGATGAGTTGTGCCGCGAGGAACGCCCGGTGTAGTGGATGTCCTCGTGGCACGTACGGCAGACGACCAGCGTCTTCCGAAGGCGCGCCGCCATCATCTGGCCGGCCCGGATGGCGAAGACGCCGAGGAAACCGCGGTTTGGACCGCCGACGAGGAGCGCCGCGAGTTGGCCGAAATGCCGAGGAAGACCGGTGGCGCGTGGTCCGCGTCCGCGCCCTTCACCGCAGACGAGGTCTATGACTCGCGCGAACTGCGCACCCGGTGCCTCGAGTTCGGCCTGGGCTACGTGGGTGCAGTGCGCGCCCACTCCGCGTCACCCTCCCGCCCGGGAGCGTCACCGCGGTCACGGACGCGCTCGCCCTGCTGCCGCAGGCGCCTGGCTTGGCGGTTCGGTGATGCGGACCAATGCGTAGCCGAGAGGCTGCCGCGCTTGGTCTGGTGGGTGTGGCCGGGGATAGGTGAGGGCCCGAGCCTGTCAGGGTGCTCGGGCCCTCACCGTGTTTGCGTATCCAGCGGGGGGATGGGACACGCAAGCACGCGGCGGGTTACTTAACGATCTTTTTCGGCTGTTCGATACGGGCGGCCGGGTGCATCGGGATATGGCTGTGCGGCACGGGTCCTGTGGAAAGCCGGCCTTACGCCTCTTCGTCCGCGGATCGGCCTTCGGGGCTGCGGCTCAGAAGGAGACGAAGGCGCCGGCCTGTGGTACAGGCCGAGCGTGCCCTGGGCGGTGCCCACGGCCCCGGCGGTGTGGCAGCCTGGGCCTGGTCGAGGAGGTGTTGGTCGCTGGTCACGTGGCACCGGCTCTGATGCTGGCGTGCAGGCTCAGGCCGCCGACGACGTCGTCGAGGGCGCTGTGCGGGCAGCGGGAGCTGGTGGATCTCTCGGCCGTGGCCGTGGACGGTTCGTTGATGAGGCGAACGCCACCCGGGACGGCAACCAGCGCCTGCACCGGCTTGAGGAGATCATCTCCCGGGTGAGGACGAGATCAACGCGCTGATAGACGATGCACTTGCTCACATGCGAAACGTTGGGACCGACAATTCCGAGGGGCTCGCCGGCGGTGCCGCGTCCGATCACTGACTCGGCAGTCCCGCCTGTGCGACCGGGTCACGCGAGCCCGCTTGGCCAGGGAGAAGCTGTACGAAGGTGCTTCGCCCTCGCCCAACGAGATAAGGATCAAGGTCGAGGATGCGGAGCGGATGGTGGCCCGGGCATTGGATCGTCTGGGTGGGGAGACCGCAGCTCACCAGGAGAAGCTTCAGAAGTACGAAGTTCGGACCAGGGCAGACCGGGCGGCAGGACATCGCGGAGCCCCGGACACCACGGCCCTCGCCCCGATGGTGAAGAAGACCCAGCACAACCACCCGCCTTCGAGGCCCTTGCCCAGCTGCCGCTGCTGGTGGGTCTTCGAAGTCGAGCGGTGAGCGTCGCCAGGCCCCTTGGCGCTTCGGCACGGTCCGTTACCGATGGCTGTGATTGTCAGGCCCGAACGTAGGACGCCACGTTGCTGCTCGACCTCGACGCGGTGTCCGTCATCAGGGTCCCGCGGCTCAATGACGGCGGCCGCCGAGTCCATCTGGGTACAGCCGAGAGAGCCTGCCCTGCCTGCGGGGGGTCTCCTCGGTATCGCCGTACTCGGCGCGCAGGTTCAGCAGCAGCTTGTAGCCGGCCGCGTCGTCGGTGATGTGCCGCTTGGCCACCATCATGCCGGCGTCGTCGACCAGTGCGACGTCGTGGGTTCGTTCCGCCCAGTCGATTCCGCCGTAGATCAAAAGCCCCTCCCCATAAGCAGATGTTTGCGCTGGTCACGAGCGCATGCGGGCCACGCGAGCGACCTAATCCAGGCATCAACCGACTCGCAGTCGTGCCTCCACCTCACTAGCCGTTCGTGGCACCAGCACATCCCACGGGCCCCGGTCTATGCAGGAACTCAAACAACTCGGACCTATCAAGAGGTCACCGTGCAGCGGACTCGCACCACCAACAACAACGAGTGATCAAGCTGAATGTGTTGACGTCGAGAGGGCGTCCAGCGCCACAGTCTCTGCGCAGCGTCGCCACCAGGTAGCCAGCAGCCGTACGCCGCCGCACTTGCCGCCATCCGTTGCAATGTGGTGGCAGCCTGTCGGCGTCGGCTGAAAAGTGGTTCTGGATCACTTTCAGTGCCGGAGCCGACAAGATTAGGTCGCCCCCGGCAGTCGCCGATGAGTAAAACTGTGCTGAATTGCAGCGTTCGATGCTGGACAGATTGTGGGTCGCGGCAAGCAAGTGGGGTGATCAGGATGGTGCACCGACACGGGGTTTCCGAGCACGGTAGGCGGATTTGACGTGCACCGCGCAGACCATGGTGGGCTACACCGCCAGCCGACCAAGACCGATCGGGCCAGCCCTCGGGACAGCCTCGCAGTGCACAGGTCAGCTGCCCGAGTCATAGCTCTCGCCAGCCAGCTGTTGCGCCCATGGCGTGCCGCCGATCAGCAGGTTCCTCAGCCAACGGCCGTGCCACGCTTGCGCTCGCTGACCAGCGCCCGGCCGCACGGCAGACGGTTGGCACCGCGCTATCGGCGATCGACTCGCTCACCGGAGGCGCTTGGCACGGGTAAGCACCGGACCAACGGTTCCCATCGGCCCGATCTTCGCCGAGTTCCGGCGCTAGTGATGTCGCTTCACCTTGAACTGGCTCCACTGACATGACCCGCAGCCATCGACCCAACAAGCCGACCCCGCCAAGAAAATCGAAGTCCGAACGATTGGTATACCGTGACTGAAGACGAGAAGACGATGACTGAAGCAACGAACGAACTGCTCTCTTTCAATTTTTCCGAAATGGCGTTTTCGCAAGGGCTTATCCATACCGGGGGACATTTCTCCGCATGCCGACTGCTCACTGCAGCAAACAGTAAAACACTGAGTGCCGGAGTCACTACCTACGATGGTTGCTCCATCGAGGCGACGATGCCGACCGACGAGGTCTTCGTCGCCCTTGGCGGCAATGTGCGCATTCTATGGGGCGAAGGCTACACCCGTGCAATTGAAGCAAAGCTCGGCGACGTTGTGTGGCTGCCTAAGGGGGCCAAGGTAAAGTACCAAGGGGAGAAGGGAAGTGCATTTTATGTCGCATATCCCGTTGACTGGCGCACTCGGGGTGAAGCGATATCGTCCGAACCGGCAGTGCCTGATGTGCTCCACATGGAGAGCCGGGACATGGTCTTTACAAAATCTCATAGCGATGCCGGCGGCCATGCGTACAGGTGCTCGCTGATCGCTCCAAACGTCACCCCAGAGGTCAGCAAGACGATGGCTGCCTACGTTCATATCTGGGACGGCTGCACCTTCGAGTGGACGACGCAATACGACCAGGCATCTGTCGTTCTTGATGGTACTTTCCGCATCCTCACTGGGGAGAATTATAGCCACAAGATCGAAGCGAAGTTCGGCGACGTAGTTCGGATACCTAAGGGAACTAGACTGAAGTACCAGGGTGATGCGGCGAAGGTATTTTCCGCCCTATACCCGGGTGATTGGAAAACGCGCAACGAAGCCTAATCATGCGCCGAACTGCTCGGGCTACAGCCGAGGCCCGGGACGCCTGGCCGGATTCAGGAGACTGGCACCGGTTCCAGCCCGTCTCCGCAGTGTGCAGGGCGGCTTCAAGTTCCTGATAGGAGCGGGCTGTCGGTGATGCCCCAGGCCAAGACGGCGTGTTCGGGTCCGTCCCGGGTCACTCGGGTGGGTCTTGGCGATGCTGTCCGCTCCAGCGGTCGCACGACCAAGACGCTCCTGACCAGGGCAATTCCATTGTCGAGCAAGTCTGCCACCTGCACCCTGACACGCACACGACTGTCGCCGCGGGCGCCTTCGCGCCCAGCCACCTTGGTGGTCTGACCCAGCACACACGGGGAGGTGGTGGTCAGGGTGCAGCCGCGCCGGCCACGTCCGGTCTGGCGGGAGGCGGGCGCGTCGCCGGGTCATGTTCTTGGCGGCTGTACTCACTGCGGTGCGGGTTGGCTGCGGTGAGCACACTCGGGGCAGTCACGTCCGCGGGAGTGGGCGGTGTGTGTGCTGCGTTGGGCGCAGGCTAGGAGCGGTTGCGGTCGTCGCTGGCGAAGAAGAAGCCGAAGGCGGCGCTGGTGAGTGCGACGACGGGGGTGAACATCCAGACTGAGCTCACGGTAGCCGTCGGTGCCGAAGTGGATCCAGTAGCTGAGGATGAGGCCGAATGTCGGCAGCAGCGACATGACCGCGACGAGCCAGTGTGCGGAGTTCCGGTCCCACGCGGTGGCGTTGCAGCGGGCCTCGGCCGAACGGCTGACGTTCAAGAACGTCGCGGCTGATCTGAACGTAACCCCGAAACCCTGCAGTCCTGAGTGCGGTCCGCAGACGCCGAGAATGTGGCCGACGCGGGCCGGAACTCCGAGGGGGTCCAGGCGGAGAAGGAGTGGCAGCTCGAGCACTCGGCGCGTCCCGGTCCGGCTACTACCGCTGGGTCGCCAGCGCCCTGGCCCGCGAGGCGCGCTGGGCTGAGGACGAGGCCTTGGTTGCGGAGATCCGCGAGATCCAGGCTGAGCACCGCGAGGCCTTCGGCGCCCGCCGGGTCCACGCCGAGCTGCCGGCCGGTGGCCGGTTGATCGACCGTAAGCGCGTTGCGAGGCTGATTCGCGAGCACCGCATCGTCGGCCGTCACCTGCGCCGCCGCAAGCGCACCACCACCCCGGATCGGACCGCGCCGCCGGTGCCGGATCTGATCCAGCGGGACTTCACCGCCCAATGATTCCTGATGTGTAGCAGGTTCTTGTCAAGGGGCATGGGTGTGCGGCCCCTCCGGGCTGAGAGGGGTGGGGGGCTGGCGGTGTCGGCGTACTCTCCCTTCGGGGCGGGCCGGTACGTTTGAACGTCCCCAGTTGCTAGGCCACGTCGGTCTCTCGCGCGATGGCCTGGAGGCGGTTCTTGAGCCGGTAGCTCGGGCCGTTGATCGCGATGACTTCGCAGTGGTGCAGGAGCCGGTCGAGGATGGCGGTGGCGAGGACCTCGTCGCCGAAGACCTGGCCCCATTCATCTGGGGCTGGCACTTGTTCCCTCACAAGAGTTGCCGCTGCCACCTGGCCGTATCCCGCTCCTGAGGTCCTCGTTGGTTCTCGCGGTAGCACCCTGGTTTTCAAGGTGCTGCCTTGACCGTTCAGGTGCGAGGAAGGTGTGCCGGTGGCCGAGGCCAGACTTCAGGTCATCGCGGGCGGGGCCGTCCCTCAGGAACCGCTGGCGACGGACCCGTGGCAGTTCCAGACCACATGCGTCGACGCGTTCGTCGCCTCCTGGCGGGCCCGCGGGTTCAGCCCGGTGACTATCGACAATGACATCGGCCTGCTGGAGCGAGCCCTCGCTGCTCTGGGCCGACCCGCGTGGGAGGTGACGCCGGAGGACATCGACCGTGTGGTCGGCGACCTCGCGGTGAAGGGCCGGTCGACGTCGACCCGGCGCGAGTATGTGCAGATTTTCAAGGGGTTCCACCGGTTCCTGCAGGCCCGCAAGGCCGCCGAGATCGAGGCAGCGTTCGGTGTCCGGCTGGTCTGCCCGGTCGACGAGTTCAATGCCTCGCGGCATGTCGGCGATGACTCCCCGGCCCTGGTGCCGCCGCCGACACCGGAACGGGTAGCGGAGTTCTTCGACTTCATGAAGCAGCGGATCGCGACCGCGAGGAAGTACGGGCCCGCTGCCCGGGACTATGCGATGTTCCGGACTCTGTATCACGCCGGCCTCCGCTCGGAGGAGGCATCGCTGCTGGACAAGCCGGATGTGCACTTCATCCGCGGCCCGTTCGGCAAGCTCCACGTCCGCTTCGGCAAAGGGGCTCACACCTCCGGGCCCCGGCCCCGCTGGGTGCCCATGCTCGACGGCTTGGACCTGGTGCTGCGATGGTTCCTGGACGACGTGCGCCCTAAGTTCCCCGATTCTTCTGTGCTGTTCGCCGATGAGTCAGGCGGAGCCCTGCATCGCGGAACGATCCGCAACCGGCTGCGCTATCTCATGGAGCTCGAAGGGCGGCCGGCCTCGGAACGGTTCAGCCCGCATGCCCTGCGGAGGGCCTGCGCGACCCACAACTACGAACGCGGCGTCGACCTGGTGGCCATCCAGCAGATGCTCGGTCACTGGACGGTCAGCTCGACCATGCGTTATGTCCG
>NZ_JBWKFL010000105.1:0-9547 GCF_056434305.1 Streptomyces sp. NPDC044061 | reverse complement strand
AAGGAGACGATGGAGAGGTTGGAGACGTTGCCGTCGATCCCTGCGACCCGCTCGAGTGCGCTCGCCGCCTGGCGGCGGGCTTTCGTCGCCGGGGACGCGTAGGGGCCGGTCAGGACCATCAGGTGGGCTTCGTACGCCCATCCGCCCGGCGCGGAGCTGTCCCGGCGGCGGACAAGGTCGATCTTGTGCCAGGTGGCGGGGTTGTTCAGGAAGTGCAGCAGGCGCGGCCAGCGGCCCGACCCCGACGGCAAGCGGACGGGCAGGACCAGATCACCGCGGCGCGAGGCCGCACCACCGGTGAAGACGACGGCCAGAGGTCCGGTGTGGTCCCACCAGGTCGCGGCCCGCGTCTTCGGGGTCTTCTTCGCTGTCACTTCGCCCGTCTCGATGCGTCCCGAAGGGCGCGCGGGTGCAGGCAGGTGCCGCGGCTGCTCGAGCAACGCGATCCCTGCGAAAAACGCGGCGGCCTGTTCCGGGGTGGTGACCGCAGGGTCGAGGCTGCGGTGCCGGTAGGCATCGAGGTGCCCGGCCAGGGTGCCGTGCAGCCGGAACGTCTCCCACTGGCGGGCAGTGGTGTGGGAGCGGGCACGGCCGGGGATCCGTGTGTAGTCCCACCACCGGCCGGTCTTCGGCCGGTGGTGCCTGCGGCCGGAAGAGTCCGGGAACAGATGCCGACTCACCGAGGTTTCGAAGACCTCGTCCGCCTGGTGCATCACCAGCGCTTTGGTGACGTGATGGCCGAGATGCTCTCTTGCGTGCTCATGGCAACAACACTGGATTCCTGCACACGGCCCCCGCGTCCGACTGACTATCGGGCTCACTCGCACCAAGCAGAAACGACGTCCTCCAGACGGGCACCCCGCCCCATTTTCCCGGCCCCGGGGTGAGGCCGACAGGCCTCGGGATGACTGACAGAGACGCTCACGCCCACTCGCACTGTGCTGCGCAGGAGAACTGGCTCGTGGCAAAAGGACGCCGTTGATCCAGGGTCCAGAGTTTCCGTGGTGTTCATCGGAGGGGTGGAGCAACACCCCACATGTAGAAGGCCTGTTGACGTTATCTCAGAAAGTGGGACACGCCTCTCGAGATTTGGTCCGCGGTGTTAACATCGCCGCATCTGCCACCTTGATCCTCTCAGCGCAGGCTCTGATCCCAAGTCGGCCTCCCTCTTCACGCAACAGTGGTCGAACGGTTCCCGAGTCGTGTCGCGGTATCCCGCGGAGAGAGCATCCGTTTTTCATCGGCATTTCACGAGCCGAGAAGGGATTCCATGAATCGAGACGCGCTTGCATGGTGCCTGGTTGTGGTGACAGCGATAGGCGTCGCTGCAGTCGTGGTGCTCATCGTGCGTAACAGAGCCCTGGGAACGAGGAAGCAGCAGGCCGAGGACGCACTGGCGCAGCGGCTCAACGCGGCTGAGAGTCAACTGGTCGTTGCTCGGTCCGAGTTGCAGAAGTACACGCAGGAGCTTGCGGGGACGATCCGGGAGGCAGAGGAGGCGGCGGAAAATAGCACCAAGGCGGTCCTCAAGGGTGCTGCCCGCTTCCTGCAGAGTCTCGCGGCCGAGCAGATGGCGCTCCTGGAGGGGCTACAGAGCAAGTACGGCGGCCATGCTGTTCTGGGTGATCTGCTGGAAGTGAACCACGCCAACGCGCAGATGGCGCGCAAGGCGCAAGGTATCGCAGTCTTGTGCGGTGCGCCGGTGGGCCGCCGCAACCGGCCCGCAAGCGTCTATGACGTGGTACGCAGCGCTCAGGGCCAGATCCGCAACTTCCGACGCGTCGAGATCATGCAGCAGAGTGGTTTCGCGCTGAAGCCGTCCGCAGTCTCGCCCGTCGCGCTCGCTGTTGCCGAACTGCTGGACAACGCCGCCAGTTTTTCTCAGCAGGATGCACCGATCGAGGTGACCTTCCAGCGGGTCCAGAAGAACCTGTGCATCGTCATCGACGATGCAGGCGTCGGCATGAATGATGAGGAACGGCAGAGGGCGAGCGCACTGCTGTCTGGCAACCTCGTTCCCCGCTTGTCGCAGCTCGGGAATCAGCCGAAGTTCGGCTTCCCGGTGATCGGTCTGCTCGCTCGCCACTACGGGTTCCGGGTCGACGTCACGGGAGTATCCCGTTACGGCGGTGTCCGCGCCGTTGTCCTGTTGCCGGAGGAGCTGTGGACTGAGGAGCAGGCACCGCGACCGGTGGAAGATGCTCCGGTGAGCAGCATCCGGAGTGCGGAAGGCCGAGCGCCGGTCGTGAGACGCACGGCGCATGGTCTGCCCAAGCGCGGGGCGCGGCAGGCGCCCGTCGCCGGCGTTTCCGACAGTGAGGACTCCCGGCCGCTGTCATGGCCGCACGAGGAAGCCGGCCGTGCCTCCGGTCGCAGCCTGGGGGCATTCCGGAGGGGTGCTCTTTCGGGCCGCAACCTCGACTCCGCGTCGATCGAAGGGTCCGAAGACGCATGACCGCAGATGTGTCGTGGATGCTCGAGGACATCGTGACCAACGTACCCAAAGCGCGCCACGCTGTCCTGCTGTCCGCCGATGGCCTCCCGCGGGGAGCCAGTGAAGGCCTTCTCGCGAGAGATGTGCGCACCCTCTCCGCCGCGATGGCGGGGATGCAGTCGCTTAGCAGGGCCACTTCCCACTTCACCGGGCTGTCAGATGGCGGGCAGTGGCACCAGACGATCATTGAGTTCTCTCACGGGTGGATCTTCCTGATCGGAGCCGGGCAGGGGGCCTACCTGGCCGCTGCCGCGGCGCCCGAGGTCGACATGCAGCAGATCTCCTTCCGTATGCACCGGCTCGTCGCCAGGCTGGGTAACAACCTCACGTCACCGCCGCGGGTGAACATCGAGGATCCCGCCCGGGGCACCAGTGGGACGCCGACGTGGAGCGAGGCCACAGGCAGTTCGGCTTATGTGCTCGCCGACCTCGACGAGGTGATCGCAGATGTGCGAGGCGCCCGTCATGCCGTGCTGCTGGGGCCCGACGGCCTGCCCCGTGGAGCGACCTCGGGAATGAGCCGGGACCTGGCGGACACGATCTCCGCGGCCCTGTCGGGCATCCATGCCTACAGCCGTGTCACATCGCAGTTCGCCGGCGTTCGGGACGACTCCGAGTGGCGGCAGACAGTGATCGAGTTCCAGCACGGCTGGATCTTCCTGATCGCGGCCAGCCACGGCACCCTCCTGGCCGCAGCAGCCGAACAAGATTGTGACGTCGAGGAGTTCACCACGCGCCTGCACAAGGTTGTACCTCGCCTGAGCGCGTATCGCACCCCACAAGGGAAGGCAGGCAGCAATGCCTGACGAGTACGCCCAGGATCTGGAACTGACGTCCACATTGGTGCCCCTCTTCGTGATCACGAACGGGCGTGCCCTGCCCCCGGACCAGGAGTACGAGCGCACCACCCTCGTGACCGCGCACGAGGGCGCCTTGGCCGCTGCACGCACGCTGCCGCCGGAGGCGCGGGCAATTATCGACCTGACTGCTGACGGCTTCCTGTCTGTGGCCGAGGTGGCCGGCCACACGCACCTGCCCCTCGGCATAGTGCGCATCCTCCTGGCCCAGATGGAGGAGAGCGATCTCATCCTCGTGAGGAAGCCCGTACCGCGCGCCGAACGCGTCGACAGAGAACTGCTCAGCGCCGTGCTCGATGGCCTGAGAAGCCGATTCGGAGCGTGATCCGTGTACCTCGATCCAGACGTCTCCTGCTCGGCGAAAGTACTCATCGTGGGTCACTTCGGGGTTGGGAAGACCACCTGCATAGCAAGCATCTCCGAGATCGAGCCGCTGCAGACCGAAGAAGAGATCACCGAGGCCAGCGTGGGCTTCGATGACCTGTCGGGCACGCCGGACAAGACGACTACCACCGTGGCCATGGATTTCGGGCGGCTGACCCTCAGCAACACGTTGGTCCTCTACGTCTTCGGAACGCCAGGGCAGGAGCGCTTCAAGGAAATATGGGAGGACCTCTCCCGGGGCGCACTGGGCGCGCTGGTCCTCGTCGACCCCCAGCGCTTGAGCGAGTCCTTCCGCGTGCTGGACCTAGTCGAGGTCTCCGGCCTGACGTACGCCATCGGCGTTAACCACTTCGAGGGCAGCACCACCTACTCGCTCGAGGAAATCCGCGAGGCGCTGAACCTTCGCGCGGACACCCCCGTCGTGGGGTGCGACGTACGCGACCAGCACTCTGCGGCCCAGGCCCTCATCACCCTCGTCAAGCACCTCATGTCCCTACTCCGCTAGGAGCCCTGGCATGCAGCAGCATCACGACCCCAAAGGCAGACCACCCGGCTGCCCCGCGCACGGCAACGTCCAGCTGTACGGCCCCGAGTTCGGCTCCGACCCCGAACGCAGCTACGCCTACCTGCGCTCGCTCGGCCCGAGCGCACCCGTCGACATCGCTCCCGACGTCCAGGTCGAGCTGATCACCAGCTACGACGCCGCGCTGTACATCCTCCAGAACTCCTCGTTCTTCGTCCGCGACTCCCGCCGCTGGAAGGCGCTGAACGAAGGACGGATCCCCGAGGACAGCCCGGCCCTGCCAATGATGGGCTACCGTCCCAACGCTCTGTTCAGCGACGGAGCGGCGCACGCCCGCTTGCGCCGGGCGGTCACTGACAGCCTGGCCACCGTCAGCGAACGCCAGCTCGTCCGACAGACCCAGAGGTCCGCCGACTACCTGATCAGCTGCTTCAGTTCCGATCCCCGCGGTCAGGCCGAGTTGATGGCCTCCTACGCACAACCTCTGCCGCTGCTGGTCTTCAGTGACCTGTTTGGCTGCCCGCCCGAGATCGGCGATCGCTTGATTGCCGGGATAAGTGGCATCTTCGACGGCACCGCCGGTGCTGATCAGGTGCTGGGTGGGGCACTTGCCGGGCTGATCGCTCTCAAGCGGCACCGTCCTGGAGCAGACCTGACGACGCGTCTGATGGAGCACTCCGCGCAGCTGACCGACGACGAGGTGCTGCACCAGCTCGTGACTTTGCTCTCCGGCGGCACCACACCCCTGGCGGCCGCCATCGGCACCAGCAGCGCGCTGTACCTGAGCGAGGACTGGCAGGTCGGCCTGCCAGTCGAGGACGCAGTCTCCCAATCCTTGTGGAACTACGCGCCGATCGCCAATTACGGGGCTCACTACCCGACTCACGAGGTCGAACTGGGCGGTAGGACGCTGGGGGCCAACGACCCGGTCCTGATTTCCTTCGCGGCCGCCAACACCGACCCCAAGCTAACCGAACACCGGGAACAGCTTAGTTCCCGGGCGCACTTGGCTTTCGGCGCGGGTCCCCACGCATGTCCCGCCAAAGACTCGGCGTACCTGATCGCGGTCACTGCTGTCGAGTCCCTCCTCCACCGGCTGCCAGACCTCGAAGTACGCGTGCCCTTCAAGGCGCTTACCTGGGTGCCGACGCCGTGGAGCCGCTCGCTCGTGACGCTGCCGGTCCGGTTCGCCCCTCGCACCCTGAGGCCCGTCCCATCCGAGCCCGCTCGCCCTCAGGCATCCCAGCGGTCCGACGCTCCGACGTCCCGGTCGGCGCCGCGGGCTAAGGCGGGCCTGTTCAGCCGCTTCCTGGCGTGGACAAGAGGGGAGTGACCAACGTAACCCCAACTACCCTGACGTTACTGGATGTTTCAATCATCTGGTGGGTACGTATGGCGGTTGATGCTCAGGAAGGAGCCGTCATCGTGGTGGTTTCCGCAAATCCGGTGCACGATCGCCGTTCAGCCGTCTCCATCTTCTCCCGTCTTCGGACGGCGAAGGGGCAGGCCGATCCCTTCCCCGTCTACATGGAGCTCCGGTCCAGGGGTGCGCTTAGCCCTGCTCCCTGGGGCGGCTTCGTCGCGACCAGCTTCGACATGTGTGACCAGGTGCTCCGCAGCCGTGACTGGCTGGAGCCCGACAAGCGCTGGCGCGGACAGCAAGGCGCCCGCACGCGCTGGAACGCCCTTTCCTCACGGGAGATGAGTAACACCCTGCCCGCGCTGAATCCTCCGGAACACACCCGAATACGCAAGGCGGCCAGCATGTTCGGCCGCCCAACCCTGCAACGGATCGGCCGGACGATAAACCGGGTGACCGATCAGCTTCTCGCTTCCCTGGCAGAGCAACTCCATGCTGGTGAGGCGGACTTCGCAGCCCTGGTGAGCGAGGAGCTCCCGGTCACCGCCATTGGCGACTGGCTTGGCCTGCCGACTGCCGACCGGGCGCGCCTGCGCGAGCTGACGCACGAGCAGGTCTTCACCCAGGAACTCTTGCCTTCCGCCAGCCAGCTGGCCCGCTCGGACGCTGCCACGGCCGAGCTACGCGCCTACTTCATGGACCTGGTACGCCACCGGCGCGCCCATCGAGGTGAAGACCCCGTCTCACGCTGGATACAGACCTGGGACGCCATCGAACCAGATGGCGACAAGGCCGACGAGGCGGTCTACTTCCTGACCCTTTTCGTCCTTCTCGCGGCACTGGAGACCACCTCCAGCCTGCTGTCGACCATGACGCTGCGACTCGTCGAGCACCCAGAGCGGTGGGACCTGATCGCCACCCGCCCCGACCTAGTGCCCGCATTCGTTGAGGAAACACTGCGTTACGACCCGCCCACGCACGTGATCAGCCGCATATCCGCCAAGGACTGCGTACTGGGGGGAGTTGAGATCGGCAAGAATGACATGGTCCACCTGATGGTGGGGGCCGCTCACCGGGATCCGGCCAGGCATACCGATCCCGAGCAATTTGACCCCTACCGCAAACCCGATCATCTCGCCTTCAGCGGAGGCATCCACTACTGTCTCGGGGCCCCGCTGGCGCGGCTGGAAGCCCAGGCCCTTCTCCAGCAACTGGTCAAACGCCTGCCCCGCCTCACCCTCGTGCGCCGCCCGTCGTGGGCACCCCGAGTGGCGTTCCGGCGTCTGCTGAACCTGGACGTAGCCCTCGCATGATCGAAAACCGCGGCACCCTCACTGCCCGCACGCTCAAAACTGTGGCCATCGAGCAGGACAGCTCTGTCCTCCGTGTGTGACTCAATCCCTCACAACAGGACGACACGCTCAGTGTCGCCGTCCTCGACGACCTCATCACTCTCGTCGACGAGCTCCATCAACTGCCGCCGCATCCGGCTGCTGTGTCATACCTGGGCGAGGACTTCTGCTTGGGAGCCGACCGAAGCGAATTCCAGGTGGCGCTGGCTGCGGATCCGACCGGAACCGCCCTGCGCCGCAGCGTGGACAAGTCCTACCGCCTGTGTCAGGCCCTGGTATCCACTCACGCGATCTCTATCGCCCGGCTCCATCGCAGAGTCATCGGCGCCGGCCTCGCGCTCTCCTCCTTCTGTGACCTGCGCGTAGCCGCCGACACCTGCCGCTTCCGGATGCCGGAGGTGGGGTCCTCCCACCCGCCGGGGGGCCATGGGCGGCCTTACCTCCGAGGCCGGCGCCGCAAGAATTCGCGAACTCATGCTCACTTGCAACACGTTCGACGCACCCACCACCCATCGCCTTGGTCTCTAACACAAGATCGTCTCCTTCGAACTGCTGGACCAAACTGTCGACACATGGACCAGGCCTGAGGCGCCCCGAAGTCCTCGGACAGCGGTCCCCATAGGATTGAAGTCCAGAACGGCGGAGAGAGCACGTGGCACAGAAGCGTAGGAAGTTCAGTCCTGAGTTTCGGGACGAGGCGGTCAAGATGGTGGTCGTGGAGTCGCGCCCGATCGCCGAGGTCGCCCGAGAGATACAAGTGAACGAGGGAACGCTGGGCACCTGGGTCAGCCGGTACCGGCAAGAGCACGCCGGGGAGGAGCCTCCGCTGAACATCAGCGAACGTGCCCGCCTGCGCGAGCTGGAACGCGAGAACCGGGAACTCCGTATGAAGACCGAGTTCCTGGGAAAAGCGGCGGCCTTCTTCGCCCAGGAATACCGGTGACGGAGAAGTACGAGTTCATCGACGGCGAGGCCGACAACTTTCCCGTGCAGCAGATGTGCACCTGGGCGGGAGTATCCACGTCGGGCTTCTACCACTGGAGATCGAGGCCATTGTCGGCCACCGCGAAGCGCCGTGCGGAACTGAGGGCCGTCATCCTCCAGGTCTTCTCTGACTCGCAGGAGACCTACGGCTACCGGCGTGTCCACGCCGTGCTCCAGCGGATGAACGTGCAGGCCGGAGCGGAACTGGTCCGCGCGCTGATGCGCGAGCTCGGCCTGGTGCCATGCCAGCCGCGGCCCTGGCGGGCGACCACGATCGCTGATGATGCGGCGCCGGCCACGCCCGACCTGCTGGCCCGTGACTTCACCGCTGACGCTCCCGGGCGCAAACTGGTCAGCGATATCACCTACGTTCACACTTGGGCCGGGTTCCTTTATCTCGCGACCGTCATCGACTGCCATACCAAAGCTGTGGTCGGCTGGGCGATGGCCGACCACATGAAGACCTCTCTCATATCGGATGCACTCGATATGGCGGCCCGGAACATCGACCTCGCCGAAGGCTGCATATTTCATTCCGATCGCGGCAGCCAGTACACGTCTCGGGAACTTCGTTGCAAGCTCCGCTCGTTGGGCCTGCGAGCGTCGGTCGGCCGCACCGGTGTCTGTTGGGACAATGCGATGGCTGAATCATTTTTCGGCGCCCTCAAAAACGAACTCGTGCACCGAACTACGTTCCCAACACGCGCACATGCCCACCGGGCGATCGTCCGCTACATCGAGATGTTCTACAATCGTAAACGCCTCCACTCCGGACTCGGCTACAAGACTCCCGCAGAAGTACACGCCGAGTACGAGGAGTTGCAGGCAGCGGCATAAGGAGAACCCTCAACACCGCTGTCCGAGAAGCGCAGGGCCCCTCAGCCACTCCGCGGGCGCTCACCGGAGTCCCTCATACTGATCAAGTGCTTGCTGGCCATGCACGCGCCGATCGCACCGTCGCCATCGCCCAGCTTGACGCCCACCTTCTGACAGCGCAGCTCAACCATTCCCTGGGGCGGGGCTCTACGGACTGTCGATAGGTAGAGCAGAGACATCGTACCGACTGGCTACTTCATCCCGGCTTGGCACACCACCGCCTGCAAGCGGCTGGACGGCGAGACTGGGGTCAAAGAGCGTTTTGTCCCGGCGAGGTTGTTTGGTTCGAGGTTCAGGTGTCGAGCCAGTTCGGGGTGGATTCGCGGGTGAGGTGTCGGCTTATGAGGTCGATCATCGCGACGTGGATGACGGCTTCGGAGCGGTGGAAGTGGCCTGTTGGCCGTATGCGGCGTGGGAGCCTGGCCCGGCCGAGGTCTCGTGGGGGGAGGCACTGTGGTGCTAGCCGTCGGTGACAACATGGCGTCGGTTCACCATCGGGACGGCAGCGGTTTCGAGCAGAGGTCATCGATGATTCGGAGCGGATGTGCCGGCCCCGGGCGAACATCCGTCTGCATCTGACCCTTCGGCGCCGGCCGCCACCGCTGCCGAGTCACAGTTGTGTGGGGAGGTTCTCCTTGGCAAGGCCTCCGTAGGGTCCGGCGTCCACGTGCCGTACCAGGACTCCGGGCGCGAGTTCAACGCTGGGCAGGAGCGCGG
>NZ_JBWKFL010000104.1:0-9861 GCF_056434305.1 Streptomyces sp. NPDC044061 | reverse complement strand
AGGACCGCGACCGCAAGGTCTCCGCTGCCCTCCGCGCCTACGCCGCGATGGCGACCAGCGCGGACAAGGGCGCGGTGCGCGATGTGAGCAAGCTGGGCTGACCGGGCCCACGCGTAGGGGCCGCCTCCGGTGAGGAGGCGGCCCCTTCACGCATGTCACCAGGCCGACAGACCGCGATGTCACCAGGCCGACGGCTCGCGCCCGTCGAGGGCGAAGACGGTGCCGTCGGGGGCGGTGGCACAGACGTGGGTGCCCACGAGCACCGGAGTCGGCAGCGTGCCGGCGACCTCTCCCGAGTTGGTCCCGAGCCGCGGCGATGTCTGCCCGAGCAGACGTCCGTCACGGGCACCCACGGCGAGCAGGCGCCCGTCGGGCGCGCTGAAGTACACGTGCTCGTCGGCGACGACGGGGGCCGAGCCACGGCTCACGGCCGTTTCGAGGTGCCAGAGCCGCTTTCCGGTGCCGAGGTCGACGGCCTCCAGCGGGCCACCGGCCGCCAGCAGGTAGATCACATGGCCGTGCACGGCGGCCTGCGGAGTCGTGAGCGCGACCGGCAGCGTCATGCGGCGCGTCGTCCGGGTGGCGGGCGAGTAGCGGACCACCGCGTCAGTGACGACCGCGGTGTTGTCGTCGGACAGCAGGATCAGTGAACCACCCTGGCTGCCGACGGGCCGGAGCGCGCCTTGGAGCCGGGCCGTCCAGCGTGCGGTACCGGTGTGCGCGTCCAGCGCGGTGAGCAGCGTGTGCGCCCCGTCCGTCGAGGCGGTGGCCGCATGGACCAGCGGGTCGCCGGCGAAGGTGGTCAGGGTCGGCGTGCCGCGGCCGGGCAGGCGGCGGTGCCACTTCTCGTTCCCCGACCTGCCGTCGATGCCCCTCACCGTGCCGTCCGTGCCGGTGACGAGGAGCATGTCGTCGGCGATCCGCAGACCCGTGTTGGCGGGCACGGTCCGCTGCCAGCGGGACCTCCCGGACGCCGGATCGAGGGCGACCACCCGCCGGCCGCCGTCCGTCGGCAGCAACAGCAGTCCGCCCGCCAGCGCCGGGGTGCCACTCGTGGGCTCCTCGGCGACCGTGTGCCGCCAGAGGAGCGTGCCGTCCGTCATGTCGAGGGCGTAGGCCGTCCCGGAACGAAAACACAGCAGCCGCCCGGCACCGTCCGTGCATCGCGGCATCCCGGCCTTCCTCCCGCCCGGCTTCGCCTGCCATGCGGTGAACGCGGGCGTGCCGGCACGGGCGCCGGTCTCCTTCACCACCGGTCCGCCGGCACCGCGCGGCCACAGCAGCGCCGCGAGGACACCACCGGCGACCAGGGCGACGGACGCGGCCGCCAAGAGGGTCCGCAAGGCCGGGCGGCCTCGGAGCGGGCGCCGGGACGAGCCCTCCCGGGACTCCGGCACCGCCTCCGCGGGCTCCTGCCGCCTCCCGTCGTCACCGGTCCGCTGTGCCGGTATGAAGGCCTGCGTGTCGTACGAGGCCGCCACGGAGCGCAGCTCCCGCATCAACTCGTCCGGCGTGGGCCGCTGTTCGGGCTCCTTGGCGAGGCAGCGGCTGACCAGGGCGGCCAGACTCGCCGGCACGCCTGTCAGGTCGGGCTCGTCGTGCACCACCTGATACGCGACCACGTACGGACTGTCGGAGTCGAACGGCCCTCGCCCGGTAGCCGCGTGCACCATGACGGATCCCAGGGCGAAGATGTCCGCGGCCGGCCCCACTTCCCGCGGCCGCCTGAACTGCTCGGGCGCCATGAACGGCGGCGTGCCGATCAACTTTCCCGTCTCGGTGCGCAGTTCGCTGTCCTTCGGCCGGGAGATGCCGAAGTCGATGACCTTCGGGCCGTCCTCGGCGAGCAGGACGTTGCTCGGCTTGAGATCCCGGTGCACGACCCCGACCCGATGGATGTCGCGCAGCCCCTCCGCGAGCCCGGCCATGAGCCGCCGCAACTGCTCCGGAGTCATGGGCCCGTTCCGCTTCACCTGGTCGGACAGGGTCGGTCCGGGGATGAACAACGTGGCCATCCAGGGCCGTTCGGCCTCCGGGTCGGCGTCGACCACAGGTGCCGTGAAGGCACCGCTCACCCTGCGGGCGGCGGCCACCTCCTGCCGGAACCGGCCCCTGAACTCGGGGTCTCTGGCGAACTCGGCGTGCACGACCTTCACCGCGAGCTTCAGCCCGGAGGTGCTGCGGGCCAGATGCACCACGCCCATGCCACCGGAGCCCAGACACGACTCCAGGTGGTAGTGACCGGCGTACTCGGGAAGTTCCGCTTCCGCGCCCGCTCCGGTGTTGCGCTGTGGCGTCATGGACCACCCCCGTGCTGTTCGTCCGCGCGCGCGACGCACGGAGCCTAGTCGATGACTCGTACGAGACAGAGGCGGCTTGCTAGCGTCTGCGTGCGAGTCGCGCTCAGGTGTTCCGTGACTCGCTTCAAGGAACTGACGGTCCCCATGACGGCGGTGGGGGCAGGGGGAGAGGTCTCATGTCCGTAGACCGTTCGGAAGCGGTCACCGGATCCGGTGAGCAGGAGTCGCTCACGGCGGAGGCGACCGTGCGCACCTTCGCGGTGGCCCCGGGCGTCCGCCTGAACGTCCGCAACGGCCCCGGCACCAACTACAGCATCGTCCGGGTCCTCCCCGAGGGCTCCCGAGTCGCGATCTTCTGCCAGGCGCCGGGCACGACGGTGACGGGCCCGTACGGCACCTCGAAGCTCTGGGACAACATCGACAACGGCGAGTACGTGTCGGACGCCTACGTGCAGACGGGCAGCGACGGCTACGTCGCCTCACGCTGCTCCCTCTGAGGCGCCCCGTACCGCGGCCGACACCCACGAAAGGGCATAGCCACACATGACATCCCGCAGACGCGGATCCGTCCTGCTCGCCGGCGCCGCCGGAGCCCTTCTCATGGTCATGGGATCGGCCTCCGTGGCCGACGCCGCCACGGTACGTACCTACCCGACGGCCCCGGGCGTCCAACTGAACGTGCGCAGCGGCCCGGGCACCAACTACAACATCGTCCGGGTCCTGCCGGTGGACACCCGCGTCCCGATCTTCTGCCAGGCACCGGGCACCACGGTCACGGGCACGTACGGCACCACGAACATCTGGGACGACATCGACAACGGCGAGTACGTCTCGGACGCCTACGTGCAGACGGGCAGCGACGGCTACGTCGCGTCGCGCTGCGCCTGACCGCTCTATTAGTGAAGGAACCGACAATGACATCGCGCAGTCGCAGGCCCCTCCTGCTCGCAGGCGCTGCCGCCGCAGCCTTCCTCACGGTGACGGGGGTGTCGGCCACCACCGCTTCCGCCGACTCCCTCCGTTACTACGACGTCGCCCCGGGCGTCCGCCTGAACGTCCGCAGCGGCCCCGGCACCAGCTACAACCTCGTCCGCCTACTGCCCGAGGGAGCCAAGGTCCACGTCTTCTGCCAGTCACCGGGCACCACGGTCACGGGCACGTACGGCACCACGAACATCTGGGACAACATCGACAACGGCGAGTACGTCTCGGACGCCTACGTGCATACGGGCAGCGACGGCTACATCGCCCCCCGCTGCGGCTGACCCCGCCCCGAGCCCGCCCCCGCCCGGAGCCCATAATCGTCTCGTGAGCGACGAAACCGGCACCCCGGGCATCCCGGCGGGCTCCGCGGGCGGGCCCCGCCCCGAGTCCCTGCGCTTCTTCGGCACGAGCTGGGTGGACCACGACACCGGGTACGCGGCCCGCCGAGCCGGCGTCGCCGTCGGCTCCCTCGCCGCGGCCGTCGTCTCCTGCCTGGTGCTGCGCCTCGCCTACGAGGGCATCCAGATCGCCGACAGCGGTGCCTTCGTGACCGTCCTGGTCGTCGCCATGTTCGCGATCTGCAGCGCGCTCGCCTTCCGCAACACCTGGGAGGGCTTCGGCAAGCGCCACGACCCCCAGCGCCAGGCCTCCCTGCGCGGGCTCCTCGCCATCGGCTTCGTCGGCTCCCTGCTCGCCTACTTCTTCCGCTCCCTCACCGAGGCCCCGGGCGAGAAGCTGCACCGCGAGGAGTACGAGAAGGCCCGCGAGGAGTACGAGCGCCGCTCCTCCCGGCGTACGGGTGATCCGTCGAGGAAGAAGCGGCGCCGGTGACCCGCGCCGGTCAGTAGTACCGGCTCATGACGGCGGTCGCCCACTCCGGCTGACTGGTCTCGCCCTGCGGCCCGAACTCCGCCATGTACGGCTTGATGTCCAGCACCGGCGTCCCGTCCACGGCATCGAGGCCCTCGACCTGCACGTCCAGTCCGTCCACCCGGACGACCCGGCAGCGCGAGACGCCGATCCGGTTGGGACGGTTCTTGCCGCGCTGGGCGAAGATGCCGACCTTCGGCCAGTCGGTGTTGCCACGCGGATGCCGGGCCCCGGTCTCGACCCTGTCCTCCGGCACCCGGTCGAAGTGGTAGACGACCTCCAGGTGGGAGAAGGTGTCCAACCCGGCCAGCGCCTCCGCCGTGAACCGGTCGCCGTCGAGGCGGATCACCGAGCGGACCTCGCCCCACTCGTCGTCCCGCACCTCCGCCCGACCGCCGACGACCCGCCCCACCGGATACGCGACCACGGCGTCCCCGGCCCCGCCGCCCTGCTCGGCCATGACTGCCACCCCTCGCAACTCGTCGTCACCACACAGAACTTGGCCCCATGCCAGCCGCGCCGCCCGGCCTCCGGCGCCGTGGCCCCGATATCCCCTGTCGCCGGACGACCCCACCCGGCGACGATGAACGTATGACCACGACGCAGCCGCCCTCCCACGCCGCCCGCGCCCACTCCTTCAACGCCGCCGCCGCCCAGTACGCGGCGAACCGTCCCTCCTATCCGCCCGCCCTCTTCGACGCCGTCGAGGAACTGGCCGGCCGGCCGCTGTCCGGTGCCCGGGTCGTGGACGTCGGCGCCGGGACCGGCATCGCGACCGCCCTGCTGCGCGCCCGGGGCGCCGACGTCCTCGCGGTCGAACCCGGTGAGGGCATGGCCGCCGAGTTCCACCGCGCACTGCCGCACATCCCGATCGTGCGGGGCAACGGCAACGCCCTCCCGGTCGCCGACGCCCACGCCGACCTCCTCACCTACGCCCAGGCCTGGCACTGGACCGACCCCACCCGCTCCGTGCCGGAGGCGCTGCGCGTGCTGCGGCCGGGCGGAGCGCTGGCGCTGTGGTGGAACACCGACGCGCTCGACGTCGAGTGGATCGCCGAGGCCGCCGACCGCAGCGGGCGGTTCTTCGGCGTCGACATCGCCGCCGAGAAGCGCAGGGCCGGGGACCGGTCCGCGCACGCCGACCCCGGCGGCAGCCTCCGCTTCACCCGCCGCGAGGTCCGATGGAGCCGCCGCGTCCCGATCGACACCCACCTCGCCAACATCGGCAGTCACTCGGCCTTCCTGGTCACTTCCGAGGAGCGCAGGAACGCGTTCCTGGAGGAGGAGCGCGGCCATCTGCTGAAGGTCTTCCCGGACGGCGCCGTCGAGGAGACGTACGAAGTGCTTCTGCTCGTGGCCACCAAGCCCTGAGACGACGACTTCGCAGCGGCGGCGGCCCGGTTCCTCCCGGGTCGCCGCTTTCGTATGCCGCACACCGGCCTCCGCCCGCCCGCTCCACGCACCGGACCCTTGACGGCGAAGCCTCGTGCACAGATTATTCATCGCATGATGAATTATGTGCCCGGCCCACCCGACCCCACGGCACCGGACGCCGTCCACGCCGAAGACCTCACCGTCGTCCGCGGCCCCCGCACCGTCCTCCACCACCTCGGCTTCACCGTCCCCCGCGGCCAGATCACCGGCCTGCTCGGCCCCTCCGGATGCGGCAAGTCGACCCTGATGCGCTCCATCGTCGGCACCCAGGCCAAGGTCACCGGCACCCTCGAAGTCCTCGGCCGTCCCGCCGGTCACCCCGCCCTGCGCAGCCGCATCGGCTACGTCACCCAGGCGCCCTCCGTCTACGACGACCTGACCGTCCGCCAGAACCTCGACTACTTCGCCGCGATCCTCGACCCGGGCCGCGCCCCCGCCGAACGCCGGCAGGACACCGAACGCGTCCTCACCGACGTCGACCTCACCAGCCACGCCGACGTCCTCGCAGGCAACCTCTCCGGCGGACAGCGCAACCGCGTCTCCCTCGCCGTCGCCCTCATCGGCACGCCCGAACTCCTCGTCCTCGACGAGCCGACGGTCGGCCTCGACCCCGTCCTGCGCCGCGACCTGTGGAACCTCTTCCACGACCTCGCCGCCACCCGGGGCGTCACCCTCCTCGTCTCCTCCCACGTCATGGACGAGGCCGAGCGCTGCCACCGCCTCCTCCTCATGCGCGAAGGCCGGATCCTCGCCGACGACACCCCCGAGGCCCTGCGCACCCGAACCGGCAGCGACACCGTCGAGGCCGCCTTCCTCCGCCTCGTGGACGAAGCAGCCACCGCGGACCGCACCAAGGAGACGACCCGATGAGCACGACGACAACCGACACGCCCGCCGCACCCACCAGCGTTCTGAGCGCCGGCCGCACCACCGCCACCGCGGCACGCGTCCTGCGCCAGCTCCGCCACGACCCGCGCACCATCGCGCTGCTGATCCTCATCCCCTGCCTGATGCTGATCCTGCTGCGCTACGTCTTCGACGCCAGCCCCCGCACCTTCGACAACATCGGCGCCTCGCTGCTCGGCATCTTCCCGCTGATCACGATGTTCCTGGTCACCTCCATCGCCACCCTGCGCGAACGCACCTCGGGCACCCTCGAGCGCCTCCTCGCCATGCCCCTCGGCAAGGCCGACCTCATCGCCGGTTACGCCCTCGCCTTCGGCGCCCTCGCCATCGTCCAGTCGGCCCTCGCCACCGGACTCGCGGTCTGGCTCCTCGGTCTCGACGTCACCGGCTCACCCTGGCTGCTCCTGCTCGTAGCCCTCCTCGACGCCCTGCTCGGCACGGCCCTCGGTCTCTTCGTCTCGGCCTTCGCGGCCTCGGAATTCCAGGCGGTCCAGTTCATGCCCGCGGTGATCTTCCCCCAGCTCCTCCTCTGCGGCCTCTTCACGCCCCGCTCCGACATGCACCCCGTCCTCGAGACCATCTCCGACGTCCTGCCGATGTCGTACGCCGTCGACGGCATGAACGAGGTCCTCCACCACACCGACATGACGGCGACCTTCGTCCGTGACGTCCTGATCGTCGCGGGCTGCGCACTGCTGGTGCTGGGACTGGGTGCCGCGACCCTGCGCCGCCGGACGGGGTGAGCCCCGAAACAGCACCGAGCCCCCGGCGGCACTCGGCGTCCGCCCACCGGACAACCACCCCGCACCCCTCCTCACCGGTGGGAAACTGAACCGCATGAGCCAGAAAGTCGCAGTCCTCGGCACCGGCAAGATCGGCGAAGCCCTGCTCAGCGGAATGATTCGCGGTGGCTGGGCCCCCGCCGACCTCCTGGTCACGGCCCGTCGCCCCGAACGCGCCGAAGAACTCCGCACCCGCTACGGAGTCACCCCGGTGGGCAACGCCGAGGCGGCCAAGACCGCCGACACCATGATCCTCACGGTCAAGCCACAGGACATGGGCACGCTCCTGGACGAACTCGCCCCGCACGTCCCCGCCGACCGCCTGGTCATCAGCGGAGCCGCCGGCATCCCCACCTCCTTCTTCGAGGAGCGCCTCGCCGCCGGCACCCCGGTCGTCCGTGTCATGACGAACACCCCCGCCCTCGTCGACGAGGCCATGTCCGTCATCTCCGCCGGCAGCCACGCCACCGCCGACCACCTCGCCACCGCCGAGGAGATCTTCGGAGCCGTCGGCAAGACCCTCCGCGTCCCCGAGAGCCAGCAGGACGCCTGCACCGCCCTGTCCGGCTCCGGGCCGGCCTACTTCTTCTACCTGGTCGAAGCCATGACCGACGCCGGCATCCTGCTCGGCCTGCCCCGCGACAAGGCACACGACCTCATCGTCCAGTCCGCCATCGGCGCCGCGGTGATGCTCCGAGACAGCGGCGAACACCCCGTCAAACTCCGCGAGAACGTCACCTCCCCGGCGGGTACGACGATCAACGCCATCCGCGAACTGGAGAACCACGGAGTCCGCGCCGCCCTCATCGCCGCACTGGAGGCGGCCCGCGACCGCAGCCGCGAACTCGCCTCCGGCAAGAAGGACTGAAACCCAAGGCCAGGCAGGCGGCGGGTCAGCCCGCCGCCCCACGCCCGACCGGCGGCGCTCAGTCGCCTAACCAGCGGCGCTCAGCACAGGCTGAGCCACGGGCGGCAGCAGCCCGATCGCCCGGCAGGCGGTATCGACGATCGGCCGGGCCATCGCCCGAGCCTTCTCCGCACCATCCCGCAGCACCCCCTCCACATACGCCGGATCCGCGCACAACTCCCTGTGCCTGGCCTGCACGGGCCTGAGGACCTCCATCACCGCCTCCGCGGTGTCCTTCTTCAAAGCGCCGTACGAGTCGTAAACGCTCGCCAGTGACTCAGGGTTCCCGCCCGTGCACGCCGCGAGAACCTCCAGGAGGTTCGCGACCCCGGGCCGCCCCTCCCGGTCGTACTCCACATCCCGACCGCTGTCGGTCACGGCCCGCATGACCTTCCTGCGCACCACGTCCGGCTCGTCCAGCAGATAGACGATCCCCGGTCCCGAGTCGTCCGACTTCCCCATCTTGGACGTAGGGTCCTGCAGGTTCATCACCCGCGCCGCCACCGCCGGAGGCGTCGCCTTCGGCACCGTGAACGTGTGCCCGTACCGCTGGTTGAACCGCACCGCCAGGTCCCGGGTCAGCTCCACGTGCTGCGTCTGGTCGTCGCCCACCGGCACCTCGTCCGTGCCGTACGCCAGGATGTCCGCGGCCATCAGCGCCGGGTAGGTGAGGAGCGACAGCCGCACGCTCCCACCGCGCTCCCGCTCCCGCGCGGCCTTCTCCTTGTACTGGATCATCCGGCGCATCTCGCCGTCCGTCGCCACGCACTCCAGCAGGTACGACAGCCGCGTGTGCTCGTCGACATGGCTCTGCAGGAACACGGTGCACAGCTCGGGGTCGAGCCCCGACGCCAGCAGCAGCGTCGACGCCTGCCGGCTGAGCCTGCGCACCCGCGCCGGATCGTGGTCCACGGTCAGTGCGTGCAGATCGACGATGCAGAACAGGGCGTCCGACCGGTGCTGGTCCACCTCGGCCCAGCGCCGCATGGCCCCCAGGTAGTTCCCCAGGGTCAGGTGCCCGGTCGGCTTCACACCGCTGAAGACCCGCGTCATCTCTACTCCACCTCTCGGTCGAGACCGCCGTCCTCGGCCGGCCGGCCCCCGGAGTCCTGGAGGGAGATACGAGAACGGCCGCCGAGGCGGCGGCCGTTGAATGCATACGTGAGTACGGCCGCCTCAGGCGGCCCACCACTGCTGGGTACACGTACGCGTAGTCACGTCCCCCACAGTACGCCCGTGGAGTGGTCCGGCGCAGCGAGTTGACACGCCCCGACCCGATCCGTAGTGTTCTCCGAGTTGTCCGACGTGAGCGCCGACTCCGGTCGGTCCCCGGACAGCCATTCCGCAAGTACCAGCCACTCATCGATGCTTCGGCGTCGACGGTTTTGGCGCGCGTATTTGCGAAATGAGGAATCCGCGTTCGAAAGGACGCAGCCCCGATTAGCTCGGGGGCCAGGAATCCGCTAAAGTCTCACTCGTCGGAACGGCCCAACAGCCGGGAAGACAAGCCCCGCTGACTGGGGGTCAGACGCCGAAAGGATCTGATAGAGTCGGAACCGCCGGAAAGGGAAACGCGAGAGCGGAAACCTGGAAAGCACCGAGGAAATCGGGTCGAGAAAAGATCTGATAGAGTCGGAAACGCAAGACCGAAGGGAAGCGCCCGGAGGAAAGCCCGAGA
>NZ_JBWKFL010000103.1:6020-9877 GCF_056434305.1 Streptomyces sp. NPDC044061 | reverse complement strand
AGGATGCAGTACCGACCCGGCCTCCTCGACGGCTTCATCGCCGAGACCGGCCTGATCATCAACCCCCGACCCTCACCCTGACGAGACAACCTCAGTTGCGTAGGAACCGCCGGGTCTCGAGGGCGGCCACGGCCCGTTCCCCGAGGACCTGATCTTCGGGTAAGAGCAGTCGACTTCCTGCTGGCCTGCAGAGAGCTTCTCCCGCCGGCCGCCGTAGGACACCCGGGACACCCGGACCGTACCTCCGGCGCCTAGGTACCCCTTTGTCCGCCCAGGAGTGGGAGGTGGCGCTGGTGCCGGTGAGGTGGGTGCGGACCGCGGGGCCGATCGATCTTGGAGGAACCCACCCAGCCGATCGCGAGGCGGGTGGTGGGTTCGGGGCCTGGGTCTTCTCGCTCATGCTGTGGAACTTCGTGTAATTCCCCACCAACAGCACCACCGTCCCCGCCCAACCGTTCGACAAGATGCACGGACCAAGTTGCGCGGCTGGGTACAGAGGTGGTGGCTACGCGGCCCCCGACTGATGCCGCCAGACGGCATGCTCCAGCCCGCCTTGTTCGTGCCCGAGAAGTGCGGCGGCTTCCTCGTACACAGCTCGCAGTTGCTCGTAGGGGAGGTCCGGGACGCCGGCATCCGCAGCGAAGGCGCGCAGATGTACGTCGACGGGGACCTGCGAACGGCCGACTAGGTTGCCGATGTAGTCGATGCTCTTCCGTCCCACTCCTTTCACCGCGCGCAGCGCGGCGCGATTGGCCTGGTGGTCGAGCCACGCGTGGAGATCATCGCGGGTGTCGACGCCGTTAGCAGCCAGCAGGTTGGTGATGGCGCGGGCCGTTGCAACCTTCCGTGGGGCATTGAAGTTCATGGCCACGGCAAGGTTTTCTACGGCAAGCCGCCCCTGGAAACCGCGGACCGTCGTCGCATCGGGCCAGTCTGCTTGAAGCCGGAGCAGCCGTGGTCGGAGGGTCGCCTCGTACGTGCAGCGGGCGTGGAAGCTGGCGTCGCAGATGACTGCGCCCATGTGGGTCCATCCGCCAGGCTGGGGAAACGGGCCGTCGCCAAGGAGGTGCTGCATGTGGCCGGCGAGCCGCTGGGCAAGGCTGAGTGCAGTCATAGATCGATGATGACGCTATGGTCTGACGATCCGGACGGAATAGCTCAAATCGCCTCGACCGGTTGGGCGGGGGGAAGGTAGCGCTCCTGCCAGGGAATCGCGTGACCGTTGACACTCATGCCATCAACTGCCGTACCTGCCAGGGGCGGTCACCTCTGCAACGCTGACCAGACCCGACGGCAATGACGTCACCACCGTCGTTGTCGACGACCAGCCTCCGCCCATCGGCGGCTGACATCCCTTCCACGCCCGCGTGCCGTGGATCTGCCCAGGGCTCGGGTGCACAACCGGTCCGTCCCAGCTCAGGCGCAGCCATGGCTGGGACGTCGCCCCCCGGCGGCTGAGAACGTGCAGGACGAACGCAGCGTCAGCCTGGGGCACCCGCGCGCCCGCTGCGCTCGCGGCCGACGCGATCAGCGCGGGCCAGGCAAGGCATGCTGGAGCCCTCCATCAAGGGCCAGGCATCAGAGCTGTCATCGCCGACGAACAGCCGGCAACACCGCGCCTGGAGGCGTTGCTGACCCGCTGGAGCGGTCCGGGCTCGCAGCCGTGGGTGCAACCGGCTCTGGTGGCTCACCGCGGCCGGGGGCGCTCGCGACGTCACATGGCCGCATTGAGGCACCCATGGGGTGCTCGGCGAGCGTCGTGCGGGGAGAGCGCGGACGGGCACGGTGGAGCCGTGCGGCGATCAGCACGCTGGCGACGGCGGGCACGGCGCCGGCGAGCAGCATGCCCGTGCGGGGACCGAAATGCTGGTCGATGGTGCCCACGAAGAGCCCACCGATCGCGGCGCTGCCGTAGTAGGCGAGCAGGTAGATGGCCATGATCCGCCCCCGGATGCCGTCGGGGGCACTCATTTGGAGGGTGGCGTTGGTGGACGTGTTCAGCAACAGCGTGCTCGCGCCGATCCCCGCCAGCAGCGCGCAGAAAAGGGGTTGCCCTGGTGCTGCTGCGGCGAGGACGCAGAGCACCGCAAGCATTCCTGCGAAGACCAGCAGGGTGCGTAGCCGGGTGCGTTGCTGGCGGGCGGAGATGAGTGCACCGGCAACGGAGCCGGCCGCGACCATGGTGCTGAGCAGTCCGTAGCCGCCGGGGCCGGTGTGGAACACGGTCTTGGCGTAGGCGGACAGCGTCACAGGAAGGTTCGCCATGAACATCGCGAACACGCCGACCAGGACGATCGGCCAGAGCACGTCCGCCCGGCTCGTGGCGTAGCGCAGCCCGGCCCGCAACTGCCCCCGCTGCGCCGGCGCGGGGGAGGAGACGTGCAGCTCATCGACGCGGATCCGGGCGAGTGCGACGATCGGCGCTGCGTAGGCCACCGCGGTGATCAGGAACGACCAGCCAGGCCCGACCGAGCTGATCAGAAGCCCGCTCACCGCGGGACCGACGATCCCGCCGAGCTGGAACACCATGGAGTTGATACCGATCGCGCTGCGCACGTGCTCCGGTTTGACCATGTCGTTGGCGAACGTCTGCCAGGCCGGGACGCCCAGGGCGCTGAGGATACCGATCCCGGCCGCGATCAGCTGGACCTGCCACGCCCGCACCTCGTGCGAAAGCGTCAGACCGGCAAGGAGGGCGGCCATGGTGGCCCATCCGATGTAGCTGAGCAGGATGATCCGGCGCTTGGGATAGCGGTCGGCGAGCAGCCCGCCCGCCATGCCCAGCACGACAGTCGGCAGGAACTGCAGCATCGTCGTCAAACCGACTTGGGCGGGACTGCCGGTAAGGTCGAGGACCAGCCAGTCCTGGGCGATACGCAACACCCAGGAGCCGGTGTTGGAAAAGACCTGACCGGTCACGAACAGACGGAAGTTACGGGTACGCAGCGCACCGAACGTGCCGCGGCGCTGCAGGGTCGGCGGGTCAGACAGGAACGCACGTCTCGGTTCGGCCGGGGCGCTCACAGGAATCCACATCCTTGGTACGAGTCCGTGCCACCGATTCTCGCAAGATCACCCCCATCTCAAAAATGTATTACTTCAATTAGTCCCATTACAGACTGCAATAATTGCGGATGTGAGACACACCCCCACGACACGGCCACCCCGGCATGCAAGGGCCGAACGAAGCCGGCAGCCCGCCCCCAACTCCCGTTTCCTGACCAAGAGTTCGGGTGTGCGCGGGCTGCGCGGGCCCACGACAGCGCGGCATGGGGAAGGCCGAGGGGCTGCCGCACAACAGGCGCATCGCAGGTTCGCGCACCCCGACGCCATGACGGAGGTCACAGGCGGTGCCCGACGATAGGTTGCGGGGGCGTCTCCACCATCCAAACAAGCGGTGCGAAACGTGTGACCGGCGGGCCAGTTACGCCAACCGACACCCGCCCCGGGACAACACCGCACACACCCTGGCCCCACCCCCGCTCAGCACCGAACCCCAAAGCCCGCGCCGTCAGCCGCCCCGGCCCGCAGACCGCCCAGGCGGCGGCCGACGCCGGAAGGAGACCCGGTGCTCCTGGTCACGCCCAACCACACACCCGGCAGTCACAGCAAGCAGGACGGCGCAAAAGGCACGGTTCACGAGCCCTGAAATCCCGCTTTTCGCTGCCGGTGCTGCGGCGTGTCCCGCAGCCACCGGACGTGCCGGGTGTGCATGTGGTCCTTGGGAGCGGAAAGTCTCAGGCGGAGTGGTCTCGCATGGCACGAGCGGGGGGGGGGGGGGGGGGGGGGGGGGAGGAAGGGGGAGAAGACAGCGAAAAAAAGAAAAGACACAGCAAACCAAAAAACAAAAGCGGGAA
>NZ_JBWKFL010000103.1:0-6010 GCF_056434305.1 Streptomyces sp. NPDC044061 | reverse complement strand
TTTTGGTGTAGGGAGGTTCTGGGCGTGGATTCTTTTAATGGGGGGGGGGTCTTTTTTTTCTTCTCCCCCCCCCCCCCCCCCCCCACCCCCCCCCCCCCCCCCCCCCCCGCACCCGAACCCCCAAGCCGCCGGGACGGCAACTGACGGGATGAGGAACGAAATCAGGGCGAGGTCACCGGCCGGCCACCGTCTCCTGGCGTGTGATCGGAGCCTCGCGGCGCCCATCGGTGCCCAGCGCGTGGAGGATGGCCTCCACGCTGTGTTTGGCGTCGCCGAAGAGCATGCTGGTGTTCTCGCGGAAGAACAGCGGGTTCTGCACACCCGCGTAGCCGGAGGCCATGGACCGCTTGAAGACGATGACCTGCTCCGCCTCCCAGACCGGCAGCACCGGCATGCCGGCGATCGGGCTGCCCGGATCCTCCGCCGCGGCCGGGTTGACGGTGTCGTTCGCCCCGATGACGAGCACGATCGAGGTGCCCGCGAAATCGCCGTTGATCTCGTCCATCTCCAGGACGATGTCGTAGGGCACCTTCGCCTCCGCCAGCAGCACGTTCATATGCCCGGGCAGGCGCCCGGCGACGGGGTGGACACCGAAGCGGACCGTAACGCCCCGCTCGCGCAGCTGCCGTGCTGTGCGACAGGATGCTGGGCCTGGGCGACAGCCATGCCGTAACCGGGGGTGATGATCACCGAGCGGGCCCGGGCCAGCATCTCGGCCGCCTCCGCAGCGCCCACCTCACGGTGCTCGCCCTGCTCTTCCTCGCGGCCGGCCGGTACCTCGAGGCCGAAACCGCCCGCGATGACGGAGAGGAAGGACCGGTTCATCGCCTTGCACATGACGTAGGACAGGTAGGCGCCGGAGGAGCCGACCAGCGCACCCGTGACGATGAGCAGGTTGTTGTCGAGCAGGAAACCGGCCGCGGCCGCCGCCCAGCCCGAGTAGCTGTTCAGCATGGACACGACGACCGGCATGTCGCCGCCGCCGATCGACGCGACCAGGTGCCAGCCCAGGGCCAGCGCCAGCACGGTGACCGCGATCACCAGCGGCAGGCTGGGACGAACCGTGAACCAGATCGTCAGCGCGGCGAACGCGCCGAGCGCGCCCAGGTTCAGGACGTTCTTGCCCGGCAGCATCAGTGGACGGGACTTGATGCGCGCGGACAGCTTCAGGAACGCCACAATGGAGCCGGTGAAGGTGACGGCGCCGATGAAGATGCCGATGAAGACTTCGCCATGGTGGATACCCAGCAGGTCGGCGCCGATCCGGGTTTGCCCCGTACCGTGTGCCTCCACCTGAAGGTAGCTGTTCCAGCCCACCAGCATCGCGGCGAGACCGACGAAACTGTGCAGCACCGCGATCAGTTCGGGCATCTGCGTCATCTCGACCCGCCGCGCTTGCCGCAGGCCGATCGCCGCGCCGAACGCGATGGCGAGCACGATCAGGGCCACCGCGCCGGCGGTGACGTGCTGCGCCGCCACGGTGGTGGCGATGAGGGCGAGGGCCATGCCGGCGATGCCGTAGACCACGCCGGCGCGGGAGGTACGGTGCTGGGACAGGCCGGCCAGGCTGAGGATGAACAACAGGGCGGCGACCAGGTCGGCCGCGTGTGAGGCCGTCATAGAGATCATCTCAGGTCAGCCTTTCGAGAACATGGACAGCATGCGGCGGGTGACGGCGAAACCTCCGAAGATGTTGACGCTCGTCAGCAGGATCGCCGCAAAGGACAGCGTGGTGACGATCCGGCTCTCGTGCCCGATCTGCACAAGAGCACCGATCACGACGATCCCGGAAATCGCGTTGGTCACTGACATCAGCGGCGTGTGCAGGGCGTGGTGCACCTTGCCGATGACGTAGTAACCGATCACCACCGCCAGCGCGAACACCGTGAAGTTCTCGACGAGTTGCGCCGGGGCAAAGGACATGAGCAGGAACATGGCGAGCATGCCGAGCCCGATCAGGGCAAAGCGGCCCGCAGGCGTCAGCCTCCGCTGCTCAGGCTCGGGCTCGGTGGGCGCGGGCGCGGGCTGCGCCGCGGGCGCGGCCGAGACCGCGACGGGCGGCGGCGGCCAGGTCACCTGACCGTCCCGGACCACGGTCACCGCCCGCTGCACGACGTCGTCGAAGTCGATCACCAGTTGCCCGTCCTTGCCAGGAGTGAGCAGCCTGATCAGGTTGACCAGGTTGGTACCGAACAACTGCGAAGCCTGAGCGGGCAGCCGGGAAGCGAGATCGGTATAGCCGATGATCGTGACGCCGTTGTCGGTCACCACCGCCCGGCCCGCGACCGTACCCTCCACATTCCCACCCATCGCCGCAGCCATATCGACGATCACACTGCCCGGCCTCATGACGGCCACATCCCCGGCCGTCAGCAGCCGCGGCGCCGGCCGACCGGGGATCAACGCGGTAGTGATCACAATGTCCACGTCCCTCGCCTGCTCGTGATACAGCGCGGCGGCGGCCCGGTCATAGTCGGCGGAGGTCGCCTTGGCATACCCGTCGCTGCTCGTCTCCTGGGCAACGTTCACCGGGAGGTACGCGCCGCCCACCGATTTCACCTGGTCCGCAACCTCCGGCCGCGGGTCGGTCGCCCGAACGACAGCCCCGAGCCGGGAAGCGGCACCGATCGCCGCCAGACCCGCCACACCCGCACCCGCGACAAGCACCTTCGCCGGCGCCACCTTGCCCGCCGCCGTGACCTGACCGGTGAAGAACCGCCCGAAAACGTGTGCCGCCTCGATAACCGCGCGGTAGCCGGCGATATTCGCCATCGACGACAACACATCCATCGACTGCGCACGCGAAATGCGCGGCACCGCATCCAGCGCGAGAGCGGTCACCCCGGCATCCGCGAGCGCCTGAAGCAGCTCGGGCCTCTGTGCCGGGGTCAGCAGGGCGGCCACGGTAGCGCCTTGCCGCAGCCGTGCGATCTCCGCGTTTGAAGGGGCGTTCACTTTGAGGACGACATCCGCGTCCCACGCCTCACCGATCTCCGCCCCGGCATCGAGATAGACCTCATCGCTGAAACCGGACGCCTCACCGCCCTCCGACTCAACAACCACCTCATAGCCGAGGCCGAGGAGCAGTCGAACCGTCGCAGGGGTCGCCGCGACACGTGTTTCGCCCGAAACGGACTCAGCCACTACGCCGATGCGCTGGGGAGGATGATGCGCAGGATCTTGTACAGACATATCTCGTACTTCTCTCGTCCAAGCAGACTTCGACGGGCGACCCGCGATGAGGGGTGTCTCTCACGCTCGCGTTCCTCACGAGCGCACAGGCCACGTAAGGACCCCGTGAGGTCCGGCTTCGGCCTGTCGCCAAGCATGATGCCCGTGCGACGAGAGAGAAAAAGAACCATGAATGCGAAGTCAGCGTTAAACATGGCTGATGTGTTCGCCTCGGTGCCGCGCAAGGACCATCGGGCCAAAGGTGACTGCTACATGCGGGGGCTGATGCTGGGCGGCCGCCGCAGGTCGATCCAGGCCATGACCGCTCGAATGCCCGACGGCAACGAGCACAGCTTGCAGCAGCTCGCGAACCAGTCCACCTGGGATCCCGGTCACAGCACCGCCACTGACTGCCCGACAGCACCGCCCTGCACCAGATCAGGCGCTGAGCGAGGCGGTGCCCTCCTCTGCGGAGAAGGCGTACCGCCGACCGACTGCCGGAGCCGTAGCACCGCGACACCACACGGCCCGGCGACTGCTCCCCGCCCACCCCGTCCGACGGCACGTCAACTGCCCTGACATATTGTGCCGTCGGGTGCGGTGACCTGGAGGACGTCGCCCACGGACAGCGACCTGACATCGGCAGGGCCTCTGGCCCTGGTCGTCGCTGACGTGACCGTTGCCGACAGCGCACGCGGCGTCCGCCGCCGCGTGCGCTGTGGCGACCCGGCCGGGCCCCACCGACTGCCGCACGGTCAGTCCACGAGAGTGACGTTGAAAACGGTCCGGCCCGCCGCTACGGGGGAAAGCGACGGACCGGAGACCCCCACAATGACACGACCCTGATCGACGACTTCCCTACAACCGCGCGACCTTCACTGAAAAAACACGATACGCCGGTTCCGTACAACGGTGCATCGTGGTCAGCAAGCATCGGCAGTTGGTGACGACGTCGTAGGTGCCGCCGCGAGGCTGGTGGCCGTAGAAACGGTGGCGGGCGGACCACAGTCCCCTCCTGGCTGCAGAGGGCGCGCCATGCGTCCGCCCACCCCCAAGGGCACAGCGTCGCCACGGAGTGTGGAGGCTGCGGCCCCGACTGGAGTCAGGGGCCGCAGGTAGACGGCCGGGAGTCAGGAGCGGTGCGCCAGCTGGTGCTTGACGACGTCGTGCGAGCGCCTTTCACACATCGTCACAACGGGAAGCCTGGGCCGGGACACGTACCCGCACGAGACGAGGAAACGCCCCCCTACAGGCACTCACCGGCTGACCCGACTCTGCGGCACACCATAGCTACCAGCACAATGAAGCAGGTCCGGTGACGAGGGCGCGGGGCCATCAGCGTCGATCCGGTACGACGATGGTTCGGCGCATACGGTGTCGTTCTCGCAACTGCAACCAGCCGACTTCGCGCAGTTGGTGCTATGGCGGCAGTTCCGGTCACTGCGCGGCCAACGGCACCACTCCGGCACGTCCTGGCCGCGAGGACTCGCCCCCCAGCACACTGCCGTCTTGGTGGCGGCCGTGAGAGCGGCCCCGGCGACGGTAAGGAGGTTCCAACCGGGCCCGGGTCCTACTCGACCAGATTCTCCTCGCTCAGCAGACGGCGGCCAACGTCGTCCGCCCACTCCTGGGTCCAGGCCAGCAGATCGTCGATCAGTTGAGGGCTCGCGCCGTACGCCTGAAAATTCGGCGTCGTCGATCCAGCCGAGGCCGGTCAGACGCGAGGGCAGGGACTCGAGGTCGAAGCGATCGTGGGCGTGGCGGCGGCCGAAGTCCTCCAGGTCGGTGGTGGTCCAGCGGCGCCAGGCGGCGAAGACGTCCAGGGCGCCCACGGGCCAGGCCCCGCTCGCCGAGTACGCGGACCTTCGTGCCGACGACATCCTGCTCCGCAAGCACCGGCCCAGAGGCGCTCGCGGCGACCGGCCTGGAGAAGACCTCCTTGAGGACGTCCACCTCACACCTCTCCCCGCCCCCAGAGCGGACATCCGTGACGTTGAGCCGTGCGGAGAGCGGGGCGATAATCGATCACCTCGATGTCCCAGCCGCAGGCGGTGAGCCCATCGGTGAGGGTACGGACAATCATCTTCCATCGGCGCCGGGTTCTCAGTGGCCACATCCAGGTCCTGACTCGGACGGGAAAGGAGTTCGTGGGCCCGGCACGGCATAACCGCCGGTGATCACCAAGCGGTAGGGGGAGCCGACGGCCAGGACGTCCGCCAGCAGGCGGGCCTGCAACGCGGGGAGTCTCACGCGGCCGCCGCACCCCCGTGCGCGCGCCGACGGGCAGGCGGCCGGGCAGCCGAAACACCCGCCACAGCCCGCAACTCCGGAAACGCCTCTTCCCACACGCCGCAGACCGTGATCGACACCAGGCGGCGCAGCGTGGGCCACAGCTTCAGGAGGATGTCACGGTCCAACAGGCCACACAGGTCCTCACGCACCCCCTTCGGCGAGGACGGTACGGTACAGGCTCATCCGCTGACGTTCGTTACCGAGATCGAAAGCGCGCAGTCCAGACCACACAACCGTGGCCGGCGGCTCCACGACCCCGTCGGCGGGACCCTGCAGGTCCGCCAGCGAATCCGGCAGACGACGCCGAAACTTCTCCCGATACAAAAGTGGGTCACTTTTGATACGCCGTCAGAGGGTCAGGGTTCGGGTTCTGGATCACTTTCAGTGCCAGGGCCACGGAGGGTCACCGAAACCGCGATCATGAACGGCCTCGCGCGGTGAGGAGGACGCGTTTACCTGTTGACTGAACTACGTGTGGAGTTTTCGCAGGTCAGTGACCTGATGGTGGATTCCTCGTTGGTCTGGCCGTGGAATCATCGAGAGACCT
>NZ_JBWKFL010000102.1:0-9944 GCF_056434305.1 Streptomyces sp. NPDC044061 | reverse complement strand
TCCGCATTCGGCCCGGGGCAACCCACCAGCCCCGCAAAAAGCCACCTGATCACCCATCAACCGGCCCAACCGCGAGAACGACGGAGCCCTGGTCCGCACACCACGACGCGGCCCCGACGGCCGCATCGTCAAAGACCACAACTACCGCCGGTTCCGGAAACGCCGCGCCGTCGCAGAACACACCATCGCCCGGCTCAAAGACCACCAGATCCTCCGCCACTGCAGGCGCCGCGGCAAGGCAGTCAACCACGCAGTCGCCGGCGTCGCCGCACCCCACAACCTCAAGATCGACATCCGGTAAACGCAGCACCCTTCGCAGGGAAGCACGTCCCCGCTCGCATTAATGAAAGCTCTTACTTAGCCGGCAGGTGTACGCCAGCATGGCGACTGCCTTCTTCGCAGCTGAACTCGACCGACCGCCGCCCAAACGCCTGCAGGCACGGGCTTGCCCCCACTCGGAGGGGCAACCACGAGGACATCACTGGGGAAATGGCGCGCCTGGACGGCAAGCCCAGCCTGCTGGAGACTCCGCACTCCTTAGCCCGGGAAGCGAGGCCCACCTGCAGACCTTCGACCGCGGGACGGTCTTTGCTGTCGTCCCAGACGCCAAACTCACCCGGCGCTTCCAGACGCGATCCCCTTTCGGGCCGCCAGGTAACACCTTCCCCGGACCACACGTTCGCGCTCTGTTCACCGTTCGCGGTTGACATTGTTAGCAATTGATAACTAATTTCTCTGCCATGGGGAGGATGAGGGCAGGGGAACGACGTGAGGGCGTCATCCGTGCGGCGATCGCCGAATTTGCGCAGAAGGGCTACTACGGCACTTCCACTGAGTCGATCGCCCAGCGTGTGGGCGTCTCGCAGCCCTACCTGTTCCGGCTCTTCTCAAGCAAGAAGGCGATCTTCGCTGCCGCCTCCCTCCGTTCCCTCGAGGATACGCGCGTGGTCCTCGAGGAGGCTGCCGAGGGGCTGTACGGCGAAGAGGCGTTGCAAGCCATGGCGATCGCGTACTCGCGCATGATTGTGGAGCACCCCAAGAAGCTCCAAATGCAGATGCAGACGTACATCACCGTGGCGGCCATCGAGGCAGAGGGCGACCACGAGTTCGGCGAGGCGGTCCGGGACCGCTGGATGAAACTGTGGGAGACCCTGCACCTGCCGCTCCGATCCGACATGAACGAGGCCACAGTCCTCCTCGCCTACGGAATGCTCATCAACACGCTGGCGGCCATGGGCTTTCCGCCCGAACACCGAGTGTGGCAGGGGATATACGCATCGACTCGGCTGCCGCGCCGACCGGGGAAGTAGCCACATCAGCGCGTACGCACCGTACACGGCCCGCTGGCTGCCCCCGATGGAAGCGTCCGTCGGCATCGCTGGCATGATTCCGTGTGCGCCAAGGGAAGCGCGGCCGCGCGTGACCGGCTGGCCGTGCTGGCGGCCGAGCACGGCACGGCCATTCGCGGCCGGGTTGAGGAACTCGCGCAGAGCACGCCGGCCCATGCCGAGTACGCCGAGTTGGCCTCCGCCTTCGGCAGCGCCCCGACCCTGGAGGCCAAGGCTCCAGCCCTACTTGAGCGCTTAGGCGCCTCCCAGCACGGCCCGCAGGCTGCGGCCTATTGGCGGCGATCGCAGTTGTCCTGGACCAACCACCGCCGCGGCACTGTTCGACCCGAAGGATCCGTGCAACGGGGCAGTCGCCGCGTTCTATGGCTACACGCACCACCGCACTCGGTCCACGGCCGACCGCGAGGGGCTATTCCAGCGAATCCTCGAGTTCGAGTAGATCTTGGATGGTTTGACGACGGCGGATCAAACGCAGACGATCTCCATCGACCAATACTTCGGGGATGAGGCCGCGAGAGTTGTAGTTCGACGACATGCTGGCACCGTATGCGCCGCTGGTGTGGAACAGCAGCAAGTCCCCTACTGTGGCCTGGGCCAGTGGGATCGGGGTGACTCTGCCGTCGCCGTCCTGGGTGAAGACGTCGCCTGACTCGCATAGGGGGCCGGCCACGACGGTGTCACGGATTCCCGTGGTGCGTTCCGTTCCGGTGGGTGCCAGAAGCGAGATGCCGTGAGTGCTTCCGTACATGGCCGGGCGCATCAGATCGTTGAATCCGGCATCCACCAGGACGAAGTTGTTGGAGCCCGTGGCCTTGCACGCGCGCACTTCCGAAACCAGCGTTCCGGAGGCGGCGACCAGGAAGCGTCCCGGTTCGATCTCAAGCTGGACCGGATGTTCCAGTTCATTCTCAAGGGACTTGCGCGCCGAGTCCCATACTGTGAAATAGCGGTTAACATCGACCTCTGGCTGTCCAGGAAAGTGCGGTACCGTCAGGCCGCCTCCAGCGGAAATGGCGCGGATATCCCTGCCGCTGAGGAGTACTTGTTTGACCATTGCCTCGCATACCTGCTCCAGATGAAAGTAGTCTACTCCGGATCCGATATGCATATGAAATCCGACCAGGTCGAGATCGTACCGGTCGACAAGTCGCAGGCTCTCTCGCAGGTTTTCGTGCCAGATTCCGTGCTTGCTGTGCTCGCCACCGGTGTTGGTCTTGTGGCTGTGGCCATGACCAAAACCAGGATTAATACGTATCCAAACGGAATGACGCCGTGACCGCGTAGCGAGCTGTTCCAGCATGTCTGGCGAGCCGACATTCACGGGTACGCGCAGCTCAACCAGGCGATCCAGGGTTGGCCTGTCCAGGATGTCGGCCGTGAAGACGATAGGGGATGGTTCGCCGGTGGCTGCGTAGCTCGCCGCCAAAGCTCGCTCAACCTCGCCCAACGAAACCGAGTCAACCAGCACCCCTTCCTTGCGCATAATCCGTAGGATATGAGTGTTCGAGCATGCTTTCTGCGCGAATCGGATGACATCGAACTGGCGCAACTTGGCTATTTGGGTCCGAATGCGCGAGGCGTCGTAGATCCAGAAAGGAGTTCCGAATCGGGCCGCGGCTTCGGCAAGGATAGTCCCCGACAGGGCGGAGCGAGGGCAGTCACTGAGCGTCATTGTGTTGTTCCCTGAACTGTTACGTCTGCGGGAGAGCGGATCAGGCCACGAGGGCGACGGCGATGAAGGCGAAGGCCGCGCCGCACGCAGCATCCATTCCTCTGGCCAGGCTCCGATGGGCGAATAGGAAAGCCACCTTTGCCGCTCCCAATACCAGCAGCAACTCGCAGATGAACGCCACCAGAATAAAGACCGCCGAGAGTACAGTGAGCTGTTCAGTCACGTTTCCGGCGTCCCCGATGAACTGCGGGAAGAAGGCCAGAAAGAATAGGAGGACCTTCGGATTCGTCACATTGGTGACGAACCCGTGCGTCAGGGCCCTGCCGGGGGGCACTTCAAGAGTTTCCTCTTCTCGAGGCACCTCGCCATGCCCGTCCGCTTCACGATTCTTCCAGAGGGATCGGAAAGTGGAGGCGCTCATGTAGAGCAGGTAGGCCGCACCAGCCCATCGCAGCGCTGTCATCAGGGCGTTGCTGTGAGAGATGAGGAGCCCAACCCCGGACACCATCAGGGTTGCTTGCAGGATGTTTCCGAGATGGATGCCGACCAGTGCAAACAATCCAGACCGGGCCCCGGAGGTCATCGATGTGCGAAGGAGGAGGAATACGTCGGCTCCGGGGGTGAGCACAATCACTAGGGAAGCCAGCGCAAATGCTGGGAGCTGGCTGGAATCTATCATCACGCTGAGATGCCTGTTTCTGAAGTTCGATGCTGTCAGGTGAGGGGTCGGCAGGAATGTGTTGCTACGTGCGGGCGCTGCGGCCTGGTACAGCGGTGGCCTGAAGCGTGGCATAAGTGACGAGTACGCGATCCGACAACAGGCCTAGGCTGCTGAGGTTGGGGAATCCCGGGCCCTGGGCCACTGCTGCGCAGTTAGGGAGGTGCAGCCTGGGGAGAAGGCCGGCAACAGCGAGGTCTGCGTCGATGGACCGCTCAAGGTCGGTCGCGGTGAAGGTGCGGCCAAGAGCCTGTTCGATGGCGGATGTGGTGGTGGAGTCGAAGAGTTCGGTGAACCAGTACGTCTCACCGCCGGTCGCGTCGATGACCAAATCCGCGACGTGAGGTGTCTCCTGGCCCTGATAAGAAACCAGGGTCCGGACCTTAGCCCCGTCCAGTTCCGCCGAGTTTACTCGTCCGGCATGCCAGTCGATGTTGGTGTGCTCCGCAAGATCGTTCTGGATCTCCTGCGAGAAGACAGCCCGGTCGGTGCGGCGGATCAGCTCGCGTCTGTCGTTCTCAGTGACGTTGGTCCAGCCTTGGGGGTTGCTGAAGTAGCGGTTCTCGAAGTAGCTCTCACCTCGGCTGTAGAGAGTGGCGTTCGGAGCCACCACCGTCACTTGGTATGTGGTGCGGCGGACGAGCTCGCGGACGATGGCTCCGGCGGTCTCTCCTGCGCCAATGACGATTGCTCGGCTACCGGCGGCGAGGGTCCCAGCCGTTGCATGTCGCCAGAAGGCGGCGGCATCGAGCCTACGGCAGCCATCGATGGCGATGTTTCTACGGGCGGGCCCCGGACCAGTGACAACGAGACCAACGCCGGGCAATCGGGTCGTCTCCCCCGAAGCCGTCCTCACGGTGAGGGTCCACCGACCAGGTTCGTGCCCGATGCTGACGACTGTGCCGTGGACAAGATTCAGATCGACACGGCCGGCCACCCAGGACATGTACTCCGCCCACTGGCGGTGCTCGGGCTGTGGGCGACCCCGGTCGACCCACTCGGCATACGCCCCGGTCGCCATGAGGAAACCAGTCCAGCTGTATTGAGCCATGGCCCGGTCGATCTCGTCACCGGCGACCCAGGTCTCGTGGGAAGCGTAAGGGAAACCGAGATCCTTTTCGGGTTTCGTCCCGAGCCTCTGGGTTCCGTTGGTCCAGCCGCAGCCCCTTTGCCAATTCGCGGCAATCTGGCTCCTTTCGACCACCAGGATCTCTGGGACATCCCAACCAAGTTCTCCGAGTACTCGGGCTTTGGCTGCGATTGCCACTGCCTTCGGGCCGGCTCCTATGACGAGGAGGGGAAGAGCATCCTGACTTTCCCGGATGTGGGGGGTTTCGTTGGGAAGGACGGCATCATTCATGGCAATTCCGTGGGGGAGGAGGACGACAGAGGATGGGGCGAAGGGCACACGACCAGACCACGTCTAGTGCCCTGACCGCGCAGGTTCGCCGCGTTGTCCATGCTGCATTTTTGAGGGGCGTCCGCCCCCAGCGGAAGCTTTCTCGCTGCGGATGCGGGCGTGCTCCTCGTTTTTGGCGGTCAGGACGTCGTGGTGACAGGCATTCGTGTTGCGTCAGCGCAGGTAGGCGTGCAGGGCCAGGGTCTATCTGGGGTGGTTGGAATTGGCGATGGTGACCTGCCGCAGCAGTCCCCAGTGTGCCTCGATGGGGTTGGCCCAGGAAGCGTAGGTCGGATCAAACAACTCGACCTGATTCTTCTTCAGCCAGCGGCAGATGTCGGTGCCTTGTGGGCGGGTAAGTTGTCCAGGATCCCGTAGCTCGGTAAACCATCGGGCCGGGCGGCGCGGATCGGCTGCAGCGCGGCCAAAGTGTTCACGGCACCTTTCCTGCGACGGTTGACGCCCCACAAGCGGTCGTCGCCGATCGAGTAGCAGCCGTAAAAGTGCCGGACGCTGGGGGTGCCGTGGTGGGTGGCGGGTAGCCAGTCTGAGTCCGAACTCCCCTGCTCGGTTCCCGGTTGAGCCTGCGGTCGGCCTGACCTGAGCGGGCCGAACTCAGCGAACGCAAGGCCCGGTTCTGGGAAGTGGTCCAACGCTTCCTCGATGCGGTCGAGTTTGGCGGCGTGTTCGGGATCTGCGGATTCCTTCCACTGGTGCGCTGTCTGCGCACACGGCAAGGGCTCAACCACCACGCCTCCAGCGGTCGGATCGGGGGTCACCGCACATCCAACCGCCGCGGCTGCCAACCCGGGCGAACGTACGCGGTCACAGCACTAGATGCCTCTGCGCCTTATGGGGCAAGTGGCACGCCATGGCGCCACGAGGAAATAGCTTGGAGAAGGCTCATTGAAGATCGAAGTCCGGTGAGTGAACTTGGGAAAGCCGAACTCTGAATATTCCTACCGGATCTACGAGTTTCGACGTTCCGACAGGTTTGGATGAACAGGCTGCGCTTGCTGCGGCCCACACCTGCTGAACGGCGCGGATTACCTTGCACCAGCCGTCGCACGGCGCACGAGGCTGGGAGCGTTTGGTGCAACCTGCAACCACCTGCGTGGCAGACTTATGCGGGTTTTCGTCCCCGCCCTCGCGGAACTCCGAGCCCGCCGTATCCTGGCCGACCTCCCTGATCGGAGCGAAAGAGACTGATCGGGCGGTCACTTGTGAAAGGTTGGTTCGTAAGGTGCTGCCCATTTCCTGGCGAGATTTAAGCAAAGTGCGAGTTAGGGGTGCGGCTGGCGGGTGGTTTTCCTGCGAGTACGGTATGTCCGCGGTGGTGACTGTAGGTGTCGTCGTGGTTGCGCCCTGAGAAGTGGTGTACGGGCTTCCCTGTACAACGCTAAATACGGACAGGTCAACGACGAGAGGGGCAATCGCCGCAACGGCTACCGCCCGCGTGAGTGGAACACCCGGGCCGGCACCGTCGAACCCGCCATTCCCATGGTCTGCCCCGGGAGTTACTTCCCCCACTGGCTACCGGGACGCCACCGAAGGCCTGAACAGGCTCACCAACTTCATTAGCTATCCCTGGTGTTGTGAACGTATGGTTGTGTGTATGGAGTTGCTGCGGATGCCCAAGGCTGCGCAGCGTCTTGGGATACATCCGATGACGCTGCGTCAGTGGGCGTTGGACGGCAAGGTCCCGTTCACGTGGGCCGGGCGTGAGCGCCGGTTCTCCTCGGTGGATGTGGAGAGCATGAAGCGCGGCAGCGACTGCTCAACCTCCCTCCCGCGCCTGGAGTTGCTGTATGTGCGTGTGTCCGGCTCGTCCGGGCAGGAGTCCTCTCTGGAGGCCCAGGAGGCCGAACTGCGGGCCACCGCCACGGGGGAGATCGTCAAGGTCGTCCGGGACCGTGGCTCGGGTTTGAAGGAGAACCGACCCGGTTTGAACCGGGTGTTGGCGATGGTGTCGGACGGCACGGTGACCGTGGGCGTGTCACTCGTGAGGACCGGTTGGCCCGGTTCGGCGTGGGCTGGCTCAAGCGGCTGTTCGCCGTGTACGGGGTCACCGTCGAGGTGCTGCTCCCGAAGAAGCTCGGCGGCCTGGCCTGGGCTGCCGCCCGCTGGGCCGTCGATCAGGCCGTCGCTGCCCAGGCCACGGTCATCTACCTCGAAGACCTGCGGTCGATGGAAGCCGGGGGCATGGGCCGCACCCACAACACCCGCATGTCCCAGACGGTGCGCGGGCAGATCGCTGAACGCATGCGGCACCTCGCCGCCGAATGCGGCATCGCCATGGTGACCGTGCCTGCGCGCAACACCTCCAAGCACTGCCCCCACTGCCTCACCCCCCTGCGGCACCGCAAAGCACCCGACCGGCCCACCACGCCGGGATGGAAGTGGGCCATCTGCCCCAACCTCGAGTGTGGTTGGCAGGGCGACCGCGACCAGGGCGCCTGGCGGCGTATCGCCGCACGCGGCCTCACCCACCAGACCAAGACCGTCACCGACCGCGCCACCGGCACCATGGTGATCCGCACCGTGGTGGACGCGATGGAGACAAAGGCCGTCATCACCGCCACCCCGAACACCAGCCGAACGGACCGGTCGAAGACCGGTCCCACCCGGCCGCGAACCAACCGCCTCACGCCCAGGCGACGTGAGGTTCCCTCCCCAGTACGTCCTTCGGGCCGTGCCGGCCAGCGTCCGGAGGGACACGCACCAACGGACCGGACCCGGCTGCCCCGCGCAGCCCACCGGCACCAGGACGTGACCACGATCAGCACACCCACCACCCGCCGACACCGGCCACACGGAGCAGCACTGGGCGCCGGATTCCACCTCCACGCCCACGCAGCCCCACCAAGATGGGAAGAACCCGCACCGGACCCAACGGTTCGCATGGGATCGCTTAACTGATCAGACGCTTCCCAGGTGTTGTCGTGGCCTTCTGGCCGGACGCCACACAGGGCACCGATCCCCCGTCTCAGTGGTCTGACATCGGGAGCGGGTCAGATTACGGTGCACGATGGTCTTTTGGCGGACGGCAGGGTGACCGGACTTCTACCAGCGCCGCAGATCCTTGTCGAGCTCGGTGTACCAGTTGTGGCGGTACTTGCCAGAGTCTGAGGGTTCCGCCCCCAATGCGAGCACCTGGTCGGCGATGTCGTAGGCCAGGCGGTATAGCAGCACTTGTGTGGCGGTCTCCAGCCACTGTTCCGTCTCCCGGGCGGGCGGTGCTGCGCCTAGGACGGTGACGAACCATGCAGGGAGTAGCAGGCGCCGGCTGACGGCGTCATCGAGCCGACTGCGCAGGGCGAGACTGAGGCGCCGCTCGGCACGGCTTCCGGCTGCCATGTCCGGCTGCTGATCGGCGCGGGTCGCAGCGTCGTCTCTCAGGGCCTTGGTTGAGACCTCCGCCGTGGACGCCTGTCGTGTCAGGCTGTTGCGGAGTCTCGACTCGTCGGCGATCGCGGTGTGGACCTTGCCAGCGGCTTCGGTGTGGAGGTCGGTTCCGTAACGGGTGGTGGCGAGCGTGCCGATGGCTTCGATGGTTGCGGCCTGGGCTGCTCTGTGCCTCTCTGCGGTCTCCTTGTACTGGTGGACGCTTTGCTGGTGGGTGAGGCGCTCGTGGTCGCTGAGTAGAAGCTGACGGGCCTGCCAGCCGCGTGCCATGCTTCGGGCGAGGGCGTGCTGGTCCTTGGTGAAGGTGTCCAGGTTCGCCTCGGATGCTCCCCCGGCAGCCATAATCTGACCTTCTAGGAGCTTTACATGCTGGGCGAGGCGCTGAATGGCACGCTGCGATGCGCCGACGCGCTGGCCCAGTTCCTTCACAAGCTTGTCGATCTTGTCGTCGCGTTCGGAAACGTCGTCGCGGATGACGCGCAGTTCGTGATCGAGGTGCTCCGTGTAGCCGAAGTTCCTGCTCAGGCTCTGATGGCCGGTCTCAAGGTCGTCAACTCGCCTGTCCAGGGCACGGATGCGTCGCTCGGTGTCACGTAACTGGCGGTTCAGTTCTTCCGTCACGCCTTCGTCCCCCCGTCCGCGGCGTTTCCCATTGAGACCGCACCGATGCCGATCCAGCCGACGATGACGGCGATGATCCACCAGGCGGAAAGCGTGCCGAGCGCTACAAACATGACGAGCAGACCTTGGGCTTGTAGGACAAGCGCTATGTTGCGTTGCCCTTTGTGTCGCTTGGCGGTCACCTGGCTCGCCCAGCCCATCAGCGTCGCCAGCAAATGGGGTATGAGCAGCACTAGCCACATTGCTGTATGACCGAGGGCGGGAACAGCAACGATGAGAACGGCAGCCATGCCGGTCTGGGCCCGCCAGGCCCATCGCACGATCGTCGCGTTGCGTAGCCTCTGCAATTCCGCCAACTTGGCCGGCAGTTGCTGTTCGAACGCCAGCAGTTCAACTGCATGCTGCACCAGAGCGGTGTACTTCGCGTCAAACGTGGCGGCGTCAGGCCCGAGAGTGCTCATACAGGCGTGCCACTCGGCCAAGTCAAAGATCAGGGTCTGGTGTCGTTCGTGCAGCTCGCGCTCTGTCTCGGCCACCGGCCCCCCGTTGCTCCAGCGTGCTGGTCTCGCGCCATGGTCCGTTTGGTTCCTGTCAAGTTCAGCGAGCCTGGCGCGCATTGGTGAAACCCTGTTGGGTGTTTGCGAAGGCTGGCGTCATCTTTCCCGACCTGAGGCGGGTTATCCACTCTAAGAGTCATCACGTAATGAGGCGATGTCCACCGATGTCTGTACGGAGCCGGCGCGTCTGGGTGGCGCGTTGTCCATACAGCGGACCGCTCCG
>NZ_JBWKFL010000101.1:0-10032 GCF_056434305.1 Streptomyces sp. NPDC044061 | reverse complement strand
TCGAACGGCTCGCAGTCTTGGCCATGCACCCACCGGGACCGAGAGGTCACAACCCTACCTGTGAGGGCTGCAGGAACGATGGTCGCCTAATGAGCAGGCCCTGGTGCCCCTGCGCTTGTGGACTCGGTCCGGATGACGGAGATCAAAGGGGAGCAGCTGCCACCCGGCTGGCCCGGCCGTGGCGAAACGCCGCAACAAGGCCGGGGACACGACGTAGCGGGATGTGCCGGAGAGGTACACCGGTCCCGTCACAAGATCTTCGGCTGTAGTAGGACTGATTAACTGCGTGTTCTTCTTGTGCTGGGAAGCCGACATATCACGCGAACCAGCCAGCCGGGCCAACCGGCAAGAGATGGGGCACCAGTACGCTGCACTCGGCCCGCTGTCCCTGGGCCCTGCGCACCGTCCGCAACTCGCTGATCCCCTGCCACCATGCTGCAACGCTGGTGGCGGGCCTGCTGCAGGACATCTCCGCCAGCAGAGTTACAGGACCTGATCAATGCAGTAAGCCCGAGCAACCCGCTCACCGTCTACCTCCCACTCTCGCCTTAACAAACCATCGGTAGCGAAACCGCGGCAACCCGCTAACTGTTATCCGGTCGATGAGTCCAGCATGTGGACGTTCCGACGGTCGCGGGAGGGTCTTGTCGAACTTCCGGCCAACCGCCTCGGGAGCCGAGGCGGTGGCGGACGCGGTCGGCAGGGACCGGGATGGTCGCCTCCATCCGGCACCTGTGCAGGTAGGTCCATTACGCCGGGAGCCGTAAACTTTGTCAGCCCGCCCCGGTACGGTGTCCTGCGGGGCCGCCTGGGACCGAGCCGGGACACCCGAATCGTCTCCAGAAGCGGCTCGGACTGTGGAGAATCACCCAGCTGACCGGCTGTGGTCAGCGCGGACAACGGCTTCTGGACCTGATCGACGGACAGGTGCATTTGGTAGTCAGCTCGCCTCGGGAACGTCCGAAGCCGTGATCGAAACGATGGTCCCCCTCGGCCCGGCCGAACTCACCCGCCAGGCCCTCGCCGGTGACCTGACCGTCGAGATCCGGACAGGGGACGTGAAGCTGATGGACAACGCCAAAGCCATGGCCGAGGTGGTCGCGGAGTCCGAAAGCGGGCTGACCGACGCTCCTGGCATTAAAACAGTGACCCCCGCCCGCCTCCTGGCCCAGACCGGGAGCCCCCTGCTTCCTGACCGCCAGCGTCTTCGCCCAGTACGCCGGCACCGCTTCCATCGAGATCGCCAGCGCGGACCGCGCACGCCACCGCCTGTCCAGGCGCGGAGACCGCCAGCTCAACGCGGCACTTCACACCATCGCGATCACACAGATCCGCATGCCCGGCAGCCGGGGCCACACTGCCGGGCCAAAATGGTGAATGCGAGATACCCCGGGAAGCACAGCACTGCTTGAAACGCCGCCTCGTGATCACATCTGCACAAGGCGGTCGGGGACGGACGCCGCCGCACCCGGACGACGGGCGCAGGTGGACAACCGGGGCTACTGCAGCATCCAGCGCGGCCAGCCCAACCCGATGGCTGACTCTTCGGAAGAGCGGGGCACAGACCTGTCGCCATGGGACGCCGACGAACTCGAAGTCGTGGCCCTTGCACTCAACAACCAACCAGAATCTCCTATCGGTCCAGGAAACTGGTGTTGCGACGACCGGTTGAGGGGCCTTCACCTCAGCAGCATGCCAGCATGAACTGCACGTATGGGGCCTGCTGCAGAGCTGTGGACGCACCGGGTCGCGTTCCGACGTCGCCGCCGCACAAAGTCCACGGTTACGTCACGCCAACCGGGACCAGGAAACGGCACCAACACACCTCGCCGCATAAAGATCAAACCCAGGCCGTGCCGGCAGTGAAGGACTCCTCTACCGCGGCTGGTACTCAACCACTGACCACTGCCTCGGCGGACAGATGCAGAGGGGCGCCGGTCTTCGCTCGTACCTCTGCCTCGGTGACACCTGGAGCGAGTGTCATCAGCTGCAGGCCATCGGGAGTCACGTCGATGGTGGCGAGATCGGTGATGATGCGGCTGACTACGCCGGTGCCGGTCAGTGGCAGGGTGCTGTCGTCGACGATCTTGGGGGTTCCGTCCTTGGCGACATGGTCGGTGAGTACCACGATGCGGCGGGCGCCGACCACGAGGTCCATTGCGCCGCCCATGCCTTTCACGAGGGCGCCGGGGATGGTCCAGTTCGCGAGGTCGCCCTTTGCGGTCACCTGCAGGGCTCCCAGGATGGCGATGTCGATGTGGCCACCCCGGATCATGCCGAAAGACGTCGCTGAGTCGAAGTAGCTCGCGCCGGGGTTGACCGTGACCGTCTGCTTGCCCGCGTTGATGACGTCGGCGTCCTCCTCGCCCTCCCAGGGGAACGGGCCGAGGCCGAGGATGCCGTTCTCGCTCTGCAGGGTCACCCGCACGCCGTCGGGGATGTGGTTGGCCACAAGGGTGGGGATACCGATCCCCAGGTTTACGTAGTCGCCGTCATTGAGTTCGGCGGCCGCGATCGCCGCCATCTCGTCACGTGTCCGGGGCACTGGTTACTCCTAGGCTCCGACGGTCGCGCGGGGGCGGACCGTGCGCTTCTCGATTTCCTTGATCCGCTCGCGCGCGATCAGCAGGCGGTCGACGTAGACGCCGGGTGTGGCAACCAATTCGGGGTCGATGAATTCGTCGGCGAGGTGCTCGACCTCGGCCGCTGTCACCCGGCCGCACGTGGCAACGAGAGGGTTGAAGTTGCGTGCGGTGGCGCGGTACGTGAGGTTGCCCGCCTCGTCGGCGGTGTGTGCGTGCACGAGCGCGAGGTCGGCGACAATCGCTCGCTCCTGCACGTAGACGTGCCCGTCGAACTCGGCGTGCGGCTTGCCCTCGGCGACGGGTGTCCCCACCCCGGACCTCGTGTAGAAGGCCGCGATCCCGGCCCCGCCGGCCCGCATACGCTCGGCGAGCGTGCCCTGCGGGCAGAACTCCACGTCGAGAACCTTGTCCAGGTACTGCTGGGCAAACAGCTTGTTCTCGCCGACGTAGGACGCGATCACCTTCGTCACCTGACGGTTCTCCAACAGCAGACCGAGGCCCTTGCCGTCGACCCCCATGTTGTTGGACACGATCGTCAGCCCGGTGACCCCGCTGTCGCGTACCACCTCGATGAGATCGTTCGGGACACCGCAGAGACCGAAACCGCCGACGGCAATCGTCATGCCATCGGTCAGCACGCCGGCCAAGGCTGCTTCCGCACTCGCGCACAGCTTGAACAACTCGTCCACCTCCCGTCTAGGGCGTTCACTGTCTGAGCACCCAGAGTCAACTCGTGGACCCCCTCGCTGGGCAAGAAACAACACATCTGGCGGAAGAACCGATCGGCCGGTGAGCATGAGCCAGACATGGCGTCCATTCAGTGAACGTATGCTGGAGGCATGCACACGGACACGACCCCAGCAGCCCACCTCGTCGGCAGGGTCGGCGTGGTACTGCGCGCACTATCGACGGTCAACGAAGCCGGTGCGGCCACCGCCGAGCTGGCGAGGGCGACGAGCCTGCCGAGACCGACCGTGCACCGACTGCTCGTCTCGCTGGCCGAGGAAGGGTTCGTCGACCGCGACCGGCGCAGCGGCCGCTGGTTCCTCGGACCTGAGCTATACCTGCTCGGCGGGGCGGCCAGCATGCGCTACGACGTCACCCACCACGCGCGTGAGAGCGTGCACCGGCTCGCGGCCGCGACCGGCGAGAGCGCGTTCTTCTCCGCCCGACGGGGGGATGAAACAGTGTGCTTGCTACGCGAGGACGGGGACTTCCCCATCCGCTCCTTCGTGCTGTACGAGGGCGCCCGCTTCCCGCTCGGTGTCGTCTCAGCAGGTCTGGCAGTGCTGTCGTTCCTCGACGACACGGAGATCGACGCCTATCTGGAACGCAGGGACCTGGTCGACCGGTGGGGCCAGGAACACGCGCCGGACGCGATGCGCGAGCGGATCGCGCAGACCCGAACCGACGGCTACGCCGTAAACCCCGGACTCATTGTGGAAGGCAGCTGGGGCATGGCGGCGGCCGTGTTCGACCACGCCGGACAGCCCGCGTGGGCGCTGACAGTGACCGGAGTGGAGACCAGGTTCCGCCCCGAGCGCAGACCCGAACTCGGTGCGCTACTGCTGCGCGAGGCACACGCGCTCAGCCGCACACTCAACACCAGGGCGGCCGCCCGCCACTGACCAGCTGATCAGCGCAGTCGCTGCGAACTGACGTTGGCCTCATCCATCGCAGACGGACATGAGCAAGCCATCTGCGCGGACGCGACTCGCGGACGCCGCGTTCGCTCTCTTCGACGTGCGCGGAAACGAGAACACCACCGTCGACGACATCGCCGAGCGGGCCGGAGTGGGGCGCACGACGTTCTTCCGGCACTACCGGTCCAAGGAAGCGGTCACCTTCCCCGACCACGACCGGCTCCTGGAGCTGATCAGGGACCCACTGGCGACTTCCAGTCACAGCCAGCTTCCGCCAGAGCGCTACCCTGCAGCCGGCCGCCCCGCCAGTTCCATCCGGCGGTACGCCCTGTCCCTGCCGCAACCACTACTGCCGGACGGTTGACAACCGAGCAGTGCCACTCCACCCCACCGCCTGGCGACTGATGGCTCAGCCCGCCCAACGGCACGTCACCTGCCCTGACAGGCCGGACGTGCCGTCGGACGGCCTCCCATGGGCGCGGCCCGTACCCCACCACCGCGCCCTCGACCGGTCGTCCGCTTCTGGCCGCGGGAGGTCCGCACACACAGGACGGCAGCACCGGAGCGGTCGTCTCAAAACGGCAGACAAGTGACTCCTGCGCCGAGAACCGACCACACGTCCCGCCCGGACCACGACACCTGGCGGACGGTGCCTGAAGCGCACCGTCAGGTTCCCACCCACCGGCAGCGGCAACTACTCGGCTCGCTGATGCCTTTCGACACCGCGTCCCGTGCCCGAAGCACCTACCTCGGAGCCATTGATCGGGCCGCCCTGAACATGTTGGAGAGCTGCTTCACATCCGGACGCGAGTACCGAGCCCAGGTGCAGATGAAAGCCGTGCCGGCTCCCGATCAGTGGTTCGGCCCTGTCTTCGTCCGGCCCCCAACGGCACCGCCCCGATAGGGCACCAGCTGATCAACTTCTAGCAAAGGGCGAAGCGTTGTGGGTGTACAGCACGGTGCGCCCTTGCCGGGTTCGTTTGACCGTGCCCGTGGCGACAAGGCGTTCCAGGGTCGCGCGCACGATGGGGGTGTTGCGGGCTCGCTCGGGGTGGTGGCGTTCCAGTTCGTCGCGGACCTCACCAGCCGTGGGCGGTTGGCCCTGGTGGCCGTCCAGGATGGCGGTCAGGAGCTCACCCAGTGTGGGCGTGGCGGTGCCTGACGGCGTGGTCTTCTGCTCGGTTTTACTGCCGTTGGCCGGTTTGGGTGGCAGGTTCTTGGCTGCCGTCAGCGGTTGCGGGACTGCCGTCTCCTTCACGGCCGGGGTGCCGGGTGCTGGCCGCTGCTCGCCGGCGGATGCTGCCTGTGCCGCATCGGTGGAGGGCGTGGTGTCCTGGTGGGCCTGCGCTTTGGGCAGGGAGCCTTGGATGCCGATGAGCCATGTCTCCTCTGCCTGCAGTTGGACCAGGCGTGCCTGGATGTGTTCCACCTGCCGGGTGAGGTCTTGCTGCTGGGCACGGTTGTGCTCGAGGTCGGCCGCGACCTGCTGTGCGTAGCGGTCCTGGATCGGGGCGGTGGTGGCTTCGTCGGCCACGGTTCACGCTCCTCATCGGTGTGGGATGTTGCCCCGGGATGTTACTCACAAGTTGCACGCGTCTACCTGCCGATCACGTGGGCGTCACCGGAACGTGAGTAGTGCGCTGAAAGGTGAAAGCCGGCACTGCGCAGGTGCCTCCCCCTGCAGGGTAGGAGTGTTGTGCCTGGTCGCGGGCGTAAAGTCGACTTGTGGTGGGCCGATGGGGGAGGGGAACGTGACGGACGGGCGTTGGGCCGAGAACGCCGCATGCCGGAGCACTGACCCGGATGCGCTGTTCGTCCAGGGCGCAGAGCAGAACCGCGCCAAAACCGTCTGCAACGGCTGCATGGTGCGGACCGAGTGCCTGGCCGAGGCGCTCGACCAGGGCATCGAGTTCGGCGTGTGGGGCGGAATGACCGAACGCGAGCGCAGATCACTGCTGCGCCGCAATCCTCACGTCGCCTCCTGGCGGGCGGTTCTGGAGCAGGCACGCGCCGCCTGCGAAGGGCCACACGTCAGCTGAGCGCCCCTGAGCCGGGCCACCGTCTCGAGGGCGGTGGGAGTGGACGAGCCGTAGGCGGGCGAGCGCATGTGCGGGACTTCTGGCACCCTGCAGAAGCTGGCGCCTGGGCCGTGCCGGAACCATTCGGGAACAGCGGAGCGGGCATCCCTGCAGCGGTTGGTAGACCGTGGTGGCACTACACCGCGCGGTGCCTCGCGCGGCCCTTGTGGGTGTGCGCGCGGCGAATGGCACGGGTTGCGGGAACCTTCAGGTCAGCCTCGGGCCACGCGCACCTGCCCCTGCCACCTCCTGCGCCCATCGACAGAGCGGCTCGCGGTTGGAAGCAACCCCAGGGCTTGATCAAGTTCCGCAGGTGTCCGGATCGTTGGTGATGCCGAGGATGGGGAGTGCTCGGTGGGGTTCGTCGCGGATCGCCCGGGAGGCACATGGCGATGTTGTCGGCTCCGAGGGTTTTCAGCACGCCGATGGCGAGGTTGCGGAGGGTGGCCATGGCCCGTGGTGCGGTTCCGGCGTGGACGGTGGAGGCGTCCTCGGCGAAGGTGACGTCCCTGATGTGGTGCGAGGAGTTCTCCACTGCCCAGTGCCCGCGAATCGCGGCGGCCAGGTCGGCCGGCCCGGCTTGGTGGGCGTCGAGGCTGGTGACGGCGTAGACACTCTCACGGGTCTCGCGTCGGCCGGACTGCTTGCGCCGGCGGTGGACGCGGATGGCCAGACGGGCGTGGGGAAAGGCGATCGGGCCGAGTTCGTCCGCGACGGCGCAGGTCTTGATCGAGCGGGACTCGCGTCTGCCGTGCGCAGAGGCGGAGGCGGAGTGCTGGACGGCGATGTCTCGCCATGGCAGGGCCGCGAGCTGGCTGTGGGCGGTCGGCTGGTTGGTCTTGATCACGGCGATGTAGTGCGCCTTCTTGGCCTCGACCAGCCAGGAGATGTTCGCCTTGACCGAGTGCAGGGCGTCGAAGGTGACGACGGTGCCGGCCAGGTCCAGCGGTGCCAGCAGCGGACGGAAGTGGGTGGTTTCGTTCGTCTTCGCGCCGACCTCTACCTGGGCGAGGGTCACGACGGTGCCGTGCGTGACCGCGGAGAGCAGATGCCGGCGCGTCGCGGTGAGACGGGCTGATCCCTTGAGCGCTTTGCCGTCGACAGCGATCACGCGCGGCCGCCGGGACGCGGACGGCGACGGCGCCTGGGCGGGTTCGGTGACGGCACGGTGCCGGTCGGCCAGATAGGCGCCCACCGCCTGGTCCAGGGCGTCACCGTCAACAGCCCCCAGCACACGGCCGATCGTGGCCCGCGACGGAGTGCGCCGCCATCTGAGCAGGTGGCGCCGGATCCCGATCACTATCAGGAGTGCGTTCGGGGCACGCTGGCCCCACTCGGCGAGTTCGTCGATGCTCCTCGCTCCCGAGACGACCGCGCAGGCACACACCAGAAGGATCGCGGTCAGCGAGTACCACCGGCCCCGCCGGGAGCGCGGGTCGGGCACCGAGTCGAAGTAGAGACGCAGGTCAGCGATCCGACCGGCATCCAGCGGACCCAGCTTCACCAGCACGGCGGGAATGGGAGAGGATACAGCGGCAGGCACGGGCCACCTCATGATCATCGGGCTTAGACACCACAATGATCACGAAGCCCGTGCCTGCTCTGTTATGCACCCCAACCGGTCACAACCCGACCAGCCGCACGACCCCGGAACTTGCAACCGCCCTGAAGCAACCCGGCTCCACTACGGTTCGGGCGACCCGGCTGACCGGAGCAGATTAGGCCAAAGGGAGAGGCGTGAATATCCCGTGCTGCGGGCCGGGAGCGTGCGCCGGTGCTGCGGAATGCCGGGCTTCGTGCGCGCAGCACGACGCTCGCCAGGTCGAGTTGTTCCGGGTGATGTCAGGCGACTTCGCCTAAGAGTCATCACGTAATGAGGCGATGTCCACCCGATGTCTGTACGGAGTCGGCGCGTCTGGGTGGCGCGTTGTCCGTGCAGCCGGCTGCTCCGACGTGGGCCTTGTGCCGCTCGTTCGCGGGTCGGGTCTCATTCGGGGTTGGCCTGGTAGCGGGTGGTGGGGTTTTGCCGAGCAGAGGCCTGCGGCCGGAAGGATCCGGCGTGGTGGCTGCCGCGTGGGTGCGGCCCCGGGTGGGGCGGGCACCGCGCTGCGGTTGACTCGACAGGGCTTCTTGCAGCCCTGGTGCGAAAAGGATCTGTGTATGTTGCGCCTGGACGGTGTCCAGGCGCGCCGTGCTGGGGTCGTCGGGGTCGGTGAGGTGGACGTGGGCGCACAGGGCGCCGGAGACTTTGTCCCGGTCGCCGACGAGCCCGCACGAGAGGCACGTGTGGATCCGGTCGGCGAGGGTTTTGGCGACGTTCCCGCCGCAGAAGCAGGTCTGGGACAACTTGGTGGTGAAGGTGGAGGCGCGGAGCATCCGCCCGCCGGTCTTCTCGCACTCCCGGCCGATGGCAGTGATGAGCCGTCCGGGGGTGGTGGCCTGCAGTGTTTTGCCCCACCTGCGGAACCAGGTCCGAATGTCACAGTCCTCGACAACCACATTCGCGCCGTGGGCGGTGACGATCTCTTCGGCGGTCCGTCTGGCACGGTGGTCTTTGGCCGCGGCGGCGGTGGCGGCGGTTTCGGCGAGCCGGGCCCGGTTGAGCCGGTAGCCGGCCGACAGGCTGTCGCGGTGGTACGCCTGCTTGGGCACCTGGGCCTTGTTCGCTGTCCGCGCCCCGCCGGGCACCAGAACGGTGCGTGCGAGCAGGCCTGCAGTCTGGCGTCGTTCGGCGCGGGCTTGTTGGCGTTTCGACGGCTGGTACTGGCCGGGGTTGGAGGCTCGCCGGGAGCGGTCGAGAGCACGCGTGCGGCCGCGTTCCTTGCGGCGGGCTTTCGCCCGCGCGGCGAGTTCCTCGTCGGACGGAGCTATCCGGGTTGCTTCGATGTCGCCGTCGGCGGGGTCGAAGGTGTTGGGGAAGGAGACGATGGAGAGGTTGGAGACGTTGCCGTCGATCCCTGCGACCCGCTCGAGTGCGGCCGCCGCCTGGCGGCGGGCTTTCGTCGCCGGGGACGCGTAGGCGCCGGTGAGGACCATCAGGTGGGCTTCGTACGCCCATCCGCCCGGCGCGGAGCTGTCCCGGCGGCGCACCAGGTCGATCTTGTGCCAGGTGTCGGGGTTGTTCAGGAAGTGCAGCAGGCGCGGCCGGCGGCCCGACCCCGAGGGCAGGCGGACGGGCAGGACCAGGTCACCGCGGCGCGAGGCCGCACCGCCGGTGAAGACGACGGCCAGAGGTCCGGTGTGGTCCCACCAGGTCGCGGCCCGCGTCTTCGGGGTCTTCTTCGCCCTCCCTTCGCCCGTCTCGATGCGTCCCGAAGGGCGCGCGGACGCGGGAAGGTGCCGCGGCTGCTCGAGCAACGCGATTCCTGCAGGAAGCGCGGCGGCCTGTTCCGGGGTGGTGACGGTAGGGTCGAGATCCCGGTGGCGGTAGGCGTCGAGGTGCCCGGCCAGGGTGCCGTGCAGGCGGAAGGTCTCCCACTTGCGGTCGGTGGTGTGGGAGCGGGCACGGCCGGGGATCCGGGTGTAGTCCCACCAGAGGCCGGTCTTCGGCCGGTGGTGCCTGCGGCCGGAAGAGTCCGGGAACAGGTGCCGGCTCACCGAGGTTTCGAAGACCTCGTCCGCCTGGTGCATGACCAGCGCTTTGGTGACGTGATGGGCGAGATGCTGGGAGTTTTCCATGTGCCGGTAGGCGCGCCGTTCCATGCCCTCCCGGGACAGCCCGAGCTC
>NZ_JBWKFL010000100.1:6389-10565 GCF_056434305.1 Streptomyces sp. NPDC044061 | reverse complement strand
AGGCATCGTCTGCGACGAATACCAGGACTACCGCAAGATGAACCCGTGATGTTTCGGCACCACCTCGCACGTGTTCGCCGGAACATGTGCGCTTTGGTGAACGCCTCGTTGGAGGCGATGGCAATGCTGTTCTTCTCCTCCCTCTCGGTCAGAACCTGAAAGAGCATCTCGGCACCGCGGCGGTCGAGTTCGAGGTAGCCGAGTTCGTCGATTTCGAGCAGGTCGACGCGTCCGTATCGGGCGATGGTCTTGCCGAGCTGCTTGTCGTCGGCCGCCTCGACCAGCTCGTTCACCAGGCTGGCGGCGGTGGTGTAGCGGACGCGGTAGCCGGCCATGGCGGCCGCAGTGCCCAAGCCGATCAGCAGGTGCGATTTGCCGGTGCCGGAATCCCCGATCAGACACAGCGGGTAGCCCTTGGTGATCCAGTCGCAGGTGGCGAGGTTGTGGATGACGGCCGGATCCACGTTGGCGTTGGCGCGGTAATCAAAGTCGCGCAGTGACTTTTCGCGCGGGAAATGGGCAGCGCGGATGCGGCGTTCGGCCCGGCGCCGGTCGCGGTCCTCGCACTCGGCCATCAGCAGCTCGGCGAGAAAGCCCGCATAGGAGAGCCCTTCGCGTTCGGCTCGGGCGATGGTGTCGGCGGCCTGGGCCCGCATGGTGGGCAGCCGGAGCATGCGGCAGGCGGTGTCGATCGCGGCGTCGGACGCCTGGGCAGTGAGGGCGTGATGAGCGGCAGTCATGACGAGTCCTTCCGGCGCAGGTGGAGCAGTTCGTCCCACTGCTCCAGGCGGGGCAGAGGGCGGGCGTCTTCGGGCAGGGGCCTGACCAGGCGGTGCGCGGTGAGGTGGCTGACCTGCGGAAGCTCCGGATCGACAGACTCCGGCCGGTCGGGGATTGCCGGAGCGGCAGTGACGGTCGGGGCCCGGCCGTCGGCCTGTGCAGCCTTGCGGGCCTCCAGAGCCACCACGTCCTCACTGCAGCTGCCCAGCGCGAGTGCGGCACGAAGGCCCGCAATCACATCGGCGTGCTGCTGATGGCGGTGCAGGAGCAGGATCCTGACCAGAGCTTTCGTCCCGTCAAGTTCGCCGAGCTGCTGCTTGGCCAGAGCCCAGAACGCCTCGTGCTCGGCGGTGAAGGTGCCCTCGGCGCGGGCCTGGTGCAGCGCCTCGGAGCGGTCCAGCGCCCCTGGCTTGCGCAGCAGCACCTCCAGATAGTGGTCCAGGACCAGGTGCTCCAGGCCCCTGCCGGCGAGCCGGACATGGCGGGCGATCTCGCGGCGGTTGTCGAAGACGACCAGGGTGTCGCCGGTCAGGTGGACGGTGACCTTGCGGTCGATGAACCGGACAGGGACGGAGTAGGAGCACATTTTGACGGTAATCCGGCTGTAGCGGTCCACCCGCGGCTGAAAGGTCATCGCCGTCTCGAACGGCTCCGACGGCAGCGGCAGCAGGTGCGGCGCCTCGCGGGCGAAGTCCTGTCCGATGGTGCGGATCCGGGAGCCGATACGGCGCTCCAGCTCACGGGCTTCGAACCCGGCGATCTGCGCGTTGAGGTCCTCCAGCGTGTCCGCTCGTGGGACCGGGGTGAGGTAGTTGCGGCGGAAGTAGCCCACCTGCCCCTCCACTCCACCCTTCTCATGGGCGCCGCGAAGTCCCGGCTCGCAGTAGAACGCGGTGAACCCGTAGAACTCGCGCAGTGCACTCCACTTCGGGTTCTCCTCACGCAGCCGACTGCGGAACATCACCTTGCTGACCGCCGGGGTGAGGTTGTCGTAGCGGACCTGCCCGGCCGGCACCCCGCCCAGCACGGACAGGGCGTGCACGTGGCCCTCGAAGAATGCCTGCTGCCCACATGAGCGCGAGATGCGGTGCACCGCCCGGCCCGAGTAGGCCATCCGGAAGGCGAACAGGTAGCACTTCACCCGCTGCCCCGCCAGGTCGACCCACACCTCCCCGAAGTCCACCTCCGCATCCGCACCCGGCGCGTTGTGCCGGATCAAGTAGCCCTCGGCCGCGGCACCGCCCTCCTCGGCGAGCGCCCGGCGGCGGGCGGTGACGAAGTCACGCACCGTCGTGTAGGGCAAGGTGACGCCGAACTCCTCTTCCAGCCGCGTACCGATCCGCTTCGCGGTGTGCCGCTGCTTGCGCGGCGCTTCCAGGTCGGCCCGCAGCCACTGGTCGACCGTCTTCTTGTACGGCTCCATCCGCGGCGAGGTCCGCACCGGCCGCTTCCGCGGCTTCGGCACCGGCGAGGCCAGCGCCTCCCGCACCAGACGACGGTGCACCCCATACTTCTTCGACAACGCCCGGATCGACAGCCCCAACTGCCAGCTGTCACGACGGATCCGGTCAAATAACTCCTGCTTGGACAAGGACATCCACAGCACCCACCCTCGGCGGACCACAACCACCGTGGCACCGCAAGGCCCGAGGTGGGGCCACTTCGCCTCGCCACTACCCCTCAGTGCACCCGAACGCCCCTCCAACTGGGGCCAGTTGGAGTCGCCTTGGTGGGGCCGCTGAACGTCGCCCTAGCCACCCCTACGGCTTCGCTAACTTGAGCTGATGACAGCTTCGATCCCCACACGCCCAGCGGATGGACGGCTCGTATGACATCCGCGGCCTCGCTGTTCGCCTGCCGCCCCGCGGACGTGACCCTGGAGCGGGTTCGCGAGCTGGTTGCCATCGGCCAGCCCGAGAGCCTGACCCTGGAGTACAAGGAGAAATACACCCCCAAGATCCCAACCTCGGTCGCGGCGATGGCCAACAGCTACGGCGGCCTCATTCTGGTCGGCGTCACCGAGCGCAGCGTCGACGACCGGATCATCGGCGTGCCCGAGGACGCGATCGTCCAGATCGTCAGCGGCTGCCATCAGACGCTGGAGCCGCCCTGGGAGCCGGAAATCATCCCGGTTCCCCTGCCTGAGAGCGACAGCCGGATGATCCTGGTCGTCCGCGTGGACCCGGCTAAGGCATCCCGCCCGCTGCTGGTCCAAGGCGCCGCCCCGATTAGGCTGCACGGACGCAACGCCCTAGCGGACCGGGCGGGGCTCGCGCGGCTGATCAACGAAGCCGCGCCCCAAACTGTGGCTGCCGGACTACGGCTGCCGCCGGCCGACCTGCCCATGGACGACGAGGGGAAGCCGAGCGCTGACTTCCTCGTGCGTACCGGGATGTTCGTTCCGGTGGACGCATCGGCCACCTGGCGCCCGCTGTCGGAGCGCGGCGTGCAGGCATTCGCCGACGCGCTGAACAACTCCCCCCTGCACCAGGCCCTGTTCCGCTGGTGCGCATCGATCGGCGAGGGCGGTATGAACCCCTTCCACCGGTCGGGCTTCAACCGGGCCCGCAAGGTCCGGCTGCTGTGGCAAGGCGGCCCAAACGGAGCGCCGCCCTTCCCGCTGGAGGCCGTGGCTAGGATCGACCTGCCGGATGCCTACGGAGTTCCCGTCTCGCACCTGCAGGTCTCCCTGCAAGTCGTCGCGCGCTTCCGGCACACCCTCGGCCGCGCAGCGCCCCTGCCCATCGCCCGCCTGCACGAGCTGGTCGACGCCCTGAGCGCCACGCTGGTTGATGACAAGGTCACCGGAACGCTCGCCGCTCTGGCGGGTGTCGATCCTCTCGTGATGCCCCAGCCGCTCGGCCTGGACTTGATCAGCAGCACGGACATGCCGGACCTGCTCGCCGGGAACGGACTGACCTCGGTGCCGGACGCTGGCACATCACGAGGGGCCAACCTGCTCGCCGACCCGGGCGTCGACCAGCGCGACCCTGCAGAGCGCCGTGCCCTCATCGGCAGCTGGCTGCAGCAGATCAGCCAGGACGCCGGCCTGCTCGGCATGGAGAAGGTCCTGGAACAACTCCACGGGACCTCCCCTGACCCTCAACCGCGACGTCCTCGCCGCACAGACGCCCTGTAAGGAGCGGCGAGGCCCTGCCCAGCCCGACTTCCGCGGAGGCGGGGCGTGGCGCGCGGGAGAGGGGCTTCCGCAGCTGCCCTGAGCTTGGGGTGGCTTGGGCGAAGTGCAGCACGACGGCTTTGGCGCCGGCGGTGCTGAGACCACGCAGCGGGGGGGGGGGGGGGGGGGGGGGGGGGGGGGGAGCGGGGGGGGGGGGGGGGGGGGGGGGGGGGGGGGGGGGGGGGGGGGGGGGGGGGGGGGTTTTTTTTGCTCGGGTG
>NZ_JBWKFL010000100.1:0-6379 GCF_056434305.1 Streptomyces sp. NPDC044061 | reverse complement strand
GGGGGGGGGGGGCGGTATGGGGGGCGCTGCAGCGAGGGCGCAAACCACCCAGCCCCCCCCCCCCCCCCCCCCCCCCCCCCCCCCCCCCGCTGCGCCTGCGTGGCGCCGAGATGGTAGGAGCAGTCACCAGTCGCTTATGTCGTCGTCTCCAGCGGCGGCGAGTCGCTCTTCCTCCGCGAGCCGCCGTATGTCCTCGTCCACGCGAGTCGAGGCCAGGGAGGCACCTTCGCCGAACCGGATCAGCTGTTCCGCTGGGCTGTAGAAGCGTGGTGTGGGGCCGAGGCTGGCGCGGCAGCCTCGGCACCGCCACGGCCTGCGCAGGGTGACCCAGTGGGCGCGGGCGCACGACGGGCACTCGGTGAGGTAGGCGCTCGGCCCGTACGCCGCGGCCCACCATGCGTGACCGTAACGCCCGCGATAGCCGATCTGGTTGGGGCTGCGGTGGGAGGGCCAGCCCAGCAGCACCAGTTGGCCGCCGGGCCACCGGCACCTGCATGCGTCGGTGCACTGGCAGGCACGGGCGGTGCCGAGCTCAGTCGCCTTCTCCCGCCGTGGCGTGTTCGGACCTTTAACTTCCAGCCATGTCCCTACTTCGGGAAGCCAGAAGTCAGGCACGTACCTGGTGCCGGACGGAAGGGTGATCAGCTTGGGCTCGTACTCCCACGCAATGCCGAGGCCGTTGAGTGTGACGGCCCAGTCAGCTTCGAGGCGGGACCGGAAGCGGGTACCGGCGTACGTCGTGGGGACAGCCTCTATGGGCTCGTCCATCTCAAGGGCTCCCTGTCAGGCGTGCAGCTGCACGGAGTAGCCCTGGTCATCGATCTCGCGCAGAACGCTGACAGCGAGCATGAGGGCGATCACGGCGTTGGCAGCGGTGTACTGGACGGCGCCGGCAGCGTGAGCGGTCGCGTGCCGGTTGAAGCCCTCCGGCACGGGGTGCTGTCGCCGGAAATCCTCCAGTGTCCGGGCGAAAGGCAGGAAGACAGCTGCTCTGCGGAACTCGCCAATCGTGGCATCGTCGTCCACGTCGACCGTGGGGACGCTCTGCTTGATCCTGGCGTAGCCGGGCCACCAGCCATTGTCGGTGAGCCACGCCGGGTTGGCGAAGGCCAGACCGCGCACGAAGGTGTCCCAGACATTCGCGGCAAGGGCCTGCCCACCGCTGAACATGCCGCTCTCGATCATCCGCACGCACTCCTCGAGCAAGACCCGCTGCGCGGCAAATCGCCCGGCGGTGACGCAGGCCAAGGCCTTGCTGCAGGAGGCGAGGATCTCCGTCCGGGAGTCATCGAGGACCTTCGCGCGGGAACGAACGCCGTCCGCAGCAAGCAGCTGCCGGATCACATCGCCCGGGGGAACCCACGCCAAGGGCACACCTTCCAGCATCAGCCGGACCAAGTCCTCGTAGTCCAGGCGCTGGCCCCGCCAGTTCTCCGGCATCATCGCATCCAGGCGTTCCAGCACTGACTGCAAAGGCGCGACAGCCTTCGACAGGCCCTCCAGCAGCGGCGTCGGAAGTGCCACCTTGGGCGCCGGTATCACATTCGCAGCCACCGTCCGCCGGATGTTCTCCGTAGCCGCGCTGAGCACCTCGGCCAGCCGTGCATCGAAGCCGTTCGTCATCCAAATCCCTCCCCTGTGCCTGGGAGCATTTTCCGGCATGGAGTCCAGAACCGATGCCGACTTGACTTGCTGAACGGGCGCGCGGGAAAGGCCGTGTCGCGCGGCTAAGCCCATTCCATGCCCAGCTCCCGCAGCGCGTCGAGTTGCTCCGCGTTGAGTTTGTCGCGTCGCGCGCGGGTGTTGGAGATCCATACGCCGAGTCGGACCGGGACCGGTTCGGGTTCGCCGTCGATCGTGATCTCGATGACGGTGCTGCGGGGTACGGGCCGGTGTGCGCCTTCCCGCTCGACCCATTGCGTGAGGGCCGCCAGTCCCCGTTGGAACGCCGCCTGAGCTTTGCTCCCGGCCTTCCCCGGGCCCTTCGTTGCGCTCGTCGCGGCGGGGATCGGGGACGGCACCGCGAGCGGCTCGACGCCCAGCTGTGAGAGCCGTGCCTGCTGCTCGGTGGAGAGCTGTGCCCAGGTGGTCGGCTGTTTCTGCCGTTGGAGCCACCGCCCCAGATCATCCCTGTCGTGGAGGACGCCGGGGGTGATGTCGGGGAGTCGGCCGCTTGGTTCGTCGGCGGCGAGGTCGGCGAGGACGCGGTGGTGGCGTTGCCAGTCCAGTGCCCAGGGGCAGTTCCAGTCGGCGTCGATCGCGGTCAGCTGCCCTGCGCGCTGCGCCGCCCGATCTGAGTCCTTGCCGAGGCCGCCGTAGCGGCGGAGGTTGGCGATCAGCTGTCCGATCGCGACAGACCGCCCGTCGGGGTCGTCCCACATGGCGTCCTGCCGCGGCGCGAGGTGCCCGGTGGCACGCCGGTAGGAGCGGAGGGCGGCGAGTTTGGTTTCCCAGGCTTGATCGCCGGGTTCCCACACCATCCCGGCCTCGGGGGCGTCGAGCAGCTCGACGCGGTGGGGGTCGAGCTCGCCACTGCGTAGCGCTTTGCGTTGCTGGTGGACCCACCTGCCCAGCGGGAACGCCTTGGTCACCCCGACCGCGGTCTCGACGTCGTAGGGCACGGCATGCAGCCCGGTGATGTTGTTCTCCGCCCGCCACCGCAGGAGGGCCTGGTAGCCCTCGAGCCAGACCAGTGACTGGGGCCGGTAGACGCGGGTGCGCAGGAAGGCGGCGATGGTGGCGGGGTCGCGTGAGCTGGAGAACTGCAGCAGCTCCGACTCCGCCCCGCCGCTCCCCGCCTCCCGCCCTTCCTGCTGACCGGCCCTGGGACCAGCACCGGTGCCGGTGATGATGCGTCCGTTGGCGTCCCGCCGGACGTGTGGCTTTCGCGTTCCTCGGGTGAGGGCGCGGTTGGCGAGTTGTTCGGTGAGGTGTTCGGAGTGGGAGCGCAGGCCTTGGAGGACGGCGACGAGGGGGGTGTAGGAGGCGCTGGCGATCATGTCGGTGGGGTCTTCGCCGGGCTGGAGGAAGACGGGCACGATGATCCGCGCGGTCTTGGTGGTGCCGTCGAGGTTGGGGCGCAGGGCCCGGCCGATGTTCTGCACGATCTCGACCTGGGAGCTACGGCTGTCGGCGAAGCAGACGGCCTCCACACCCCGCTCGCCCCGGATGTCAACCCCTTCCCCGAGGACGCGGCAGCTGGCGAGGAACGCCCGGTGCACCCGCCGGCCCGCGGCGTCGATGCCGTTGGCGAACTGGCGCAGGGTTTCGCGGCGTTCGGTGACGAGGTGGTCCCCGCACAGCCACGCCGACCACACCCGGTCCGCGGGAACATGCCGGCCGGCCTCCACGACATCCCCGGGCACGGCACCGAGAGGGGAGCGCGGCCGGTCGGCGGCCTCGTCAAGGGCGTGGGCGGTGACCTCGTCCGCATACAGGTCCGCAGCGGTCTGCGGGAGGTTGAGGGCGAAGGCCTCGGCCTCCTCCACCCGGCTGTGGAAGGTCATCATCGTCTTGATGTTGCGGGCACTGGCGTGCTCCAGGAGCGCGGCCTGCAGCAGCGCGAGCCGCCGGCCACGCCGCGCCTCGTCGGACAGGCCGACAAAGTAGTCGGGGTCCTCGATCTCCAGGACGTCGATCTCGAACCCGGCGAGGACGCCCCGCTCGATGGCCTCGGCGAGAGCGAACTCGGCCAGCCACGGCCCGAACGTGGGGGAGTCCTGCCCCATCGAACAGAGCTCCACCTCCCGCCCGTCCTTACCCCGCTGCGGCCTGGGAGGGGCCAGGATCCGCGGGGTAGCGGTCAAGTAGAGCCTAAAATCCGCGGGGATACGGGTGTTGTCGTGGATCGCCGCCCATGACCGACCAAGATCACCCGCGGTGCCATGGGCCTCATCGACGACCGCGAGGTCGAACGGAGCCATCCGCTGCCCGTACAGCCGCTCCCCGCCCACCAGAGCAGCCTCCAACGGCCCCCGCATGCGCCCTTGGCCCGTCGGGTCGTCGAAGTCGTCACGGTCCACGAGGGAGGCGTACGTGGCGAACACGACCACGGGCCCGGACCCGGCCCACAACGCGAGTTGAATCGGGTTCGTGGTGGTGCGCACGCCCAGCGAGTCGAGCACCGGGTCACTCTCCAGCGAGCACACCGCCACCATCGCAGCGCGGTGACCCACCGCCCGCCACGCCTGCGCGGTCTGCACGAGCAGATCCAGGGTCGGCACGGTCACCAGCACCCGCCCGGCGGGGAAGCTCTCCAGCGCGCATGCGGCCGCCGTGATCGTCTTCCCCGACCCGGTCGCCGACACAATCGTCCCCCGCGCCCCCTGCGCCGGCACCGAAGATCTTGCAGAAAATCCCACCCAATTCTGGAAAGCCGACTTCTGCCGTACCTGGTGTTCTCGGAGCTGAATCAAAAGAGCTCTCCAAACTCGGGAAGGACCTGCTCGACGGAAGCGATACCGCACCCGGTGCGCTGGTAGAGACCGCCGTCCTTACCGTGCACGGCCCATACCCGCCCGGCCGCCTCCTCGGCCGGCGCAGCCATCAGATAAGCGACGGAACCCGGCACGCCCGGGCGGGAGCAGCCGGCAACGGCCCGGGCACCGATCCGGCAGACGCGATGCCGCGAGACCTTCACAGCCACGACACCCGACCGCTCGGCCTCGGCCACGTCCGCCATCAGCCGCTGCAACCGCTGCTCTTCACAGCGGACAGCACGCGAGTCGAGCGAACGCGCGTACACGGCCACCTGCTCCCCGTCCATGACAGCGGCGATCCGCTCCCACTGAACGCACCGCAGCTCCCCGATGAGCAGCCACTCAAGGGATGCGGCTCCAGGACCCACTCGAGCGCGCCCGGCGCGTTGCTGCGCCTGGCGTACCTGCGCGGCCACCTGGCGCCGATCGAGTCCGGCGGCTCTCACGATCCCTCCGCGCCGGGCAGGCTCATGCGGGAGATACTCGTAGATCAACACACGATGCGGCTCTCTGCCAGGGGTCCCTCAATTACGCCAATGCTACATGCTGCATCACACTGAGATGCAGCGGTTAGCCGTGAACCCTGCATGCACTGAGCCAGGTCTCGTAGGATCCCCGTCATGGACTGGGGACCGATCATCAGCACGTCACTCGGTGCTGTCATCGGCATCGCCTCCACTCTGGCGACGGATCAGATACGGACCAGGCGCGGCCGGGAGGACAAGGACCAGGCCGCACGGCAGCAGCTGTACGGCGATTACCTGGCCGCTCTCGCCAGGACGAGGAACCAGCTGCGGATGGCGGCCAGGCCGACTGGCCTGCCAGATGAAGAACGCATCCGCAGGACTGCTGAGGCGTTCCACGAGGGGAACGCCTACGAACTGCGCTATCAAATCGCGGTCGTGGCGCCTAGGGAAGTCGTCGAGGCGTCGACTGCAGCGTTTCGGTCCCTGCGGGATCTAAGAGACCTCGTGGAGGCAGGAGCGCTCCACACCAGTGAGGACTACGTGCAGGCCCGAAACAGGTGGGAGCTGCTGCTGGCGGAGTTGCGGATCGCAATGCGCCGGGACCTCGGCAGACAGGTCTTCTAGCCCCCGGTCGGCACTCCCACCCAGCCCGCCTCCGCTGTGCCCCTGTAGCCGCTCAGGCCGCAGACCCGTTGGCCGACCCTGCGAAGCGGGGCCGGCCTTTCGTGACGCGCAACGTCTCACGGTGACCGGAGCGCAGCGAGGGCACCGCATGAGGGCGAAGCCCACGGGTACTCCGCACGCACTGCCCCCCGACCAGGAGAGCGATGACCCATAACACTGAGAACACTCAAGGCAACCGGTTCTGCAAGGCCTGCGGCACGCCCGCCGAAGACGGGAAGCTGTGCAACCACTGCGGCGCGGTCCTCGACCTCCCCGATCAGGCCGGACTGATCGAGGATCAGGGAGCCGCAATCCGACGCGACTTCGAAGGCCGCACCGAACAGCAGCAGAACTGACCTCGGAACGGCCGAGGGCCGGCACGGCATCCCAGCAGGTCGCGCTGGCAGCGCGACCTGCTCTCTGCCAGCGCCATCAGGCGCGGCACCAGGCTCAACGACAGGAGCCCACCCCTTACTGCTGCCAGCCCGGGCCGCGCGGAGCGTGGCCCGATGCCTCGCACGCAGTGCGAGGCACGCGGTTCGCAGCGCAGCGGAGAACCGTCCCAAGCCCCGAGCGGAGCTCGGGGCCGGCCGCGTAGTGGCCCGCTCCTGGAGCGCAGCGCAAGGAGCGCCAACTCCAGCGCGAAGCACTGGAGTTGTGCGGGGAGCGCAGCGAGCCGCTCACGCTTCCGCGGAGCGGAAGCGCAACACCCGCGCGCAGCGCGGGTGTTCGCTTGCATCGCGCGCAGCGCGATGAGACCCGCTCCGCGGG
>NZ_JBWKFL010000099.1:0-10921 GCF_056434305.1 Streptomyces sp. NPDC044061 | reverse complement strand
AGGCATCGTCTGCGACGAATACCAGGACTACCGCAAGATGAACCCGTGATGTTTCGGCACCACCTCGCACGTGTTCGCCGGAACATGTGCGCTTTCCCGAACGATTCGTTCGAGGCAATCGCAACGCTGTTCTTCTCCTCGCGTTCGGTCAGGACCTGGAAGAGGAGTTCGGCTCCGTGACGGTCGAGTTCCATGTAGCCAAGCTCGTCGATGCAGAGGAGCTCGACGCGGCCGTAGCGGGCGATCGTCTTGTTAAGCTGCTTCTCGTCGGCGGCCTCCGTTGACCAGCTTCGTCGCGAGGGTGTAGCGGACGCGGTAGCCCTTCATCGCGGCCTCGGCGCCCAGGGCGATCAGCATGTGGGACTTGCCGGTGCCGGAGTCGCCGATCAGGCAGAGCGGCTGCCCTTTCTGATGACAGGGTTTGCTGACAGTTGGGTCGAATGCGACCACCACATCGGGGAGCGGCATGGCCAACCTGGTCTACAAGCGGGTGTCGACCGACCAACAGTCGACCGACCGTCAGAACCTCGTCGTGGCCGAGGCCGGGATCGAGGACCCGGTCGTAACAAGAAGTGCATCCCGCCGGGCGCGGCACGGAAGATCACGGATGACGATCTCAAGATGGCAATGATCCTACGCATCGGCGCGAAGGGAAGGTGTCCATAGGCATCACAACCGATAGACGGTCCCAAGTTGCCCGAGTGGTCGGTTCGGGGCCGATTCCAATGGGCGTACCGTGAATGTCACGACCCGCAAGGTAATCGAATCGACGAACAGAGCCGCCCAGTCGCCTGACCTACCGCGTTGTTGGAACATTCCTTCCACCGTGGCGAAGTAGACCTGATCTGGCCTGGACCAAGTCTCAGGACCGTGGAGCCATTGGGTTGCCGCGTCATGCGTCGTGACAACCATCAGCACGTTGCGCGGCTTCTGCTCCCCCCATTCGACAGCCCACTCCAACACCGCTTTCCCGACCCGGTCCAATAACTGTGCGTCCATGCGCTCGACGGTACACGGCGTAGTAGGACTCCGTTAGGTCTTCCTGCCGGGCCTGTTCAGGAGCATGTTGAGTGTGTGGACGCACATGAAGTGAGCCGTGTTCGGGCGAAGTTAGCGCTATTCGTCGCCGATGTGTTCGCCGCGGTGCCGCGCAAGGACCAGCGGGCCAAGGGCGACTGCTACCTGCGAGGACTGATGCTGGACGGCCGCCGCAAGTCCGTCCAGGCCATGGCCTCGCGGGCTGCCGGACGGCAACGAGCAGATCCCGCAACAGTTCGTGAACCAGTCCACCTGGGATCCCGTGCCGGTGCAGCGACTCATCTGCGAACGAATGCTGGCGCTGATCGACCAGGCAACCTGGTGATCACGATGTCTCGGTGCCCAAAGACGGAAGAATGTCGGTCGCCGTGGCTCCGCAGTACTGCGGAGCCTTGGGCAAACGCGCCAACTGCCAGGTCGCAGTCAGCGTCCACGCCGCCACCGACACCGCCTCCTGCCCGCTGCAGTGGCGGCTGTTCCTGCCCCAAGAGTGGGCCTCAGACACCGACCGAAGGACTATCACCCACATCCCGCCTGGGGCTACGCACCGCGAGAAGTGGCGCCTAGTACTCCAGCAGCACTTTGACGTTTTCCCTGTTCAGGGACGGTTTGGGTGAGTGTAGTGGGCTGGTTGTCGGACCGTGTTCTCTTTCCCGGACCGCCCCTCGATCGCGTGCAGCCGCCGCTGATAGTGGCAGCGGCGGGCGACGGCTCGGCGTCGTCTGCGCCAGTGTGACCATCTCAGTGCGCATGCGCTGATGAGGGGCTGCTGGGCGCGTGCGATGGGTGAGTGGACAGTTGCCAGGAGGCGCCGAACTTCTGCCACGGTGAGGGGCGCGAGGCAGGAACCGTTTCTGCTGCCCCCTTTGCTGCAGCGTCGGCGGCCATGACAGCCAGGAAGGCGTGTGCCAGTATCGCCAGAGTGATGTGCCGCATCCAGCCGGTGTAGCGGCTGACTTCGTACTGGTCGAGGCCACACTCGTTCTTCGCGGCCTGGAAGGCTTCCTCGATGGCCCACCGCATCCCGGCGACGCGTACCAGGTGCTCGACCGTGGTGCCGAGCGGCGCGTAGCCGAGGTGGTAGGCGATCTCCTCGGGCTTGCTGATGCTGCGGCGCGCCAGTGCCCACCGCTGGTGCGTGGGCATCTCGCCGTCGAAGTCCTCGATGGAATGGTCTGCAGGGCAGCCCAGTGGTAGACGCGCGGGCCCTTCGCGCCATCGCCGCACGAACGTCGCTCCCACGCTTCGTCAGGCGCCTGGGAGAAAAGGTGATCGACGCGACCGAAGTGCGGCACCTGCTGGGACTTGTGGACCGCGAGTACATAGGCCAGCCTCCTCCAGCATGCGGCGCAGCCGCCACTCCTGGCCGTAAGCGGCGTCCGCGGTCACCCAGGCGATCGGCAGCGGCAAGGCGATCGCCCGCAGGACCATGGCCTTGGCCAGGTCTGGCTTGGCGGCGAAGGCCCGCTCGTTGGGGATGTGGGCGGCGCGGCAGCGGTCGCGGTCGTCGGTCCAGGACTTGGGTAGATACAACTCCCGATCCACCAGGGCGCGTCCACGTGTGGTGGCGTAGGCGGCGAATACGCCGATCTGGCTGTTCTCGGTGCGGCCGTCGGTGCCGGAGTACTGGCGCTGCACTCCGGCCGAGGTGGTGCCCTTCTTGAGGAAGCCGGTGTCGTCGAGGATGAGGATCCCGTCGGGCTCGCGGAGCCGTTCGGCGACATAGTGCTGCAGGTCGTCGCGGAGCTCGTCGGCGTCCCAGCGGGCACCGTTGAGGAGCCGCTGGAGGCGGTCGGGTGTGCGGTGTCCGGCGTACTCGGCCAGCTGCCAGCCGTTTTTGCGGCCGACTGGGCCCAGCAGTCCACGGATGTAGTCACGCATCCTGTGACGCGGCTCGACGCGCCTGAAACGGTGGTCGGTCCGCAGGAACAGTTCCTCGAGCTCGCGTTCCAGATCTCAACTGCACGCTCGTCGATCACGTCAGGAAGCTGCCCGGACTGCTGCCACTATCGGCGTCGGCTGCACACGATCGAGGGGCGGTCCGGGAAAGAGAACACAGGCCCACAACCAGCCCACTACACTCACCCGAACCGCCCCTGAACAGGGAAAACGTCAAAGTGCCGCTGGAGTACTAGTTGGCATTACGGCGCATTCGACGGAGGTACGGAGCGCTGTTGGGATCCCTCGATGCAGCCCTGCATCATCGCCGTGGTGACCTTGCCCTTGAAGCCTGCTGATGGCGTCAGCTGGTCTCTGCACCAGCGAGAGACATCGTCCGCCATACCGGATCCCGGGTCGTCTCCCTGCTTGGCGAGAGCGGCGGCGAAGTCGTAGCCGCGCTCGTATTGGGCGTCCGCAATCGAGCCGGGCTCGTACGGGTTCCCGTAGATGATGAGACGCGACGGTTCGGAGGCGCCGCCTCGACTGATGAGCGTGGCGATCAGCAGCACAGCGGGCAGGCCGACCAAGACCGAGGCGAACAGCCAGCCCATCTTCAGGGACGTCCTCTTGCCGACCGCATAGGACAGCCCCGCCAGCAAAATGGCTAGAACGAACGCCAGGAACGGGATGATCGCTGCACCACCAGCCACAGGCCAGGCCCCCCTCTTTCGCAGCTCGGCGCGGTCATGCTACGTGCCGCGATCGGGCCACGAGGCGTGGGGTGCCCGGTACTACGTGGGCGCCGGTCACCACCGACCAGGCGTGGCAGCGTGGCACTCACTGGCCAACTCGAACACTCAGTCACAGATGTGTGACCGTGCACCGTATCTGGCACCGATGGACAACTTCGATGCACAAGTGCGAGCAGCATGGCCGAGGGCCGCGACCGGTCGCTCGTCGCTCAGAGTGAGGAGGCCCAGGGGTCGTCGTACGGTTCGGTTTCTTCGGGGTGGAGCATGCGGCGAACGCAGCGCAGGAGTCCCGGTTCACCGGATCCGGCGGCGGCGGTCATCCACGGCAGGGCGTCCATGGCGTGCGCGCGTTCGTAGGTGGCGAGGGTGTCAAGAGTGTGGTGGAGGTCCTCGGGGGCGGGTTCGTCGGTGAGGCAGAGCCAGCTGATCGTTGCGGCCAGGCGGACTTCAGGGGTCTGTGTCCGGTCTTGCCACCGCTCGCGGATCCACGAGGTGGTCGGCGGGTGTGCGTAAGCCCGGGTGATCTCGGCGACGGCGAGGAGCAGGCCGGCACGGACCATGGCGGCGCGCTCCGTGGTGTCGGAGGCGGCCCGCGAGCACTTCCGGCGCGCGGCGACACAGACTGTCATGGGGGGCATGTGGGGAGGCGGAGGGTGAAGTGTGCGCCATGCGAGCTCGGAGTGATCTGGAGGATGCCCTGGTGGATGGTGGTGATGCGGTGGGCGATGGCGAGGCCGAGCCCTGTGCCGCCGGTGTCACGGGTGCGGGCGTCGTCGAGTCGGGTGAAGCGTTCGAAGATCCGCTGGTGGTCTTCCGGGGGAATTCCGGGGCCGTCGTCGTGGACGTCGAGAACCGCTTCGCTGCGGTCGGTGTCGTGGGTCAGTCGCACGGTGATCGTACGGGTGGCGTAGCGCTCGGCATTGTCGAGGAGGTTGCTCAGGATGCGGGCCAGCAGGGCCGGGGTCCCACGCACGAGGACGGAACTGGGCTCGACTCTCACATCGATGACCAGGTTCCGGGGGGTGGGGCGGCGGGCGGTCGCCTCGCGCACGATGTCGCTGAGGTCCGCGGTGGTCGCGTAGCGTTTGGGATCGGTGTGTTCGTCGTCGAGGCGGGCCAGGAGCAGCAGGTTCTCGGTCAGGTCCTGCAAACGCATGGTGTCTTGATGGGCGTCGTGGACAACACGCGCCCAGTCGGCGGTGTCGGGCCGGTTGAGGGCAAGCTCCAGTTCGGTGCGCAGGCAGGCGAGGGGGGTGCGCAACTCGTGGGAGGCGTCCGCGGTGAACTGGCGCTGCTGGTCGACCGCTGTCTGCAACTGGTCGAGTGTGGTGTTCATCGTTGCGGCCAGGCGGGCGATCTCGTTCCCGGACCGGGGAACGGATACGCGTCGGCCGAGGTGGTGGGCACTGACGTCGGCGAACTCTGCGCGTATCGCCTCGACAGGGCGTAGCACCCGGCCGACGGCTATCCAGGTACTGGCGGCGATCAGGACAGTCAGCGCCAGTGTGCAGCCGATGACGGACCACGCGATGGTGTTCAGTTGGGCCTGTGCCGTCTGCGTCGAGTAGATCAAAACGACGTAGCCGTTGAATTCGGGGTAGCTCTCAGGCACCCGAATCGGCTCCGGTCCGTGTGCCGGATCAGTCCAGGGCTTGAGGGACAGGTCACCCCGGCTGCTCACCGAGTCGTACCCTGCCGGACGCCCCGACAACGACGGAGGGAGGTTGTGCATGTCGTACGGATACGTGCAGAAGGTCACCTGTTGGCCGTCGACCGGCCTCGGAGTGGCGGAGCCGCACTGGGGCACGGGCTTGCCGTCATGGAGGGCGCGCTGTCCTTTCACCTCCACGCGGAACCATGGCGTTTCTTCGGCACTGTGCTGCCGGGTCTGCTGCAGTATCGAGGCCCGGGCCGCCAGCGTCACCCCGGCGGCGGCAGCGGCCAGCGGAACGACGGCGATCACTGCGGCCAGGAGGGTGAGCCGCATGCGCACAGTGGTGGGCTGCAGGCGGCGCAGGGGGGACAGCGAACGGTGAATGCGCTTCATTGGTAGGCGCCTTCGGCTGTGTCCAGGCGGTATCCGGCGCCGCGGACGGTGCGGATGGTGTGCCGCTGGAAGGGGGTGTCGAGTTTTCGGCGCAGGGCGCTGATGTAGACCTCGACGATATTGACGTCACCGTCGAAGCGGTCGTCCCAGACGTGCTCGAGGACCTCGCGCTTGGAGACCGTTTCCCCGCAGCGGCGGGCGAGGTACTCCAGGACGGCGAACTCGCGCGCAGTCAGGGCCACCTCGGTGGTGCCGCGCCGGCAGCGATGGGCTCCCGGGTCGATCTCCAGGTCGCCGACGCGTAGGACGGTGGGCCGCTCGGGACGTCCCCGCCGGATCAGAGCACGCAGCCGTGCCGCGAGTGCGATGAAGGAAAACGGTTTGGTGACGTAGTCGTCTGCCCCGGTGTCCAGGCCCTCGGCCTGGTCGTACTCGCCGTCTTTGGCGGTCAGCATCAGCACCGGCGTCCACATGCCGGCCTCTCGAAGCCGTCCGCACAGCCGAAAACCGTTCAGCCGGGGCAGCATCACGTCCAGCACGAGCGCGTCATAGTCGTTCTCGAGCGCCAGTTCCAGACCACGGAGCCCGTCATGCGCGGAGTCGACCGCGTACCCCTCGCCGACCAGACCCCGGCGCAGCAATTCGGCCATCCGCCGGTCGTCCTCGACCACCAGTATCCGCATACCACCAGCATGACCGCCTTGCCCTGTGGGGAACCTGAAGACCCTTCAGGAACCTTCAGCTTCCTCACAGCTCTGTCATGCCACAGTCCTTCCACAGCCTGCCGCCGGGGGAACCACGGACGCGGGCCCGGAGGAAAGGGGGCCCGGAAGCCCAGGATCACGGGGCACCGATGGGTTTTCAGGCCACCACCCACGAAGGGACACCGGCCAATGCCGGAGACTACGCGAGAGAAGGTTCCAATGGATTCGTTCAAACGCCGGATAGCCGTGGTCTCCGCGCCGATAGCCGCGGCCTTGACGGTCGGTACTTTATCCCCGGCTGCCGCCGCTGCTCCCCCTACCGTCTCCCGGGCAGCCGCGCCGTTGTCCATCAAGGTCACCGGAGGGGCACATCCGTGGGCGCGTCCCGTCGGCAAGCCAGGCAACTGTCGGGCTGGTGTAGCGAGCGGTCTCCGTCCTGGCTGGCCAGCTACTGCCGACTCAACCACCGCTACGAGCGCCATCCCCGCGACTACCTCGTCTTTCCCGGACGGGCAGCCGCTCCCTGCTGCTGCAAGCGGATCCGCAAAATGATCATATAGGAACCGATATAAGCGAAATACAACCTTCTAGTGCTTTGGCAGCTCTCACATGGTGTGCCCACGACAACGGGGCATGAGGCAAAGGAGAGGGAATCAATGCGAACAACACGACGGGCGAGCCTGGCTTCGTTAGTGGCGGTGGCGGCGCTCGCCGTCCCGGCGGGGCTGGTGGTGGGTAGCCCAGGAACGGCGTCGGCGCAAGTTGCGCCCAAGACAGTTGCCGCCGAGGTCGCGTGCACCAGCTTCACCAACGTGAGTATTGGTGGCGGGTGGTACCTCCATGTGCCGTCGACGGGCCCGAACTCAGGAAACTACAACTGCGTCGTGGTCCGGGGGAACCACAACATCTCCGTGCTGGTCGTGCAGGAGAGCTTGAACGCCTGCTACGGCCAGCACATCGCGGAGGACTCGGACTTCGGCCCCGCCACCGAGCAGGCGGTAAAGAACGCTCAGACGAAGATCAACCAGACCAACGGCAACGTGTTGAGCGTGGACGGCCGTTTCGGTCCCATCACCAGCTCCTACTTCTCCTTCCAGGCATACGACTACACTAACGGCCAAAACGGCCGTCAGACGGGCTACTGCTACAGGCGATAGTCCATGACGTGTCCGCACAGCGGCCCGCCGTGCGGACACGCTGCCTGTCGTACGTAGGCCGTGGGCCAACCCCGGCGACCCCCCGGCCTGGCCCCCGCCGAGGCCCTGGCCGAGGCGGCCGGGCTGGAGCTGCGCAGGCTGGACCACGCCTTCGGACACCCCGGGCCCCGCGGCTGGCCGTGATCGAGGTCCAGCGGATCATGCACGATCTCCGCGTCGCCATCGGTGTGCCCGCCCCTGACGGTGCCCGGCGGGATGTCGCTGCCCGTCAGGGCATCGTGGACGGCCTGGACGTAGGGCCAGTGCGGCAGCCGCTGCGACCACCCGAGGGCCAGACCCGGCAGACCGAGGAGCATCAGCGCTGCCCTTGCCGAATATCTCATCCGGACTGCTGGGAGCCGGTTTACCGGGTGTCGCGGGCTGCAGTTCCCGCTTGCCTATGCCGGGGCTGTGCTGACCGATGGGCGCCCGGCAGGATGGCTGATCGTGCAGCTGCGACTGGCCTCCCTGACCATGGCGAACGCGTTCGCCGTGCTGCGCCTGCTGCCGATGACCGACCGAGGCAAGGACATCGAGATCGTGACGATGCGTCATCGGATCACGGTGCTGGTACGCCAACTCGGCAAGGGCAGGGTGCGCTTGGCCCCGAGTGATCGGGTGTTCCTTGCCGCGCTGCTGCACCGGCTCCCGCGCGGCGGGCTGCGCCGAGTGCGACTGCTGGTGCGCCCCGATAACGTGCTGCGCTGGCACCGCGATCTGGTCGTACGCCACCACGCGGCCCATTCCCGATCCAAGGGCCTGGGCCGGCCCCGCACAGTGCGCTCCATCCGCGTTCTCGTCCTGCGTCTGGCGCGGGAGGACCCCGGCTGGGGATACCGGCGCATCCACGGCGACTGCTAGGGCGTGTATCGAATGTCAGCTCCCGCCCCGGTCACGCTGCTTTCGCGTCCTCACCGGCCAGGAACGGATGCAGCAGCGTGAGCAGGGCGCGCGGCCGGTGCAGCGGGATGATGTGGCCGCAGTCTTCGATGACGTGTCCGGTGAGATCGTCGGTGACCGGGCGGAGTTGGCGTTCCAGCGCGACACCGACGGGCCGGGCGCCCAGCGCCATCGTTGGCACCGTCAGGCGGGCAGTGGCGACCGCCTGCTCGATCTGTACCGCGCTCTCGGGCAGGGCCCGGTAGTACGAGAACGCGCAGCTCAATGCCTGGCGGCCGGTGTAGGCGCGGACGAAGGCGTCCCGGAGGGCGGGGCGTACCCCGTCGCCGAGCGTGCCGGCGCTCAGAAACCAGTCGACGTAGGCCGCCTCGTGGCCCTCCAGCACGGTCTCGGCGAGGCCGGGCGCGGCGGAATGGAAGCCGAACCACCACGGCGGCCCGTCGGCGAGGAAGTCCTCGGCGCCGGGCAGCCTGCCCAGAACGGACTCCATGACGACTAGGCGCCGGACAAGACCGGGGCGGCGCAGGGCGAGGAGGAAGGCCGGCGCGGTGCCCGCGTCGATGCCCACCACCGCGGCCGAGGACACGCCGAGCGCGGTGAGAAGCGCCGCGGCGTCCTCGGCCAGGGTGCCCGCGTCGTACCCGGAGGCGGCCCGGCTGCTCGCGCCGAACCCGCGCAGGTCCGGCGCGATGACGCGGTAGCGGCCGGACAGATCGGCCATGACGTCCGTCCACAGCTCCCAGGTGTGCGGGAAGCCGTGCAGCAGCAGGACGGCCGGGCCCGATCCGGTGAGGGCGACGTTCAGTTCGACACCGTTGGCGAGGACGCGTCGCAGCTCGGGCATGGAGGGGCTCCGGGTATGTGGTGGGTGATGGTGACTAGGTCACGATAGGGAACTAGCCTGGTCCGTCCAAGACGGCACTTTTCCTTCAGGTGGTGAGCCCCGGGTGACCACATCGAGGCCCGGCGAACCCAGCCGGCGGCCCGGTGAGCGCGGTGATCTGCTGGATCCGCGCTGCCCGACCCGCCAGCTGCTCGACCGTATCGGCACCAAGTGGACGTCGATGGCGGTCAAGGTGCTGGCCGAGCAGGCTCCCGGCGAGCTCCGTTTCGCGGAACTGCGGCGCCGTATCCCGGGCATCTCACAGAAGATGCTGTCCGTCACCCTGCAGAGCCTGGTCCGCGATGGCCTGGTCGCGCGCCGCGTGGAACACACCGTGCCGCCCGCCGTCCACTACCAGCTCACCGGGCTCGGCCTGTCCCTCGAAGGACCGCTCTCCGCCCTGCGGGTCTGGGCCGAGACGCACATGCCGGAGATCGACCGCAGCAACCAGCTCGCCGACGAGTCACCCCCCAACTAGGGCGTGGATCGAACGTGCTGGTCACAGCCGCTCGTTGATGGCCGCGACGAGGACGGTCGCCTCGTAGCGGACCGCCAACTTGTCATACCGCGTGGCTAATGCCCGGTGTCTTTTGAGGCGGTTAATACCGCACTCGACCGCGTCCGCTCGCGGTAGTCAATCGGGTCGAGCTTCGGCGGCCGACCGCCAAGCGAGCCACGTTTCTTGCGGTTGCGGTCCTGGTCGGCCTTGTCCGGGATGGTGCAGCGGATGCCACGACGTCGCAGGTAGGCGCGGTTCGCGCGGGAAGCATACGCTCTGTCCGCGCGGACCCTTCTCGGCCGGGTGCGGGGCCTGCGGGGACCGAGGCGGGGAACCCGGACGCGGCCCAGGACCACCTCGAACTGCGGGGAGTCACCCCGCTGCCCGGTCGTGACGACGACCGACATGGGCTTTTGTCCCTGCTCCACGGCCAAGTGCAGCTTGGTGGTCAGGCCGCCGGGTGAGCGGCCGAGCCCGTGGTCGGCCGGTTCCATGGCGACGCCGCCGGGCGGCTCCTTCTGCAAGTCCCCCTTTTCCGTGCCCCGGCAGCATGCTGGCGGGCCCGCACAACCGTGGAGTCGACGTTGAGGTCCCAGGTAATCAGGTCTTTGGCATCGGCCCCCGCCTGCAATTCGGTGAAGAACCGATGCCAGATGCCGTCCCGCTGCCAGCGCCGGAACATGTCGTACACCCGGCCCCACGGCCCGTACTGCGCGGGCATGTCCCGCCATGGGACACCGCTGCGGACCCGGAACCGTATGCCGTCAATCAGTTGCCGTCTGGTCCATATCGGCGGCCGTCCCGGCTTCTTTCCCCTCGGTAACAGCGGCTCCGGTACTGCCCATTGCTCGTCTGTCAGATCTCCACGCGTCACGAACCAAGATCATCGCACGCGAAAGACCCGCTTTCGGTACACGCCCTAGGGTCAATGCCGTTGCATTACGGGCCCGCGAGTTGAGGTCTTGTGATGAGGATGGCTTGCACGCCGGTGCGGGTCGGTTGGGGCCAGGCATGGTGTTCG
>NZ_JBWKFL010000098.1:0-11463 GCF_056434305.1 Streptomyces sp. NPDC044061 | reverse complement strand
AGCCCGGTGAACGGGGCTATCCAGGACGGCTCTGACGCCGTGATCACACCAGCCACATCAAGATCATCTCACCCGTGACCAGCAGCTACGGGACAGCTCTAAGTCAAAGGATTCGACACCTGGGTCACCTCGAACGACTCGGCGAGCTTCTCGACCCAGCAGGGGGAGGCAGCCAGCAGATAGGCGGTGGTCGACCCTCTCGGTTGAGGCGCTTGCATGGCGACTTTTGCTGCGCTCATTGTCCTCACGGCGCTGTGTCGTCCCAGGTGTCGAGGATGATGTCGCCGAGGCCTTCCCCGGTCGGGGTGGCGCTGCCGTCGAGGGCTTGCTCGGTCCAGATGATTTTGCCGGTGGGTGTGTAGCGGGTGCCCCAGCGGTGGGCGAATTGGGCGACCAGGAACAGTCCGCGGCCGCCCTCGTCGGTCATCTTCGCTCGGCGCAGGCGGGGTGAGGTGCTGCTACCGTCGGAGATCTCGCAGATCAGGGTGCGGTCGCAGATCAGCCGGACGGTGATGGGTTCGGTGCCGTAGCGGATGGCGTTGGTGATCAGTTCGCTGAGGATGAGCTCGGTGGTGAAGGCGGTCTCCTGCAGGCCCCAGTCCGCCAGCCGGCTGGCGCAGGCAGTGCGGACGGGGGCCACGGCCGCTGGGTCGGGGGGCACGTTCCACTCGGCGACCTGCGTAGGGCCCAGTCGGTGGGTGCGGGCCACGAGCAGAGCGGTGTCGTCGCTGGGCTGGGCAGGCAGCAGCGCTTCGATCACTTCTGCGCAGGTGGCCTCGGGGGTGCGGTCCGGTCCGGCCAGAGCGCCGCGAAGCGCCTGCAGACCGGTGTCCAGATCGCGGTAGCGGTTCTCGATCAGGCCGTCGGTGTAGAGGACCAGACGGGAGTTCTCGGGCACAGTGAGCTCGGCGTTCTCAAAGGGTTGTCCGGCACCCAGGCCCAGTGGTGGGGAGATGGGCAGTTCGGGGAAGGCCACGCTCCCATCAGGGTGGACTACCGCCGGCCCCAGGTGGCCCGCGGTGGCGGCGGTCACCCGCCCGGAGATGGGATCGTAGATGGCGTACAGGCAGGTGGCCCCCGTGATCCCCAGACCGTCCTCTTCGGCGGCATCGTCGGAGTGGGTCACTAGTTCGTCCAGATGGGCCAGCAATTCGTCGGGGGATAGGTCCAGGGCGGAGAAGTTGTGCACGGCGGTGCGCAGCCGGCCCATGGTGGCCGCGGCGTGCAGGCCGTGACCGACGACGTCGCCGACCACGAGGGCGACCCGGGTGCCAGGCAGCGGGATGACATCGAACCAGTCTCCGCCCACCCCTGCCGTGGCAGGCAAGTAGCGGTAGGCCACCTCAAGGGCCGTTTGCTCGGGCAGTGCACGGGGCAGCAGGCTGCGCTGCAGCGTGACGGCCACGGCGTGCTCGCGGGTGTAGCGCCGGGCGTTGTCAATGCTCACCGCAGCCCGGGCGGCCAGCTCCTCGGCAAAGGACACATCCTCCTGTTCGAACGGCGGCGAGGCCCCCGCACGCCAGAACTCCACCAACCCCAGCACCACCCCCCGGGCCCGCAGCGGAACGGCAAGCAGGGAGTGGATGCCATGGTCGAGGACCCGCCTCGCTCGTTCGGGATCCTGCGCTCCCCAGCCGCCAGCCGCACCCAGGTTCTTGACCAGAACCGATCGCCCATCGGCCATCCCCGCGGAGACGGGGTGGGCGGGGATGATCCGGATCAGCTCGCCGACCGGATAGAGAACACGGCCCTCTTCTGCACCTGCGACGGCGACCCGACGCATCTCGGTGCTCGCCCGCGGCGGATCCTCACCGCTCAGGACCGGGTCCAGCAACTCCACGGTGACGACGTCGGCGAACCGGGGGACCGCGACCTGCGCCAGTTCCTCGGCGGTACCTGTCACATCCAACGTGGTCCCGATACGCGCCCCGGCGTCATAGAGAAGATTCAACCGCTCGCGCGCCCTCTCGGCCCGGCCGGAGAGCTCCCGCAGCTCGGTGGTGTCCCTTAGCGTCACCACGCCGCTGATAGGCCCATACGGGACGGTGGGCCGCCTGTTCACCGCGAGAAGACGGTCAGCCGCCAGGTACACCTCGTCGGTAGCCGTCCGATCCGAGGCCAGCAACCCGACAAGACCCTCCTCAAGTCCCAGAGAGGTGACATGGTGCCCCTCCGCATCCGCCGGCAGATCCAGCAGCCGCCGTGCTTCATCATTCGCCAGCACCAGACGGCCGTCACCCCCAATGATCAACACCCCCTCCCGCACGGCATGCAGAACCGTGTCGTGATGTTCGTACATCCGCGTCATCTCGAGGGGGCCCAACCCATGTGTCTGCCGCCCCAACCGACCACTCACCAGGCCCACTCCGCCCGCAGCAAGAACAAGAGCCCCAGCAGCACTCCCGAACAACACCGGCAATTGCCGGCTCACCACATCCTGCACCTTCCGAACCCTGACCGGGGCGGAGACGATGCCGACGACCGTGCCGTCGGCGTCCTTCACGGGGACGGCCGAGATCACAGACAGACCCAGGGACCCTCGAAAAGTCCTCGTAAAGGCCCTGCCAGCCGCCGCCTCCTGATAAGGGCCGATGACGTGTTTCCCGACCTCACGCCGGTCGCTGTGGGCGAGGACGGTTCCATCTAGCCCATACACGATGATGGCATCAACATCCGCAGCTTTCCGATTCGCCTCGACGCGCGGCTGTAGAGCCGCCGTCGGGTCGCCGCTGTCCAGAGCCCCCACGATTCCCGGAGAGTTTGCGAACATTTGAGCGGCGGCAAGCGTGCGGCGCTGGGCATCGGACATGCTTTCGCGCCGAGCCTGCACCACAAGAACCACGACCGCGACGGCGACGAGCGACACCACCACCGCCAGCACGAGAAGGAACATCTGTCCAGCGAGGCTGCGCACGCTCAGCAGGGAACGCAGGCGCCGCAACAGCTGCCACCCCCCTTCAGGAGGTGGGCTGTGGTGATGTTGATGATGAGGAGACCGACCCAAAGCATCCCGTCCCGCCGAGTGAGGCAACCTACGCCAGGTCTGACCCATAAACCCATGCATAACCTATTTCTACACACTCAGGACTTATCAGGCTGATCATGTGACTGTTCCGCAGCTGTACCGTGATGAGATCAGCGGCCCATCACCCGAGCTGTCGGCGAGATCGCACCCTCCTCGCCCAGCACAATTGCGGTGGTGCCCGGCTGGACCGGTCTGCGCCCTTGGCGCCTGCGGACGGGTTCGCCCAGCCAAGGACATTGAGCTGCGCTCGGACGCCACCGAGGTTCAGGCCGGCCGACCTGTCGCTGGCCGAGGCAGACGCCGTGTATTCGTCTACGGCAACAGGAAACGGAACACAATTAAGGCCACAGTAGTCGCAGACCATCCGGGGCCGTACCCAGCTGCACTCAGTCCGCCACAGAGCAACTGCTTAGCAATCGTAGCCAGGTCCTCCCATGCCAGCGTGCGGGTTCGGATTGGCCACGCTCGGGAGTCTGGCGACGGCCCCATCTCCGTAGCGGCCATCGCGGGCTCGTCAGAGATGGCGTTACGGGGAGCTGAAGGTTCCGTCTGCGCCTGCGTAAGGCTTGTCGGCCGGCCTGGGAGCCGCACCATTCACACATGGCGACGATCTTGTGGTTGCGGGCGGCGGTCATGCAGACCGCACGGCTCGGCGGGGCGGGCGCTCTTGCCGAGTCGCGCGGCGCCGGGGTCACCCCCGCGAATGTGGCGAGACGGTCAGAGCTGAGGAGTTCGTACACGGCTTTCCGAACTGAAGCGCGAAACATCACACGACGACGCCAGCGAGTTGCACTCGTAGGCCATCCAGATGGAATGAGTGCAGCACAGGGCCTCGCTCGGGAGGACTTCAGTAATCCTGAGCCAGCCAGGCTTGCCGTGCCTTTATGCCTGAGGTTTACCCAGCCGAGCCCCTGTGGGAACCGACTCACCATGATGGATAAGGGGGCCTTGACCCTTGATCCTGGACACACGAGACACTGGATCCTGAGGATCTGAGAACGGACATCTCGTGGTCATGAAGAACTATCCGCCGGAGTTCAAGGCGGATGCGGTCGCGTTGTACCAGTCGCGGCCCGAGGCGACGATCCGGCAGGTCGCTGCGGATCTGGGGATCAATCCGGAAACCCTGCGGAACTGGGTCCGGGCGGCCGGAGCGAGCCGGCCCCGGGGGCGCCGGGCGGAGGCGCCCGCCGAGCCGCCGACGCCGTTGGAGGAGGAGAACGCCGCTCTGCGCAAGAAGGTCCGCGAGCTGGAGGAGGAGCGCGAGATCCTGCGCAAGGCGGCGAAGTATTTCGCCGGGGAGACGCGCTGGTGAACCGCTTCCAGTTCGTTGCCGACCACCACCGCCGCTACGGCGTGAAGCGGCTGTGCACCATCCTCGGCATCGCCCGCTCCAGCTTCTACTACTGGCGTCGGACGGCCGCGGACCGGGCCGCCCGGCAGGCGGCCGATACCCGCCTCGCCGCCCGGATACGGGCCGTGCACCGCGAGTAGCGCGGACAACGCGCTTGCCGAGTCCTTCAACGCGACGTTCAAACGCGAGACGCTTCAGGGCCGCAAGACCTGGTCCAGCGAACGCGAGGCCCGCCTTGACGCGTTCCGCTGGCTCAACCGCTACAACACCCGACGCCGTCACTCCAGCCTCGGACACCGCAGCCCGATCGCCTATGAAACAGCGTCCGAGACAACATCAACTACCCTGGCGCAAGCCGCATAGCCCGTGTCCAGGATTCGGGGTCAAGGCCGAGGCAACATCTTCGAAAGCTTCTGGCTTGGGCGCTCAGCCGCGCCCGACGTAGGGCATCGTCGTTGCCAGGACGGTGGCGAACTGCACATTGGCATCCAGGGGAAGTTCTGCCATGTGCCGCACGGTACGCGCCACGTCCGCCACGTCCATCACCGGCTCGACCGCTAGCTGGCCGTTCGCCTGCAAGATCCCCTGCTGCATCCGCTCGGTCATATCCGTGGCGGCGTTGCCGATGTCGATTTGGCCGACCGCGATCCGATAAGGGCGGCCGTCCAGGGAGAGCGACTTAGTCATGCCGGTCAACGCGTGCTTCGTGGCTGTGTAGGCCACCGACAGCGGGCGGGGGACGTGGGCCGAGATGGAACCGTTGTTGATGATCCGACCCCCGTGTGGGTCCTGCTCCTTCATCTGCCGGAAGGCGGCCTGTGCACACAGGAAGGCCCCGTTTAGGTTGGTGTCGACCACGTGCCGCCAGGCCTCGTATGGCAGGTCTTCGACCTGCACGCCGCCGGGACCGAACGTGCCGGCGTTGTTAAACAGCAGGTCAAGTCGGCCGAAGCGGTCGCGCACTGCGGCGAAAAGAGCCGCCACGTCCTCCGGACGTGACACGTCGGTGCGCACGCACAAGGTGTCACCCCTTGCTGCCTGTGGGTCTGCGAGGGCTTGTCCCTTCCTTCCTAGTGCGGATCCGCTAGCCTCGCGCGCGGCGGACAACGCCGTCTCCTCGAGGGTTTCTCGCCGACGACCAGCGAGCACCACCGACCAGCCGGAGCACATGAGTTCCACTGCCACCGCGCGGCCAATGCCGGAGCTGGCTCCGGTCACCACCGCGATCTTCGTCTGCATCTCACTCATGGCATGGCAGCGTACGGGCAGTCTGTCCTGTACCGCTCAACGATCCGCCATTCGGATGTTGTGTACGCGACGGAGGACAGTTGAGGGTCTTTGTGGATGCGGATACGCGACTGGTCGGGGCAGCCCGCTCGTTGCCAGCACGCGGCCGCGAACCTCCGCCGCAGCTCGCTCAGCACCGGGTGACCCTGCTCGGTGACGGCGTCTACCTCAACTGCGGGCTGGCGGTGTCACACCGCGACACCATCCGTACATCAAACCGCCAGTCGATCAGTCAAATTGGGACGGCACAGTGAGCTTCTTCAGCTTGGCCACCGATCGCGTGGTGGCCGCAGGGCCGAAACGCGCATGGCCCGCCTGTTGGTCGAGATATCTGATGTCTCGACCACCCAAGAAGGGAGCCTGTTGGCTACTTATCCTTGCGCACTGGACCTCCCGCATGCCCTCGTTGAGTGGGTCACGATGCTGATCGTCACCCGCGAGGGTGGCTGGCGGTGCAAGATCCGTCCCTCCCACCGGGCCATGGCGGCCCTGGTGTACCTGCGTGAGCACACCAGGCTCGCCAAGACCGCCGCAGGCTTCCGGACTAGCGAAGCCACCGCCCATGCCTATGTACACAGCGTGACCACGCTGCTCGCGGACAGTGCCCCCTCTCCCACCCGCGCCCTTATGACGGGCCAAGCCAGAGCAGGTCCTGGTGGACGGCACCATCGCCGAGTGGGACCGGGTCGCCAACGGGTAACGCCACTACTCCGGCAAAGTCCGATGGCAAGGTGTGAACCTCCGGGCGTTCATCGGGGCTGATCGGCGAACTGTCTGGTACTCGCCCGACTTGTCGGCCGCACCATGGACATTTCCGCCGCACGCACCCACCGCATCATCACAGTGTGTAAACGTCTGAAGATGTCCGTCCTGGCCGACACAAGCCTACGAAGGAGCCGCGAACTGACCGTGCACCAGAAGAACGTCAACCGCGCGCATTCCGACTCCGCAGCCCAGTCGAACGGGCCTTCGCCCGGCTCAAGTCCTGGCGGATCTTCTGCCGCCTCCGCTGCAGCCCCAACTGCCTGACGTCAATGACCAGAGCCGTCCACACCCTGGAGAGTCACCGCTGAAGAAGCTCGGTGTCATCGGACAAACTGGCATTGCCCCTGGCGTCCGATGCTGGACAGATTGTGGGTGGCGGAAGGAATACGGAGTGGTCAGGATGGTGGTTGACACGGGTGGCCATGCCCCATCGCTACTCTAAGCGGCCGCGCCGTCGATATTGCTACTGGAAACACCGTGCGTCTTCTGAGCCACGGTCTGACAGGAGAACTTCATGACGACTTTGCAGATTTTCGACCGCCTCGAGTCCGAAGTTCGTGGGTTTATCCGCTCATTCCCGGTCGAACTGAGCACGGCTTTCGGTACCACGCTTGTCACTGTAGACGGCACCGAATACCTTGACTTCTTCGCCGGTGCTGGCGCCCTTAACTACGGACATAACAACCCGATCTTTAAGCGAGCACTCGTCGATTACATCAACCGCAACGGGATTACACACGGCCTCGATCTCGCAACCACCGCGAAGCGCGAGTTCATGGAGTCGTTCGAGCAGCACATTCTCAAGCCGCGCGGGCTCGACTATAAGTTGCAGTTCACCGGGCCGACCGGTGCGAACGCTGTCGAGGCCGCACTAAAGCTCGCCCGTCAGGTCAAAGGTCGAGCAAACGTTGTGGCCTTCACTAATGCATACCATGGCGCGAGCGTTGGGTCTCTCGCCGCCACTGGAAGTAAGAAGACGCGCGGCGCAGCTGGCATCCCGCTGGCCCACGTGACTCGCCTTCCCTACGACGGGTATTTGGGGGAGGAAGTCGACACTCTCGACCTTCTCGAAAAGCTCCTCAAGGATCCTTCCAGTGGCGTCGACGCTCCGGCTGCGGTCATCGTCGAGGCCGTTCAAGGCGAGGGCGGGATTAACGCAGCCAGTCTGCAGTGGCTCAGGCGCTTGCGTGAAATCACCGAATGCCAGGGCATTCTACTCATCATGGACGAGATTCAGGCGGGGGTCGGCCGTACGGGCACCTTTTTCTCTTTTGAAGCAGCTGGCATCGTGCCCGACATCGTCACTGTGTCGAAATCGATCTCGGGCTATGGGTTGCCGATGGCCCTCGTACTACTCAAGCCCGAACTCGACGTGTGGGAGCCTGCCGCGCACACCGGCACCTTCCGGGGAAACAACTTGGCGTTCGTCACCGCCAAGGCAGCGATCGAGCATTACTGGACCGACGACTCGTTCCAGCAGGAGATTGCGCGCAAAGCCGACATTCTTGCAGTCGGCCTAGACCAGCTCGTGGCAGACTTTCCCAGGTACCAGCTCGCCCTCCGAGGCCGTGGGCTGATGCGCGGACTTGTCGCCTCCAATGATCGTACCTGGGCTAGTCGCATCGCCCGGCGCGCTTTCGAGCGGCAGATGGCTATCGTGACATCGGGCCCACACGGCGAGGTCCTCAGGTTCCTTACCGCCCTCACTATCGAAGACTCCGAGCTCCATCGGGGTCTGGAGATTCTCCGCGTCGCTATTGCTGACCTCGCTTCGAGCGGCCACTCATAGATAAACGCCCGAGAAAAGCCGAAGTGTGTGGATGACAGGGGCAGAATTGCGAAGAGCCGCTTTGGATCTGACTGACGGGGCGGGTGGTGGTGCAGAAGAGGTGCAGCTCTTAAAGGTGTTCAACCCGGCAGATTTCCATTTCTGTCCAGCAGGTTACTCGCCAGAACGGCGCGGGCTCGTCCTTTATATGTTTGGTGAGCTTGTCGATCGAAGCGATGTGGACATCGTCTCGGAAATGGTGGTAAGGGCTTCGTAATCGCGGGCCAGGCGTCGGCGCAGCATAAGCCAACCCGACCTAGGCTCGACTGCGCAGCGTCTTTTGACGACGTGGAAGCCGCGAACTCTGGAGTTTCTGCTGACGACTTCGACATTGATTCCGAGGGTGGAAACGGTCGGTAGGTCTGCGTACTTGGGTGAAAAGGCGCATACCTAACGCGTTGTCCGAGAGGCTCGCGACGGTGACGGTGACGGCGAGGGGCAGCCCGATCTTGTCGTCGTCCATCCGAGCCGGCCCCCCGCCAGCGGGAATGCCGAGCATAGGAGGACTCGCGGGAGACCCGTAATCGCAGTGCGACGTGCCAGCGTCACCCCATGCAGGAATAACTCAGCGCCATGAACGCACTTGATCCCGCTGAGCCCGCTGCTTACGGTCAGACCGCCCCCATCGGGGTACCGCATAACATCGGGATACGCCCACCAGTGAGATTATCGTCACTTTCAGGATGTTACACAGGGCAGTGATCGGGCAGGTCGGGGCCTGTGAGGCATGTTGTACTTCTCATGCGGCCGATGACATGTTGCACGCGGGCGCGGAACCGGCGGCGCTCTGCGTTGCCGTCCACCTCGCCCTTCACAGACGGCACATCGCCGCGATCGACCACCGGCGCCAGGCGTGTGCCCACGTCGGCCCCGGGTGCGAGCCCGCGGCGGCGTCATCGAGAGCGCGGCCTCGAAGACGATGTATGCCGCCAGCGTCGCCGCAGTCATTTCACCTGGGCCATACATCCTTCTTCCACAGGCCCACCCCTGCTCGTCGCGCTCCAGCGCCCAGCGGGCGGGGGACTGCCAGGACCAGCGGTGCCGGTGCAGTAGCCGCCACAACCCCACCGATAAGCAGGCCAACTGGTTTTCGGCGAGATCCACTCCCTAATCGGGGTCAGGCCCGCCGCTGGTCTTCCCAGCAGTGCACGGCCGACCACGTGTCAGTTCCTGCTCCAGCTCGGCGATCTGATGCTTCTATTGGCTGCCTGTCTTCCCGTGACGACTCGGCCACTCGCTGGCGCTCCCAGCTAGAGCAGCCGGGAATCTTCCGTGTCATAGCCACCACCCGGCATGACACCGTGGTCACCCGCTGGGTGATCGCCCCCCCACGATGTTCACCGGCCTTGCCTGCGGAAATGGAAGCGCCGTCATGCAGTCGCGAGGCTCACGGCCTGCGGTCTCGCATCGAGGTCAATCACGTTTGGTGACCTGATCCGCATCGCGGGCAGCCGAAGGGCCATCGAGGAATGCTTCGTGCGACACGAGGCTGCTTGAGCTGAGTGAACTCACCGAGAGGAGGTTCCGTTGAGGAAGGTGTAGTTCCGGGCCAGTGTTCAGGGACTGTCCCCGCCCCGGCGTGCGTTCCTGGTAACGGGAGGGTGCGAAGCCCGGGGGAAAAGCCCAAGGACTCCTGTTCCATCCGGGAGTTACAGGCAAGGGGAATGAGTGGACGGGTGAATGCGAATGAACCCTTGGCTATGCCTCGTAACTTCGACCCCCGCCGATGGAGTGCTCCAGCGGGGTACAGGACTGGCCGCTGAGAAGCGGCAGGCGCCGGCTGGAGAGAAGCAGTCAGTCGGGAGAACACCGCCGTCCCGGGGTAGAGAGGGCACCCACCCCACTCACATCTCGCTCATGCAGAACGTGGAAACCCCGCAGGGGTCCTGTTGCCATCACGCAACGGGTAGGCCGACCGCAAGGAAAGCTCAAATCCCCGGCGGGAACAGGATGACCCAAGAAGCGAACGCCGGTGGCCGAAAGGCAACAGGAAACCGGGACACAACAGCTGGTCACTCCGCAGCCATCCCGCATAACTGGCCGGACAGGGTCCAGGTGACCCAGCCCGAAAGGGTGCTGACGTGGGTCAGGTGAGCCTGCGAAGAGGACGATGAAGAGGGCGACGGAACTGAAGGACACGTTAGACGCCGTGCCGCCGAGCGGCCCGGTGAACGGACCGGAAGACGAACTACTCGACTGGCATGCGATCGACTGGGATGCCGCCGAGGAGAACGTACGTCGTCTGCGCCAGCGAATCTTCGCGGCGTCGCAGGCAGGGGACCTGAAGAGGGTCCGCAACTTGCAGAAACTGATGCTCCGCAGCCGCAGTAACACGCTGGTCAGCGTGCGACGGGTGACGGAGATCAACGCTGGTCGCCGGACGGCGGGCATCGACGGCAGAGTCGTGCTCACAAACCCAGGAAAAGCCGAGCTGGCCACCTGGGTCCAGCACAACTCAGCTCCGTGGAAGCCCAAGCCCGCCCGACGTGTTTACATTCCGAAGAGCAACGGAAAGCGGCGTCCCCTCGGGATTCCCGTCATCATCGACAGAGTCCTGCAAGCCAAGGCAGTCAATGCCCTGGAACCCGAATGGGAAGCCCGGTTCGAGCCGAAGTCCTATGGGTTCAGACCGGGAAGGGGATGTCAAGATGCGATCCAGGCGATATTCACGGTCGCGCACGGGAAGACCCCGAAGCGGAAGTGGGTACTGGACGCGGATCTGGCAGCGGCATTCGACCGCATCGATCACGTTCACCTCATCGAGATGCTGGGAACCTTTCCCGCGACGGGAATGGTCACGCGATGGCTGAAGGTAGTCATCGAGAAGGAGTGCTTCACCGCAACTGAGGAAGGAACACCTCAAGGCGGTGTGATCAGTCCCCTCCTGCTCAACATTGCTCTCCATGGAATGGAAGAGGCTGCCGGAGTCCGCTATTTCACCGGCGGATCACACGCCGGCGAAACAAGACCGGGCTCGCCGGTGCTGATCAGATACGCTGACGACCTGCTTGCCTTCGCTCACTCCAGAATCGAGGCCGAGCAGATCCAGGCGCGACTGACCACCTGGTTGAAACCCAGAGGTCTGGTCTTCAACGAGGACAAGACGAGCATCGTCGTGCGGCACGAGGCCGCTCGGAGTGAGTGGATACGTAGATGGGAGGGCCGGCTGATGTCGGTGACGTAGTCCCAGGCCAGTGCTCAAGA
>NZ_JBWKFL010000097.1:0-12034 GCF_056434305.1 Streptomyces sp. NPDC044061 | reverse complement strand
CCGTCGCCCGTCACCAACCGCCCACCACCGCCGACTTGGGATAACGGGTCCATACCCGCAGCTCCAGGGCCAACCGCGAGAACGACGGAGCCCTGAAGCTTGCCGACCTCCAACGGCCGGGCCAGCCGCAGCCGGCATGGGACCAGCTCATGGCCAAACGACGCAGAAAGACCCTCGTGGTCTGCGCCGGATGCCACGCAGCGATCCACAGCGGACAGCCAACCGCGACACCCACGCAGTAGTCACTGGAGAGCCGTGATGCTCGGAAAGCGAGCACGTCCGGTTCGGGAGGGGGCCGCTGGGTCGGGCTCACGCCTCGCCCAACGGCCTACCTCATTGGTCGGGGAGTACAAGAACGCCGGGCGCGAGTGGCAGCCTCAAGGCGAGCCGGTGAAGGTCAAGACGCACGCCTTCCTCGACCGGCAGGGGCCGGGCAAGGCGATACCGTACGGGATCTACGACATCGCCGCGAATACCGGCTGGGTCAACGTCGGGTGCGACCACGACACCGCGGCCTTCGCTGTCGCCTCGATCCGCCGCTGGTGGCATGCCCGTGGCCGGCACGACTACCCGCACGCCGCACGGCTGCTGATCACCGCAGACGCTGGCGGCTCCAACGGCTACCGCACCCGCGCGTGGAAGAGCGAACTCGCAGCCCTGGCCGCCGAGACAGGCCTACAGATCACGGTGTGCCACATGCCCCCCGGCACATCGAAGTGGAACCAAGTGGAGCACCGGCTGTTTTCCCACATCTCCATGAACTGGCGCGGCAGACCGCTGACCAGCCACGACGTCATCGTGAATACCATCGCGACCACCAGCACCCGCACTGGGCTCCGGGTCGAGGCCGAACTCGACACCAACACCTACGACACTGGCATCAAGGTCACCGACGCCGAGATCGACGCCCTGGCGATGAGCAGGCACCGCTTCCACGGAGACTGGAATTACACGCTCCATCCCGCCGAAATCCCGCCCGCTCCAGGCCCGAGGACGGAACCCGAAACCGTCGCGCCCACCGCACGGCCGGCTGTTGGACCGGCCCACCTCGACGGCTCCACGCTCCGGGACCCGGAGCTGACCGGCATGAGCATCCATGAAATGGACACCGTGCTCAACGATTTGATCCCCGCGCTGGCCGAACAGCGAGAGCAGCTCCGCCACGAGCGACGGGGCGGCGAACGCCGCCGGACGCGCGGTGGGGGCCCCAAGGACAAACTCTCCGACGCCGATCGGATTCTGGCCACCGTGCTCTACCTGCGCAAACTCGGCACCCACAACCTGCTCGCCCAGCTCTTCGCCGTTGACAGGAGCACCCTCACCCGCGCTATCCAGGAAGTACAACCCCTCCTGGCCAAGTCTGGCCACACGATCCCGCCGTCAACAGCCAGATTCCGCACTCCGACGGACATCGCTACCCACCTCGACAGGTACGGCAGCCAGACGCCGAGGAAGATCAAATCAGCGTGTTGATTTTCTGCGCGCCCTTAGCGTTGCAGGATCCGGCGCTGTACCGTTCGGCGGCCTCCGTCCGGATCTGCCCACAACTCCCGAGATTCGGGCAGCAACCCACCATCGTGCAGATGACTAGTGCTGGATTCCGCTTTCGGTGGGTATAGCTGCTGGTAGCGGGGCGGTTGCGGTACTCGGGGGCGGGTGCTGGGACATGGTGCTGAGGGCACGGCCGGACCGTGACGAGGGCGAGCAAGCGGTGGTCCACCGTCTGGCGTCGGCCAGAAAGGCGCCGAAGGATGTAGTGGAGCGGTGCCGGATGGTGGAGCTGAGCTGGGACGGGTGGCTGGTCCGGCAGATCGCCGGCGAGCTGAGGTGCAGTCAGAAGACGGTGCGCCGCTGGCTGCATCGCTTCAACCGCTCGGGGCTGGAGGGCCTGGAGGATCTGGGCGGGCAGGGCCGCAAGCGAAGGATCACCGAGGCCGAACGCTCGAGGATCGTGGGCCTGGTCAAGCAGACCCCGCCCGGCCGACTCGAAGTGCAGCCGTCGAACGAGATGTGGGCCGCGGACGAGTCAGGGCCCTCGGAGTGGACCTTGGACACGCTGGTCGCCGCGGCCCGGGACCTGGGCATCGAGGTCAGCCGCTCCCAGGTGCGCCGGATTCTGCTCGCGGAAGGGGTCCGCTGGCGGCGCACGCGATCCTGGACGCGCTCGAAGGATCCGGACTTCGAGGGAAAAGGACGCGGATCGTCGAGCTCTACACCAGCCCGCCCGCCGGCGCGACGGTGGTCTGCGCCGACGAACTCGGCCCGGTGATCCCTCGTGCTTTCCCACCGGCACCGGGCTGGTCGCCGGACGGGCACCGCATCAAGAACGAGATCGACTACTCCCGCGGGCCGGAGAAAACCTGGGTCTACGGCGCCTTACGCGTCCGCGACGGTCAAGCGATCACGATGACCGCCACGTCCCGCAACAGCGCCTTCTACCAGCGGTTTCTCCAGTTGGTCGAGGAAGCCAACCCCGCCGGGGACATCTACGTGATCACGGACAACCTGTCCTCGCACAACAGCGTGTCCACCCGCACCTGGCTCGAGGACCACTCACGCATCAAGCACGTCTTCATCCCTGTCGGCGCCTGCTGGCTCAACCTCCAAGAAGGCTGGTGGCGCATCTTCCGCAAGACCGCCCTGGCCGGACGCTCCTTCGGCGACCCAGGCCACATCACCCACGCCACCGACGTCGCCACCGACCAGCTCAACTCCCGCGCCCGACCATGGATCTGGGGCAGACCCGCACCACCCACCAGGCGCTTACGCCGCCGCTATGTGTACTTCCTTTGAGGAATCCAGCACTAGCGGTGGTTTGTTAGGTCGGGATGTAGGGGTTTAGGGGTCTGCCGCTGCCGACGGCGTTGATCAGTTCCTGTAGTGCTGTGGGCGGGGGTTTCGTGGACCATGCCCGCCAGTAGCGTTGCAGCGTGACCCAGGGCGTCAGCCAGCCACGGACGGCTCGCAGTGCCTGGGGCCAGCAGGTCGGTCGGGGCTGTTGGGACCCGGATTCTCCCCCTCTCTGCCGGTCCTGACGGTGTGTTGGGACCGGGTGGTGGGTCGTCCAGGGCAGGCGGGGGCGGGTCGGGAGCGAACCAGGTGTTCCAGCAGAAGCTGAACGCGCAGTTCACGAGAGTCTGGTGGCGGCGGATCGCGGCATCGGAGCGGACCTGGAAGTCTGCCCAGCCAAGTTCGTCCTTGACCTGTTTGTAGCTCTGCTCGACCCAGTGCCGCAGCCCGTAGATCCGCACGACCTCGGCGAGGGCAGCGGGTGGGTAGGGCGATTCGGCGGCGCGTGGGGAGCTGGGGCGGGGCAGGTCGGTGGCCAGGTACCAGGTCGCCTTGACCGGCAGGGTGGCCGGGTCGGCGGTGGCCACCACCAGGCGGACGTTGCCGTCCGGGCCCCACCAGCCCAGCTGGGCCTCGGCGGCCCACCAGGTGGCGGTGTGCCCGTCGCGGAACGTGCGCTCGATGCGCGACCAGTCTCCGGGATGATCTGGGTCCTGCCAGGTCAGGAGACGGGCGGCGTCGACGGGCGTGTGGGTGTCGGGGCCGTAGGACCAGGTGCCGTGCCGGGGCTTGAGAGCCATCACGAAGGGCAGGCCGGCGTCGTGCAGGCTGGCGCGGAAGCTGTCCTGGTCGCTGTAGGCGCAGTCAGCGGCCACCGCGCGGAAAACCAGCCCGGCCGCCTTGGCCTGGGCGGCCAGATCGGCCGCGATCTGCAGTTTGGTGCGAAAGCCTGGGTCGCTTTTGCCGCGAGGGAAGTGATGGGCGGGGGTATAGGGGCAGGCGTGGGCCGGGTAATAGACGCGTTCGTCCGCCCAGCAGGTGGTCACGGTGACCACGCCACGGTCGATCTTCCCGACCGAGCCGAGGTACTGCTTGCCCACGTGGGCGGTCGCGGTCCCGTCCTTGCGGTCGCCGGAATCATCGATGACCAGGACCCCGCCCGGGTGCGGGGCGGTGGCCGGGTCAGTCAGCAGTAATTCCAGGCGGCGGGTATTGACCTCTTCCTGGCTCCAGGTCGACTCGGACAGGAAGAACTGCAGCCGCTGCACTGCCGCATGCTGGGCGCCGGCCACCGGTTCGGCATCGGCCAGGCAGGTCAGCGTCTTGTTGCGGTCCCGGGGCAGCAGGAGCCCGGCCAGGTACTCGCGAAACCCACGCCGCTGGGCCAACGTCCCGAAGAGATCATCAAACCGGACTGCGTACCCTTCCAGTGGACCCGGCGCGGGCGGACACGGCAGCCGTTTCGTCATCTCAGGCCCTCCCGGCGGTAGTTGACGCCTTCACCTCACGGCGTACTCCCGCACGAACCCGCCGTCAACAAACCACCGCTAGTAGATTGTCGCGGCTTAATTTTGCCGTGTGGTTGGGTAGAGGTGGCGCAGTTTCACGCGTGTGTCGTCGGTGGTGAAGTGCCAGTTGACTTGGCGCTGGTCGTTGTTGGTCTGCTGCTGCCAGGCGGCAAGTTCGGCGTTGAGTACGGCGAGGTCGTCGATGCGGCGGTCCAGGCACTGGCGGGTGAGCGCGGAGAGCTCGATCTCGGCGATGTTGAGCCAGGACCCGTGCTTGGGGGTGTGGTGGATCTCCAGGCGCTGGGCCGGCGTGAAGGCCTTCCCCGGGTCGAACGCCTCGTAGAGCGAGGCGATGGTGTGGGTGTTGAGGTTGTCCATGACCAGCACGACCGTGGCGGCGTCGGGGTGGTCCACGGTCAGCAGGTGTTCGACCTGGTGCGCCCAGTCGATCCTGGTCCGGCGGGGCTGGGCGTCCACGCGTCGCCATCCGCGCAGCGGCTCGACCCAGCAGAAGATCGAGCAGGTCCCCGAGCGGACGTACTCGTTGTCCTCGCGGCGGTCACGGCCGGGCCGCGGGGGGAGCGGTTCGCGGACGTGGCCGAGTAGCTGGTAGGGCTTCTCGTCCATGCACACCACGGGGCGTGCCGGGTCGAAGGGGCGGCGGTAGACCGCCAGGACGTCCTCCATCGCCGCGGCGAAGGCCGCGTTCGCGGTGGGCGGGATGGTCCAGCACTTCTTCAGGTGAGGGCGCAGTTCCGTTTTTTTAACACCCGGCCGATCGTGGAGTGGTCCAGATCCGGGATGTCCTCGACCAGCGCGACGTGCTTCTCGAGCAGGCGCAGCGACCAGCGGGCGTGTCCCTTGGGTGGCGTCGAGCATGCCAGCGCGATCAGCCTCGCCTCGACCTCGCCGGTCACCGCGGAGGGCACCGGAGGGAGTGCGCGTTCCTTCCGGCCGACCGTGGCCCACACATCGCCGCCGGTCTCCGCGTACCGCTTCGAGATCAGGCGGACCGAGTCGCACGAGACCCCGACCCGGTCCGCGATCACCGCCCGCGGATCGACCTCGCCGACCGAGGTGTCCAGCGCGAGCAGCACCCGCGCCCGCCTGATCATCGACGCGCTACGGACTCCCGTCGTGGTCACCCGCACCAACGCCCGACGATCCTCAGCACTCAAGGCAACCGGATACTTCTTCCGTGGCGACACCGCACCCCCGCCCAGCCGAAGTGAAGCGACGACGGAAGAGTGCCCGACCGTCAACTCCACCAAACAGAACCACACTTAGCCGCGACAGTCTACTAGTACAGTTTCAGGCCATTTCATTTGGTGTGATCTTGCGGGGTGCTGGCTGTATGGCGAGCGAGCTTGTCGAGCGGTTGGCGCCGGACGGTGTGTGGGAGCTCTTTGAGAGGGTCGGCCAGTCGCAGCCGGCGCAGGTGCTCCGGCGCCACAACGACCGCAGGGCGGCGGTCGTCGTCGGTCGCACGGTGACCGGGAGGTTCTGGCCGCGATCGTGTTCGTGGCCACGTCAGGCTGTACATGGAACCCGTTGCCGCCTGGATTCGGGCCATCGGGCGTCAGCGCGTTCCGGCGGTTCACTGAGTGGTCCCAGGCTCGTGTGTGGGCCAAACTGCACCGCCTGGTGCTCGACGAACTCGGCGGTCAGGGAGAGCTCGACTGGTCGCGGTGCGCCATCGACTCCGTCAGCGTCCGCGCGGTCAAAGGGGGCCGCTGACGGGACCGAATCCGACTGACCGTGGCAAGAGTGGATCGAAAATCCACCTCATCGTCGACCGCAACGGCCTGCCTCTTTCCATCGGCGTCTCCGGCGGCAACGTACACGACAGCCAGGCCTTCCAGCCACTCGTCCGAGGCATACCGCCCATCCGTTCACGCCGCGGCCCACGCCGACGCCGTCCGGCGAGACTCCACGGAGACAGGAGATACGACTACCCCCACCTGCGATGATGGTTACAGATGCGAGGGATCACACCACGCATCGCCCGCCGCGGAGTCGAGAACTCCCAACGCCTCGGCCGGCACCGGTGGGTCGTAGAACGCACCATCGCCTGGCTCGACGGATGCCGACGACTACACCGTCGCTACGAACGCAAAGCCGAACACTTCATGGCCTGCACCGCGATCGCTGCCACACTCATCTGCTACCGCATACTCCCCAAATGAAATGGTCTGTAGCATACGGCGACACCGACACTCAGAGTGGAGAGTCTCCGATCAGCCGGCGAAGCCGGAGGCTGAGGTCGAGAATCAGTCGGTCTTCGGCGCGGTCGAGGTTACGGCCGGTCAGTTCTTCTATTTTTCGGAGTCGATAGATCAATGAGTGCCGGTTCAGGAACAATCGACGGGCTGCCGAGCTGGTGTTGCCAAGCTCGTCGATGTAAATCTCCAAGGTGCGCATAAGCTGACTTGAACAGTTCGCGTCGTACTGGACTAGCGGGTCAAGCGCCGCTGTAGCCATGCGTGATGCCTCAGAGTCGCGTGCCAAGCTCGCCAAAATGAAGAATGGCTCTAGTGTGTGAGCATCGCTGACAGCGCCGGGGCCATGCAAAGCGCGTCCGATCTCGGCGGCACGCCGGGCGTGCAACAGCCCGTCTGACAGGGTGCGCAAGGTCACGGGACGATCGGTGACGCCCCATGTGAGAGCCTGCTTAGGTAGTTCTGCAATTAGACGCTGGATCAGATTGATGGGGGTCAGTATGGGCGCTGCATCGTCGGGCACAAGGATCATAATTTCTTGTCCTCGGTGCGTTGCGTGGACGTCTTCACCACCTCCCCGGCGTCGTACTTGATCAACGACGTGGCTCAGCAGGCTGGTGTGCTCCTGGTGTTCGCTCTGCCCGAGGATGAGCCGGTACCGCTGGTTGAGTGAGTATCCAAGCAGGGTGGCCTTGGCTGCGACTTCCTGGGTGGTGAGCTGACCGCTGCCGAGTTCCCAGAGAAAGTCGCCATGTACGCGTGCCTCTGCTTCGGCCACCGCCTGGCGGCGCAGGAGCTCAATAGCAACGGCGGCGCCTGCGTGCTGGAGTGCGCGCCGTTCCACGGCAAGTCCGTTGGCTTTGCGGCCCTCCCCGATGGCAAGTACGTACCCCAATGACCGGTCATGAGCTCTGGCTGTCACGGCCAGTACAGTCGGAAGGCCAAGTGATTCAGTCAGGGGAAGTGTCACTATCGCGTCCGCCTCGAATTCCGCGCGGAGCTGCTGCTGCTTGTCCGCCGGCATGTCGGCGATGCGTGCAGCCAGTTCACTAGGACTGAGCAATGCTTGCGCCCGGGAACCCAAGGACAGCGGCCCGAGTCCAGCGTCGAGGACTACCACTGGACGGCCGATCATTGTCTCGACGGCTTCGGTCACCGCCGAAAGGCCGTCCCTGCATAGCAGGGCGCCAGTGAGGCCAGCCGGCAGCTGGTCGCTCGGCGGAGGTGCGGCATAACGGTCCGTCAACAGCCGGTCCGCTAGTACGCGGAGAATATCCGCGAAGCGGATCTCCCATGGCAGCTCTATAATTGGGAACGCCCGCCGGTTACCGAGCTCGAGGACGCCGGTTGGCACTGTTTCGAATGGGGCACCCTTGCCAACACAGACACATAGAGCTGCAGCTTCTGCATCTGCGATCTCGCTGGCGAATTGATGAAAGCCTGCTTCATCGTAGCCCGCGCCGATGGACAGCACGAACTCCCCCGGTGCGACGAAGTCTTCGACCGGCCCCTCCATGACGGAGACCCAGCGGACGTGACGCGTACGAATTCCCTCACGGCCGGCTACGATGCGCCCGCGATTGAGAGGCGGCAGTCTCAGTGCCGCCTCAACCAGGAGCCCTGAACCAGATGTCATTCCATCCTCAGCGTCGGACTCGATGGGTTTAGCACTCCCCCGCCCGTTGCCCGTGAGCAGACTTTGCTGAGCCACGCCGTCCGATATCCTCATGGGGACAGCCCTTCACTGATTTCCACAATGATTTATGCTTGCCAAGCAGTGAGACCGGCTTCGGCAGGAGCTAGCCTGGATCCGCAGGCTCACCGCCCAAACTATGAATTGCCGAGGACAGCGTCGCTGGGCGCGCTGGGCGAGCAACGCGCGTCGTGAGGCGGGCTCGCCACTCTTTCAGCTTGCTGATCACCTCGTATTCGATGCGTTTATCCTGCATACATTCCAGCAGAAGTGGAAGTAGGCCTGGTCACGATTGCGCATCAGACGCGGAGATTGAACAGCTGAAACGTCTGCAATGGAGCGCAGGACACTGTTCTCGACCACGGCGTAACAGACGCGCGGAGGTCGAGTAGCCACGGGGTGAGTGCAGGGCCCACGCACATCAAATACGTGCAGGGGCAGCAAGGCGAGTTCGGGCACGTCTCTGTTTGCGACATTCGAGGCCACCCATCATCGCCAAGTAGCTCGGAGGGTCTCGAAGGTGCCGGTGAGGGTGCCCACGGTAAGGAGTCTCCGCGGGCGCACGACGCGGTGCGAGGCGCATGTAGGTGCCCATCGGATCGAGGCTGAGTAAGACGTACTCGTGATGCTTGAGCAGATACTGCCGCGCCGTAGGTAGCGTACGCGTCTTTGTCGGCCCAGCGCTCATGGCTGCATGGCCTTCGAATATTCGGTCCACAAAGTGGGCAAACCATCCCAGATCGGCCAGAAACAGGAGGAGCCCGGGCGACCGCCCAGTGCGGTGCGAGCCATGCATCCTATGCCACCTCATACCGCAACGTCTGCGCATGCCAGTGCTCCTGACTCGAATCGGGCATACTGCCGTTGACACCCCGGCTCGCATCAGGGCATAGAGCACCGCAGCTGTATCCGCCGGCTCGTCATCATCCAAGATCACTCGAGGAGACACCTGCCTCGTTCCTCCTCCGGGCAGCGCACCGGCGCGGATGACCTGCCCGTACGGGACCGTCATCTGCCTACCTGAAGAGTAAGAGTGCGACGGTTGTACCGACAGGTCCATTTAACATTTTGCGTCAGTGCAGTGAAGAATTGCTACATGATTGACCTCCGCCGCCTGCACATGCTCCGTATCCTGCGGGAAGAGGGCACTATCACCGCTACTGCTCACGCTCTGTTTTTGACTCCCTCCGCTGTGTCGCAACAGCTGCGTCAGCTGACTCGTGACCTTGGTGTAGAGCTGCTCCACCACGAGGGTCGCCGCGTGCGCCTAACGCCAGCCGCGCACATCCTGCTGGAGCATGGCGATGTGATCGCCGAGGCGTGGGAGCGCTGCCGTGCCGACCTTGCCGCCCATGCGAGAGGCGCCGTCGGGGACGTGTCCATCGCCGTGGCCTTCGAAGGCGCTTTCCAGGCCCTCCTCGTCCCCATGCTGCACCGCCTCAAGCAATCCCATCCGCGCTTGACCGTCACTTTCATGGGAACCGAGGTCGAGGAGGGCTTGAGCCGACTGCTCGCCGAACGGGCGGACATAGCGGTGCTCCCCGTATTGGGTACGCCCCCGGTCCAAGATGCCCGCTTCGATCAGAAGTCCTTGCTGGAGGATCCTCAGGATCTCATTGTGTCCCGAGATCACTGGCTTGCCGAGCGAGGGACCGTCCGACTGGCCGAGACCGCTCGCGAACCGTGGATCGCACCCCACCCCCACCAGCAGCCGCTGATTGACGTCGCCTGCGCCGCTGCGGGATTTAGTCCTCGAGTGGTGCACGAAGCGCGCGTTTGGGACTCGGTAGTCGCACTGGTCCGCGGCGGGCTCGGTGTGTGCCTGCTCCCCCGCCTAGCGATGATCGGAAGCGACCACGGCATCGTTCGCATCCCCCTCGAGGGGCACCCGGCCCCGACCCGCCAGATCGTGACCTGCGTCCGCAAAGGAAGCAGAGACTCCCCCGCCGTGGCCGCTGTCCTCGACACCTTGGAAAGCACTGCGCAACGAGCGACATGGATCTAGCTACTTGCCCCTGAAAAAGTGTTTTGCCTGGTGACCGGGCTGGCGCTGCAGGATGGCGCTGTGCAGCTGGCCGGTCGGTGCATGTCCCTCACCGGCTGAGGACGGTCATCCGCTGGAGGTTGTAGGCGAAGATCCCCAGTCCGGCCCAGGTCCGGGCGCCGGCCAGGCGGCGCAGGCGTGTGCGACGGAAGCCGAAGCTGCGCTTGAGGTGACTGATACGGGCCTCGACGCCGACTCTCCAGTCGCGCATTCGCCGGAATGGGCGACTTTGCTCGTACTCGCGCCGTGCCTTTCCAGGTTTTCCAGCACGTTGCAGGCCGATGCGCTGGACACCGAGTTCGGCCAGGGCGAGGTCGTTGGCCGCGGTGCCGAAGCCGCGGTCGGCGACGACCGTGCCGGGCGGGCGGCTGGTCAGTGACGCGGCGCGCTCCACCGAGGGAACCAGTTGCGGCGCATCGGCCGGATTCCCGCGCTGGACCTGGTGGTCGACGATGAAGCCGCGTTCGTCCTCGGCCACGAGGGCGGTGTAGCCGAACTGGGTGGGGTGCTGGGGCTTGCCCTTGCGGATCGGCCGCGCGTCGGGATCGGCCAACGAGACCAGCCGGTCGGGGATGGTGCGGATGCCCGCCAGGCGCAGGGCGGTCTGTTCCAGCAGCCGGCGGGTGCCCGCGACGGTCTCGGCCAGCTCGCTCACCAGGTGCGCGAGCCGTCCCGAAGGCCGCTTGCCCAGCACGCGCCGGGCATTGCGCTCCACCGCCTCCACGTCTCGCAAGGTCGCGCGGGCCACGGCGGCGATTTCACCGGTGAGCCGGTCGATCTCGCCCAGCGCCTGGCCGGTGCGCCGCCGCAGCGTGCGCGAGATCTCCTTCAAACGGCGCCCCGCTGACCGGCTGCGATCACGAAAGCGGGTGCGCTTGGCCGTCCCCGACGCCTTGATCCGCCCAACCAGCCGGCCCAGCTTCCGTACCCCGTGTTCGAGCAGGTCAGCGTCCGTGGGGTGATCGATGTCGGCTTCCATCACGGTCGTGTCGATGCGCAGCTTGCGGCACCGCAGCAGCTTGTCCTCGACCAGCTTGCCCAGCAGCGCGGCGTTCAGCTCTTGCACCGTCTGCGCTCCGCTGCGACGCACCAGCTTGATCAGCGTTGTCGGGTGCGGCACCGGAGAGGCCAGCGGGATGCGGCAGAACCGGCGCCAGCTCAACGAGTCCGCGACCTCACGACACAGAGTCTCGTAACCCAACTGGTAGCGGTGCTTGAGATACAGCAGCCGCAGCAGCGTCTCCACCGGCACCGACGGCCGCCCCAGCCGCTCGGCGAACACCGCCCGCCACGGGGCGATGAATCGCTCGTCGTCCAAGAACGCATCCACCCGAGCCAACTCGGCGGGTAACTGCCGCGCCTGCTCCAGCAGTACCTCCCACCAGGTGTCCTCTACTCCCGCGACACGCAACATCGCCCCACCCCCGGCCGCCAAGACCTGCACCCACTGTGACGGCCATAGCCCGGCCCTCACCAGCTCTCCCCAAGGGACAACCCACAGGCACCCCGGACTTCTTCAGGGGCAAGTAGCTAGGGCTTGGTGTTGGCGTCTTCGGCGCCAGGCTGGCCAGTGCGGGATGTGGTCGACAGTCACCGGCCGGCGGTCGGTGAGTCGGCTGATCAGGCATCTAATCTCGGCGACGCCGGATGGATGTGCTGGGAGGATTCGTTTCTGCTTTTCCGGTTGACGGCGGCCATGACAAGCTCCCCATAGGCGGCCATTTACCGCCCCACTGATGGCCACGGGATTCCCCGGGTACGGCCAGATTTCTCCCCGCTC
>NZ_JBWKFL010000096.1:0-12892 GCF_056434305.1 Streptomyces sp. NPDC044061 | reverse complement strand
CACTGCACTGGGCATCGACTGACACAACCCCATCAGCCAGGCAACCCTGACATCACGCCGCAACGGAACCGATCACGAGAACGACGCGACCCTGGTGTGCGGACGGGGTCGCATCCGCGGTAGCCGCCGTCACCGGTTAGGCGGGGATGGTCAGGGAGTGTTTTCTGGAGGGTTTCGCGGAAAACGACGATGTCGTTCCGGTTGCCGGGCCAGGCGTCTCCCACGGCGACGACTCTCCGGTCGCGGGCGCGGCAGACGATGTGCACGTTGACGCGGCGCCGGTAGTTCTTGCTCTTCGCTGTGCGCTGCTGGTCGTGGACGGGGATCAGGGTGCCGTCGACAATCCACGGCTCCCGCCGGTCAGTTGGTGGTGGTCCGAGGAGCTCGGCGAGCGGTTGCGCGAGCCGAGTAATGACCCGGTGGGCGGCGGCGTGGGAGATGCCGCAAAGGGATCCGAGTTGCTGCATGGTGAGGTTGGTCCGGTACGCGAGCACGACGAGGAGAACGCGGTCGGGAAACGTTAGTGACCAGGGCCGGCGCCGGCCGGCATCCGACTTGATTTCCCACAGCTGCTCGACGAGATACTGCATGTGCGGCCCGGTCAGGCCCGTCCGGGCGCGAAGGTCAGCCGATGTGCAGCGGGCAAGACGCAGGCGCATGAAGACCATCGTAGAGACCGAAGTGCGGTTGCCAGAGAGCCCGTTGTCAGTGGGGTCTTGTAGCTTTGGCGTGGGTTGCCGCGCCAGGCAAACCGCGAACAGATGCGGGTCGTTGCGATGTCAAAAGGAGGTGGGTCAGCGATGGACGCAGAGCTGTCTGGACCCGCTCCCGCCTGCGACGGTGCACCTTCGGGCCGCCGATACCGGGGAAAGAACAAGGGGAAGCGTTGGACGCGGAGTGCGGACACTGAGCTTGCGGTGATTCGTCTGCCGCTCCATGTCCACGATCCCGGCATCCGGCACCGGACCGAGGACCTGTTCTCGGCGATGTGGTCCGTCAAACGGGCACTGCAGCGCGACGCGCGGGACGCCGTCGACGCGTACTGGGCGGGTGATGTCCGACGCGAGAGGGACGCGAAAGCGTGGCGGCTTCAACTGGGTCTGTCCCGGGAAGGGATGGAACGCCGCGCCTACCGGCACATGGAAAACTCCAGGCACCTCGCCCATCACGTCACCAAAGCACTGGTGATGCACCAGGCAGACGAGGTCTTCGAGACTTCCGTGAGCCGGCATCTGTTCCCGGACTCTTCCGGCCGTCGGCACGGCCGGCCCCGCGTGGGCCAGTGGTGGGATTACACCCGCATCCCCGGCCGCGCCCGCTCCCACACCACGGCCCGCAAGTGGGAAACCTTCCGGTTGCACGGCACACTCGCCGGACACCTGGACGCCTACCGCAACCGCGGCCTCGACCATACGGTCACTACCCCAGAGCAGGTCGCCGCGCTTCCTTCAGGGGTCGGGGTGCTTGAGCAGTCACGGCACCTGCCCACGCCTCTGCGTCCCGTGGGACGCATCGAGACGCACGAGGTGACGGCGAGGAACACGCCGAAGACGCGGGCCGCGACGTGGTGGGACCACGCCGGACCTTTGACCGTCGTGTTCACCGGCGGCGCCGATTCACGTCGTGGTGACCTGGTCCTGCCCGTCCGCTTGCCGTCAGGGTCCGGTCGCTGGCCGCGCCTGCTGCACTTCCTGAACAACCCCGACACCTGGCACAAGATCGACCTGGTGCGTCGCCGGGACAGCTCCGCGCCGGGCGGATGGGCGTACGAAGCCCACCTGATGGTCCTGACCGGCGCCTACGCATCCCCGGCGACGAAAGCCCGCCGCCAGGCGGCGAGCGCACTCGAGCGGGTCGCAGGGATCGACGGCAACGTCTCCAACCTCTCCATCGTCTCCTTCCCCAACACCTTCGACCCCGCCGACGGCGACATCGAAGCAACCCGGATAGCGCCGTCCGACGAGGAACTCGCCGCGCGGGCGAAAGCCCGCCGCAAGGAACGCGGCCGCAAGCGCGCCCTCGACCGCTCCCGGCGAGCCGCCAACCCCGGCCAGTACCAGCCGTCGAAACGCCAACAAGCCCGCGCCGACCGCCGCCAGAGCGCAGGCCGTCCCGCCCGGGCTGTCGCAGTTCCCGGCGGGGCGCGGGCAGCGAACAAGGCCCAGGTGCCCAAGCAGGCGTACCACCGCGACAGCCTGTCGGCCGGCTACCGGCTCAACCGGGCCCGGCTCGCCGAAACCGCCGCCACGCAGGCTGCGGCAAAAGACCACCGCGCCCGCCGCATCGCCGAAGAGATCATCTCCGGACACGGCGCGAACCTCGTGGTTGAGGACTGCGATATCAGGACGTGGTACCGCAGGTGGGGCAAAGCACTGCAGGCCACCACACCCGGACGGCTCATCACTGCCATCGGCCGGGAGTGCGAGAAGACCGGCGGGCGGATGCTCCGGGCCTCCACCTTCACCACCAAACTCTCCCAGACCTGCTTCTGCGGCGAGAGGGTCGCCAAAACCCTCGCCGACCGCATCCACACGTGCCCCGTCTGCGGGCTCGTCGGCGACCGGGACAAAGTCTCCGGCGCCCTGTGCGCCCACGTCCACCTCACCGACCCCCACGACCCCAGCACCGCGCGCCTGGACACCGTCCAGGCGCAACATACACAGATCTTGTTCCATGAAGGGCTGCAAGAAGCCCTGTCGAGTCAACCGCAGCGCGGCCGCACCCACGCGGCAGCCACCACGCCGGATCCTTCCGGCCGCAGGCCTCTGCTCGGCACAACCCCACCACCCGGTACCAGGCCAACCCCGAATGAGACCCGACCCGCGAACGAGCGGCACAAGGCCCACGTCGGAACAGCCGGCTGCACGGAGCTGACACGCCACCCAGGCACGCCGGCGCCGTTTAGACACCGGGTGGGCATCACCTCATTACGTGATGACTCTTAGCCGCTAAGTCCCTGACGCCGGACGGTCGTCGGTGGAAGCTTAGGGAAGTGCTCGGTTACGCCAGTAGGCGAAGCGCTGTAGCGGGTCTCCGTCGATGCGCCAGGGCCAGGGTGTGACCACTGGACCTATCGCGCGGAAGACTTCCGCTGCCTCAGGGAGGCGTCTCGCATGGATCAAGGCGTAGGCGAGAACGTTGAGGTCGGCGAGGGTAGCGGCATGATGCAAGAAACCTGGATTAGGCCAAAGCGTGACGATCTTGTCTAAGAGTTCGCGATGAGAGGGCTGTTGCCACCATCGATGGGCCAAGAGTGCTTCGAGGTTGCTGCGTGAGGTGCTCGCATGATGGCGATTGACGGCTGCAATCAGCGCCAATCCTGCTGCGGGTGCGTCGGGGGGCATCAAGGCACACTGCTGGTCGATGAAGTCCAGCACCATGGCGTGGGTGCCACTCTCGGCTGGCGAAAGGTAGCCAAGCATCTGTAGATGCGCTTCCCGGTTCCAAGGGTCGAGGCTGACCAGATGGTTCCAAACGGGGGCTACCTCGCGATGGCTGCTCCGCAAGTCACGCAGGATTGCGAGCAGTACGATCCAGGGTGCAGGATCTTCTGGCCGTATTTCGGCTGCTTGGTAACAGTGCTCAATCGCGGAGTTCCTGTTTGAGCCGCTTTCTTTGTGGCGTCCAGCTATGAGGTTGACCCAAGAATGGAATAGCAAGGCGTCTGCGCATTGGGGTCGGGCCTTCAGCCATACCTCCGCCAGCTTTGAATGCGCGCTCGCAGTGGCCAACGTCGAGAGGCGATGGGTGCGTCGGTCCCAGTTGTCGCCAGCGCTGTGGATCACTTTCTCAACTGCGGTCGCCTGCATTCTCACCAGTTTTTGGGAGAATGGGTCCTTCAATAGCTTGCAGACTTTTGCGAGCGCGTTGTCATCGAGTTCTGGATAAAGGCGCGGAGCGACTCGACGCATGGTGAAGAGTGCCATAGCTAAGCAGGAATATCCTTTTTGACGTACTTATGGCCCCGGAACGTTGCCATATGACTTCTCACTGTGAGCAGCAGTCGGAGTTCCATCGCAATACTGTTCTGATCGCGTCAGTCAGCCGCGACGGGGTCTCTATGCGAGATTTTGCTCCGAGGTGGGCGGCAGAATCTCTGCGTTGGCGACGCTGGGAGCTACGCAGGTGGCGCGTAGGTGGGCCCGTCGTCGTCCCTCTCCGCGACACGTGCACCGCTGCGTGGAGGGGTGCACGCCTGCCGGAGTTCTGGCTCAGCGATCGACTGTCGGTCAATCAGGTGGCAAGGATGATCATGCCTTTGCGTCTTCGCCGTGTCAAACGTTCCGATGTCGTTGAGCTGCCGCCTGTCAGTCGGGAGGCGAAATTCCTCTGGTAAGAGGCGATGGCATATGCAAACCACATGCGGACTTGTTGCGATTCGGGTCAACGTTCCGGTGCTGACCCCTTCGGCTGCTCGGTTTGTGAGTGGCGGCATCTGGTTCGCCGTCGGGCGCTGTATTGGTCGGTCCGGGGATGGTGGGAAGATCGTCCACCCAGGCGAGCACCGCTTCTTCGTAGCGGATTGCGAAGGCGAGGGTAGCGCGTTTGTAGGCGTCAATGCCTCCCCCGTCGAGGTGCGCCTCGAAGGTCTTGAGGCGTCGCTGGTGAACGGTCAGATGGTGGTCGACGTGGCCCGGCAGGCGGGCGCGGTCGAAATGACCGTCGAAGGCGATCGTCAGGAGATAGGGGAGAGCGGTTCTGTTCCGCGCCCGGGGCGTGGTGACCCAGTGTGCGAAGGCCTCGCGTCCGTTGCCTGTGAGGCGGTGGTCGTAGCATGCGGTGGCCGTCATGCGAATAGGTCGGCCTCGAGGTATTGGACGGCGGAGGCTGCGAGTGATGCTGCGCACATACCGACGGGACTGCGTTCGTTGCGTGTTAGCTTCCGGCGGTGAATTCCCCGGCTCTGGATGCATGCGCGCCTGGTACCGAGGCGGCCGGGCGTGGCCCGGCGGCCAGCCCCGAACTTCCCGGCAGCGGTGATGCGCTTGGCCGGCTCGACCTGTTGGGCGACCCTTTTGTTCGCGATCCTTACCCTTGGCTGGACCTCCTGCGGTCCGAGTCTCCCGTGCACTACGACTCCGGCTCAGGGCTATGGCTGGTCAGCCGCCACCAGGACATACGCCGGGTGCTGCTGGATCCGGACGTGTTCCTCCCTGACAACGCCCAGAACGCCGTCACCCCGCTGCCCGTCGCCGTGCTGCGGGTCTTCGCCAGAGCTGGCTTCACCCTGGCTCCCGCGCTCGCCAACAATGGCACCGCGAGCCACCCCGGATTGCGCCGTGTGGTGACCCGCTTCTTCAACGCAGAGCGTGTTAAAGCCGCGGGACCAGTGATCGAGCGCATCGCTGGCGAACTGCTAGACACGGTGCGGTCGCAGCTCGAATCCACCGGCTCCTGCGATCTCTTCACCTCCTTCGCCCAACCTCTCCCGTGCAGGGTGCTGATGGAACTCCTCGGCATCCGGGGCGTCGACCCAGCCACCTTGATCCGTTGGAGCGACGCTGCACTGGAGCTGTTCTGGGGAAGGCCCGCACTTGACCGGCAAGTGGAGCTGGCAGAACTCGTGTCGGAATTCCATCAGTGGCTCATCGCTGTCGTGCGCGGTGACGCGGCCCCTTCCGACTCCTTCATCGGGGCGCTGACTCGTCACCGCCTCCCTGACGGCAGGCTGCTGGACGTGGACACGGCGGTCGGCGCGTGCTTCTTCGTCTTCGTTGCCGGGCAGTCCACTACCGGGCAGCTCATCGCCACGGTGGTGCGCAGGGCGTCGGCCGATTCCGGCATGTGGCGGCGCGTGGCTGAGGAAGCAGGCCTGGCCGAGGCCTGGGTGGAAGAGGTCCTGCGACGTGAGTCGCCGGTGACGACCTGGCGCCGGGTCACAGCGCAGGCCACTGAACTGGGCGGGATGCAACTGCCATCTGGCGCACAGTTGTTGCTGATGCTCATGGGCAGCGGATCTGACCCGGAGATCTTCCCGTACCCGGAGAGCATGTGCCCACACCGGGCGAACATCCGACATCACCTCGCCTTCGGCGTCGGCCGTCATCGCTGCCCCGGTGCGTCATTGGCGCGCACGGAGGCAGCGGTGGCCTTGCGGGCCGCAGCCCGCAGCCTCACGGATATCCGACCGGCAGCCGAGGCGGCGGAACCACCGATGCTCGGCCTGTTGTCATTCAGAGCACCACTGAAGGTTGCGGTGGGCGTCCGTCGATGACAGGCGGCTCGTCGGCAGAGCTGACACGTCAGGACCTGTCAGGGTGCGGGCCGGGACATCGACCGCTTCGCTAGCGTGGCGAGCGCGGGCGTGGCCGACGCGTCGGGGCTCTGTTCGCCGCAGAGCGTGTCGTGGCGCTGGGCCTCATGGATGAGGGGCGGAAGACGCGACGGACCGACCCATACGAGTTCGGCGACGCGTCGGCCACGCCCTACCCCGGGGCGCGAGGAGACAGCCGTCACGCCGAAAGGGAACAACCATGAGCACTGCCCCGACCGTCCCTTCCACCGCCCTCGTCACGGGCGCTTCCTCCGGACTGGGCCTGGAATTCGCCTCCCAACTTGCTGCTCGGGGTCATGACCTCATCCTGGTGGCCCGTTCCCGTGAGCGGCTCGATGCGGTCGCCGAGGAGATGAGCACGGTGCACGGTGTCAAGACGCACGTGGTGGTGCAGGACCTCTCGCAACCCCACGCGGGTCGGCTGGTTGCCCGCGAACTCGCCGACCGGTCGCTCCACGTGGACATGCTGGTGAACAATGCCGGCTTCGGCACCGCCGGCCGTTTCGAGGAGATCACCCCGGAACGCGACCACGACATGCTGATGGTGAACGTCGTCGCACTTGTCGACCTCACTCACGCGCTACTGCCCGGCATGCTGGAACGCGGCTCCGGAGCGGTTCTCAACGTGGGTTCGACGGCTGGATATCAGCCCAGCCCGTATCTCTCGGTCTACAGCGCCTCGAAGACGTTCGTCCTCAACTTCTCGCTCGCTCTGCGTCAGGAGTACCGGGGCCGGGGCATCCGCGTCACCGCCCTGTGCCCCGGCCCTGTCGAGACCAGGTTCTTCGAGGTGATCGGCACCCGCAACGCCGCGGTCGCCGGCAGCTTCACCACGCCCGAGCCGGTCGTCCGGACGGCGCTGACGGCGCTTGACCGGGACCGCGCGTACGTGACACCGGGCCTTGGCAACGCGATCATGGCGCACCTGACCCCGCGGCGCCCGCGCACCCTGGTGGCCTGGGTCGGTGAGCGGATCTGCCGTAAGGCCCTGCGGCCCGAGCAGGGCGCCGGCGTCCACGCCGCCGAGAGCGCTGCCAGCTGAACTGCCGACGTGGACCGTCCCGTCGGGGTCGACCGGATGCCGACCGTCCGGCGGGACGGGAGAATCCGGTCAGCTGAAGCGGTCGGGTGAGAGGAACTCCAACGGGATCTTCGGGGTGCTGCCCTGGACAAGGTCCGCGACGGTCTCACCGACGCCGGGGGCGTAGTCGAAGCCGTGGGCGTTGTCGCCGCCCGCGACGATGACGCGCGGGTCGCCGCCGGGACAGCCGATTACGGGCAGCCGGTCCGGAGTGCGGGTCTGCGTACTCACCGCCACCCTGGCCGGCAGCGGCTCGAGGCCAGGCACTTTGGCCGGCAGCAGCCTTGCCAGGTCCGACCAGTCGTCGGAGGTGACCGAACGGTCGGTGTCTTCGGGGTCGATCGGCTTGGCCGTAATCCCACCGTCGTACAGGCCGAGAGAGACGTCGTGCCCGCCCTCCGCGCCGTTGCCGCACAGGATGCGGCCGTCGTCCAGTTCCCGCAGGAACGCAGGGAAGCTCGTCAGGTCGAAGCCACTGTCCGGTTCGAGCGGGCGGAACCAGGTGACAGGCATGCGGACCGTCTGCAGCGGCAGCCCGGGCAGCAGCGCCGGCAGGCCACTGCCCGCAGTCAGCACTACGTGACGCACCTTCATCGAACGCTGGACGGTGTGCAGATGGACCCCACCTGGCACCGGCTCGACCAGGGTGACACGGGAGTCGGCGTACACCCGGGCACCTGCCTTCCGAGCCAGGGCGACCGCGGTCCGCACCGCGAGGTCCGGCCGTACGAGGCTCGTAGACGGCTCCCACACCCCCATGTGATGGCCGGGCACGCCGGTGTGGCGCGGGTACCGGAAGCGCAGCGCGGTGGCCGTCAACGTGCGGATCGGGACATCGTGCGCGCGGGCCGCGCGGAGTGCGCCGCCCGTGACCCGCCCGTTCTCCGGCCCGATCACCAGGCCGCCGGAGGCCATGAAGGGGCTCTCCTGTCCGGAGTCCGCTAGTTCCGACCACAGCTCCCTCGACTTGTGGGCCAGCGGCACCAGTCCGGGGTGTTCCAGGCAGGCGAGGCGAACCATGCGCAGGCCGCCGTAGGACGATCCCAGCGCGTGGCCCGGCGTGAACCGTTCGAACCCGATGACGTCGATGCCCCGGGACGCCAAGCGCCACAGGGCCGCTGCTCCCCATGCGCCCAGTCCCACCACCGCGGTCTCGGCGTCCCAACGCGTCATGGCGCTGCTCCCTGCCTCTCGTCACGGTGTCAGGGCGACAGCCCATCACCGGCGGGCGCGCGCAGGCATGAGTAACCGTTACTCACCTGGTGTCGCCGTTCGCCGCCTCCGGGCCGTGGCCGGGGCCGGCCGGCGACGGGCGTGCCGGTGGCTTTGGAGTACCTGAGTACTCATGCGTCCAGGCAGCCGTGCGTGGTCACCTCGGTGTGCGGCGTGGTGCAAGCGGCGACGACTGTTGGAGGTTTCGATGCAGTTCCGGGTGCTGGGGCCCCCTGGGATCTACGACGACGTCAAACAGCGAAGCGTGCAGCTGACCAGTCCGAAGCAGCGGGTGCTGCTCGGGGTGCTGCTGATTCGCCTGGGGACTCCGGTGCCGACCGAAGAGCTGATCCACGAACTGTGGGGAAGTAACGCACCGGACAAGGCCGGCAACGCCCTGCAGGCGCACGTCTCCCGGCTGCGCCAGCAGCTGATCGAGGTGGAACCCTCCCGAGCGAACGCCCCGCGCCTGGTCGTACGCGGTCCCGGCTATGTGCTGCAGGCACGGCCCGACGAGCTCGACAGCGTGCAGTTCCGGCTCCAGGTGACCAGGGCCAATCGCCTGTTGGAGACCGACCCGCAGTCGGCGGCGCTGCTGCTGCGCAAGGCACTCGGACTATGGCGCGGTCCGGCGCTGGACGGCGGCTCCCGCGGGCCTATCTGCTCCTCCGCCGCCGCGAGGCTCCAGGAGGAGCGGCTGCTGGCGCTGGAACACCTCTGCGACGCTTGGCTGCGGCTCGGACAGCACAGCCAGGCCGTGGAACAGCTTGAGGAACTGGTCGTGTCCCATCCGCTCCGCCAGCGGTTCCGCGACCAGTTGATCGTCTCGCTGCAGCGCTGCGGACGGCAGAGCGAAGCGCGCGCTGTGCGCGACACCGTGCGGCGGCCCTCCGCGGGGGAGGCGGGCACACAGGGCCGTACGGGCAACCTGCGGGTGCTGCGCGATCCGCGCGACGTCCGCTCGGCGACCCCCGACGAGGTGGTCGCGGAGCCCGCCCTCGAGCGGCCGGGCAACGCGGATCTCGTGGACGGTCCCGGCACACACGGTCACGAACTCATGCGGCTGCGCGTCCGGGTGGAGGAACTGACGTCGCAACAGCACGCCCTCCGCTCGGAGTTGGAACGCCTGACGGCTCTTGTGCAGGAGAGAACCCCCGCTCCCCGGAGGGATTCCGCGTGATCGCGCACAGCAGTCACACAGGCTCCGAACGGCGGGTCTGCCGCAGCAAGTCGACCGCATATTCCGCGTAACTCCGAAAGGACATGTTCATGCATGCAACGCACAACACGTGCAGGGGCGCTGGCACCCCCGAGCAGCTGTGGAAGGTACTCGTTGACTGTGAGGCGTTCCCCGACTTCATGGAGGGGATCAACGAGGTGACGATCACCAGCCAGGACGCAGATCACCGCATCAGCAGCTGGGTCGTCGAGCTCAAGGGCACGGAGATGGAGTGGGAACAGGAGGACTTCCTGGACCACACCGAGCGGCGTTGGGAGTTCCGCCAGACCGACGGTGACCTCGCTCATTACGAGGGCTACTGGCAGGTCGTCGAGGACGCTGAGGGCGTTGCCCTCGAACTCAAGGTGGAATTCGATGTCGGGCTGCCCATGGTGGCCGACATGATCCACCCGGCTGTGGCAACAGCCCTGCAGGGCTATCAGCAGGGCATCGTCAACCAGAGCGTGTAGGAGGCGACAACCATGACGCAGCTGCAGACAGCCGATGCCAGGGCAACCTTCCGGCGGGTGAAGCGCCATTTCTCTCCCGCGCTCGCCGTGGCCGGGAAGTTCACCGGCCAGGGGGCCGTCGAGGCCTCGGCCGAGGGCTGCCGGGTGACCCTGTCGGACGGCCGGAGCCTGCTGGACTTCGGCTCCTACGCCGTCACCATGCTCGGGCACCGCAACCCGGTAGTCGCCGACGCCGTCCGTGCCCAGCTGGACCTGATGCCCGCCTCGACCCGCTCGGTGCAGACCCCGGTCGCCCCGCTGGCCGCGGAGCGACTCACCGAGTACCTCGGCCGCGGCCTCGGCCGGGCCTACTTCGGATGCGGCGGTGCCGACGCCGTCGAGGCATCCGTCAAGCTCGCCCGCTTGGCCACGGGCCGCACGACCGTCATTGCGGTCGAGGGCGCCTTCCACGGAAAGAGTCTCGGCGCCCTCGCCCTGACCGACAACCCCCGCTTCAAGGCGGGTCTGGAGCCGCTGCTCAAGGGCGTTGTACGGGTTCGTGCGGATGATCCCGATGCCGTCGCGAAGGTGGTACGCGAGCACGAGGTCGCGGCCGTTGTCTTCGAGCCGGTCCAGGCCGAAAACGGCGTACGGATCCTGGACGAGGCCGTCCTCGCGCAGTGGTGCCGCGACGCCCACGAGCACGGCGCTTTCGTCATTGCCGACGAGATCCAGGTCGGACTGCGGCGATGCGGCGCCCGCTCCGTGGCACTGGCGGCCGGGCTTGACGTGGACTGCGTCCTGCTCGGCAAGCCGCTGGGTGGCGGTGTTTTGCCGGTCTCGGCCGCGGTGGGCAACGACCGGCTCTTCGCCCCTCTCCTGGCCGATCCGATGCTCCACACTGCCACTTTCAGCGGCCACCCCCTGAGCACCGCGGTGATCCCCGTGGCGCTGGACCTGATCGAGCGGCACGCCGAGGGCGGCGAGAGGATCGCCGCCGCGATGGAAGAGGGCCTGGCCGACCTCCGGGAGCAATACCCCGACGCCGTGGCCGAGACCCGCGGACGTGGCCTGCTGTGGGGCATCGACTTCCGCTCCCCGGAGCTGGCCGGCGACGTACTGACCGGTCTCGCGCGGGGCGGCCTGGTCGTCTCGCCGTGCCTGAGCCGCCCCACCACGATTCGCCTGCTCCCGCCGATCGTCGCCACCGAAGCCGACGTCAAAGAGGCGATGACCCTGCTCACCGATGCGACAGCCGAGGCCGGCGCCTAGCGCGTCGACGGCTGTCCACGGAACGACTCCGGAAACGGAATGCCACCGGAAGGACCGTAGATTACCGATGACTTCGACGATACACACGGACGCTGCCGAGGAGTTCGCCGCTGATGCCGTACTGGCCGGCGACATCACCGGTTTTCCGGCACCCGACCCACAGACCGTGTCCGAAGTGTTCCTCACCGGTGCGACCGGGTTTCTTGGGGCGTTCCTGCTCAGGGATCTGCTGCGGCACGGCCTCGTGGTGCACTGCCTGGTCCGGGGCGCGGACACCGAAGCGGCCCTGGAGCGGCTCAAGGACAACCTGCGGACCTACGAGCTGCTCGACGATCTCGACCTGAACCGCGTTCACGTGCACGTCGGCGACGTCACCCGGCCACGGCTTGGCATGCCGCAGGGCGTGTACGACGAAGTGGCCGGGCGAGTGGACGCGATCTACCACTCCGCGGCCAAGGTCAACTTCCTCACCATCTACAAGTGGCTGCGGAAGTCGACCGTGGAGGCGACCCACGAGATCCTGCGGTTTGCCTGCGCGGCGAAGGCCACGCTGCACCATGTTTCGACCACTGGCGTGTTCGAGCCCGCGGCGGACGGTGCGCCACGCGGCGAGCTGGACCCGACGGGGCCGCCCGAGGCGCTGTCGCTGGGCTACACCAAGAGCAAATGGGTCGCCGAGCAACTGGTGCTCGAGGCCTTTGGACGGGGCGTGCCCGTGACGGTCCACCGCCCCGGTCAGGTGTGGGGCGACTCACGCACGGGGGCCTGCCAACCGAACGACTTCGTGTGGCGGTTCATCAAGGGCTCGCTCCAGGTGGGCTTGTACCCGCGGAAGTTCCGGTTGGCGATGAACATGGTGCCGGTGGACTACGTCAGCGCCGCGATCGTCGCCGCCTCCCAGCACCCGGCGGGGACCGGCGGGATCTACCACCAGGTGAGTCCCGGCACGCTCGACTCCGAGGCGATCCTGCGGCTGCTGCGCAGCGCCGGCTACGACCTCAAGGAGGTCAGCATCCTGAAGTGGATGAAGGCCGTCGCGGCAGACGTCACCAACTCCATGGCCCCGCTGCTGAGCATCCTTGTGGAGTCGGAGAAGGTGGAGGTCGCCGAGTTCTCCGACGAGGCCACCCGCGATCTGCTCAAGGGCTCCGGAGTCACCTGCCCGGACATCGACGAGACGGTGTTCGGCGGCTACATCGCGTACTTTGTGCGGCACGGCATCCTGCCGCAGCCGCAGGTGTGACGCGAACCGCCCGAGCGTGACGGCGCCTTACGACGCAGCCGTGGGGGGGGGGGGATGGGGGCTGGTGGGGGACCACGCGGTTGGGTGGGGGGAGGGTTTGGTGGGGGGGGGGGGGGGGTGCCGTGAAACCGGCCAAAACCAC
>NZ_JBWKFL010000095.1:0-12927 GCF_056434305.1 Streptomyces sp. NPDC044061 | reverse complement strand
CCCATTCACCATCGGTGAGTTGCGCACGCGTCACAGAACAGTCTTATCGGATTGGCGCCCAGCCCGGCTTGATCACAACTGAAGACAGTCCCTAGTGCTGGATTCCTCATTCGCTGGGTATATGTCCCGGTGGCGGGGTGGTTCGGCTGCTCGGGGGCGGGTGCTGAACGGTGGCGTTACGGGCACGGCCGAGTCGTGATGAGAACGAGGAACGCGTCGTGTGTCGACTATCGCGAGCGCGCAAGGCGCCTCGTGATCTGGTGCTGCGGGCGCGAATGGTTGAGCTGAGCTGGTCCGGACAGCGAGTGCCCACCATCGCTGATGAGTTGAGGTGCAGCCCCAAGACGGTCCGGCGCTGGCTGCACCGCTTCAATCGCTTGAGCCTTGGAGGATCTGGGCGGGCAGGGCCGCAAGCGTCGGATCACGGAGGTGGAACGCTCCCGGATCATCGGCCTGGTCAAGCAGCCGCCACTGGGCCGGCTGACTGTGCAGGCAGACGGAGAGCTGGCCGCAGCGGATGAGTCCGGGCCACCGGGGTGGACCCTCGACTCCCTGGCTGCCGAGGCTGGGCGGCTGGGCATCGAAGTCGGCCGCAGCCAGGTCCGCCGGATCCTGCTGGCCGAGGGAGTGCGCTGGCGAGGCACCCGGTCCTGGACCCGCTCGAAGGACGCAGAGTTTGAGGGAAAAGGACGAGGATCATCGAGCTCTACACCTGCCCTCCCGACGGTGCGACCTTGGTTTGCGCCGACGAGCTCGGGCCGGTGATCCCCCGCACGTTTCCGCTGGCGCCGGGCTGGTCGCCGGACGGCCACCGCATCAAATCCGAGATCGACTACGGCCGCGACCGACGCGACGGGCGTGGGCTCGGTGTCGGCTCCGCGGATTCAGGCCATCCAGATCGAGCAGGATGGCATCCAGCCCGGGATGAACATGCTGGAGTTCGGTTCCGGCGGGGTGAACGCCGCCTACCTTGCCGAGCTGGTCGGAGACCAGGGACGAGTCGTCACCATGGACATCGACCCTGACGTCACAGCACGCACCAGGGACGTCTTGCAGACGACCGGGCACGGCAACGTCGTCGTGATCACCGACGACGGCCTCAGGGGGATGACCATGATCCGCCGCTTCTTCACCATCACCACAGCCACTGCGCTGTCCCTCGTCGGCCTCGGCGCTGCGGCCACCGAGGCGTTCGCGGGCAACGTCACCAGCCGCCCGTGACCTGAACACATCTGCGGGCGAGCCGGATTCATTGACCGACCCGCTGCGCAGTCGCGGCTTTCCTGCTCTCCTGGCGGCGGCCCGTTCGTCGCTTCGACTACTTGTTCCTGCCACGTGTCGGAACGGGTCCGGTCTGCCGGTGCTCAGGTCCTCAGCAAACACCTGCGACAGAGGCTGCGGTCCAACGTACTGCTGGCAGTTGCACTGACCAGCCTCGTAACGCAGCGGCTTCTTGTTCTCGTCCCAGGCGACGGGTACCTCGACGCGCTCGTGGCATTGGCCCTGCTTGTCGTGTTTGGCGAGGTGGTGCGTGCATCCGCACACTGGCTCCGGAGGCTTGTTCGCTGCTTCGACGGCCAAGCGTTCCTGTTTCGCCGCCTCCAGCAACTGCAACTTGCGCTCGTGCCGATTGCGCAGTGCGGTGCGGACGTTGTCAGCCGCCCACGCGAAGCCACCTGTCCAAAAGACGATGAGCACCCACCAGAACCAGTCCATCTGCTGTCCCCTCCCCCTGTGCTGCCTCGGCTCAGCATAGACGGGCTCATCGGAAGCCTTTTCGCATTGTCATGCAAGCCTCGGACACAGCTTCTTGTAGCCTTCTTTCCCTGGAGCCGGCCGCAGTCGGGGCGACGGGGCAGTCCAACTGCCTGCCCCAGCGGCCCGTTTACTTCAGCTCCTCGAGCGTGAAGCCCTTGCCAGGTGCGCTCGTAGTGCTCGGCGGGGAAGCCGCTGGGGCTGGCCCCGTCCTCTATCGGACAGTTCAGGCACGCTACCGCCGCGGCCCCTTTCCCGACTCCGGCACCGATACTTCAAGACGACTGCCACCGCGGGTCGGGCTGATGGGAAGTTTCTGTGCTGCCGGAGCGCGACATCACCTACCCGGTCGACGAGGAAGCTGTCTGAACGATACCGACGAAGACCGCAGCGAGGACGCCGACGGCGGTGATCACGATGCCGACCGGATGGATGAGCGCCGGACAGCGGTAGGCGACGTGACCGGGGCCAACGGCGAAGGCATGGCCGACTACGGCTGGGCACACAACGACGAGCAGGGTGAATGCGGTACCGACGCCAGTCCACTTGGGAGCGGGCAGGCGGAAGCTCCGCGCGCGATGACGGCGGTGAATGAGTGTTCCTCGGCCCTTAGGGCGTGGCGTATGGAGTCGTGATCAATTGTGACTGAGCGCTTCACCTGGCGACGATCGCCAGGTGAAGCGCTCAGCACAAGGGCGCCGTAGTGCACGGGGCCCTATGTGCTGGACAGATTGCGCTCGAGGAACGTGAGGACGTGGTCGCGCACCATTGGTGCCGAGCGCGCCGGGTCGAGCGCGCCCACCATCTGGTCGCGGCCTTCGGCGGTCATCAGCCCGTCCGCCTGGAGCTGGGGCACCATGGCGGCGAAGTCGCTGAACACCCGGTGCATCGCGTCGTCGATCTGTCGCCGGCAGGTGCGCCGGTTCGGGTGATCGAGCATGGCCGACCAGGAGCGGTCGATGTCCGCGTTGCGGAAGCCGTCGGTGCGCAGCAGGAGCATCGGCTGGTTCATTCCGTACCGGGCCACGGGAAACAGCGGCGCCGGCTCGCCGGGCTGATCCGACGAATAGTCCAGGTAGCCTTCCAGGTTGACCACCGCGCGGATCCGGCGGTCCTCGTACGCGGCCTGCGCAGCCGCCGTGCCGCCCGCCGAGTGCCCGTACATGCCCACCCGTGCCAGATCCGGCGCTCGCGGGACGTGCCGGGGCAGCGGGCGCCCGACGGCGTCGGGATTGTGCCCGGCCGCCAGGAGCTCGAGCTGGTTCAGGACGAACCGGGTATCGGCGAGTCGGGCCCGTTCGGAGCCGTGGGGGTTTCCGTCTTCGGCCATTTGCAGGGGGATCTGCTTGTGGCCGACGTCTGACAACGATGTCTGTCCGGTGTGTAGACACACAGAATCTGCCGTGCTGTCATGCCGGGACGGCCGCGTTACAACGTTGTACGCGGCCGGTGCGATCCCCTGCAGAGGTTCAGCCGCATGCCCGATGTGCTCGCGAGAGCGCTGTCATCGACCCGTGGAGCGTGCCGTGCAACCATCGATTCTCATCCCCCGCCCTCGGGCGAGGATGGCCACCGCAGTCCGCTTAGTGCCGTGCCTGGCTGTGACGTTCAGCCTTCTCGGTGCCCCTGCCGCCACAGCAGAGACCGCGAAGAAGCCGGCACATGCCTCGACCGTGGTGGTGTCCGACGCGCGTTTCGAGATCCTCTCGCCCACGCTGATCCGTACCGAGTACGCCGGCGACGGAAAGTTCGAGGACGACGCCACCTTCAACGCCGTCGGCCGGGGCTCCTTCTCAACGACGCCTTACACGTCTTCGGTGAGGGACGGCGTCCTGTCCATCGCCACCAGCGCCCTGACGCTCCGCTACACGGTGGGGTCCGGACCGTTCACCGCGGACAACCTCAGCGTGCAGCTCAAGGCGGGTCCCTCGACGGTCCTGGCCTCACCCTGGCAGCACCGCACCTGCACAGTAGGCGCGCTGTGCGAGGCCGAGGACCAGTTGTACGACGGGCCCGGACTGGCCGCCGATCACCGAGACTTCACCGGCAAGGGGTTCCTGGCCGGCTTCGGCGTCGACCGCAACTCCCTTTCCACGGACGTACAGGCGCCGACAGCCGGTACGTACGAGTACGCCGTGCGGTACGCCAACTCGGTGGGCGGCGACGGCCGGCACGAAACCCGGACGCTCAGCCTCAGCGTGGACGGCGGCGCCGACCGTGAACTCAGCCTGCCCGAGACCGGCGACTGGAACACGTGGGCGGTGGCGCGTCTTCCCCTGGCCATCGCCGGCGGCCACCACACGGTCCGGCTGCACCGCGCTCCGGGCGACTTGGGCAACGTCAACATCGACAGCGTCGCCCTTCTCCCGCCGGGAGCCGGATACCCCTCCCGGACCGCGAGCGCGGTGGTGGGATGCCGCTTCGGCACCGGCTGCGAGGCCGAGGAGACCCGCATCACCGGCTCCGCCGAGGTCGCCACCGATCACCAGGGATACGCCGGATACGGCTTCGTCGCCGAACTCAACCAAGGCGCCCGACTCGTGGAGCCGGTGTCGGGCGTGCCCGCGGACGGCACCTACCTGCTGCATCTGCGCTACGCGAACGGCAGCGGAAGCGACGGCCTGCACCAGAGGCGGAGCATCCAGGTCGCGGCGGGAAGCGGGCCGGCCCGCACCCTCGACCTGCCGGTGACCGACGACTGGGACACCTGGAAGACGGCCTCCGTTCCCGTCGAGCTGAAGGCGGGAGCCCAGGACGTCACCCTGAGCTGCCCCGGCGCCGACAGCTGTCACGTCAACGTGGACACGCTCGCGCTGACCCCTCTGGCCCGGCCCGCGCCCGCACCGCACCTCGCGCTGGGCGGCTACCGCCGCAGCCTCGACGGGCTCGACGGCGATGCCGACCCCACCCCCTGGACCACCCCCGGACTGCTGCACCGCGACGGCTGGTACCTGCTCGACGACACCGCGTCCGCGGCGTACGACACGCGCACCGGGAAGGGCGCACCACGTCCCGCGCACGGTGGACAGCCCTACCAGGACGGCTATCTCTTCGGCTTCGGGCACGACTACCGGCAGGGCCTGACCGACCTCGCGATGCTGACCGGCCCGTCCACGCTGCTGCCCCGCTGGGCGTACGGGGTGTGGTACTCCGAGTACATCGACCGCACGGCATCCGACTACGAGAACACCATCGTCCCGGCGTTCCGTGCCGCGAACGTGCCGCTGGACGTGCTCGTCACCGACACCGACTTCAAAGCGCCGAACACCTGGAGCGGATGGAACTTCGATGCGCGGAAGTTCCCTGATCCGAAGGGATTCTTCGACTGGTCGCGCAGCCAGGGACTGTCCAACACGCTCAACGTGCATCCCAGCATCCTGGGCAGCGACCCGCAGTTCGCCCGAGCCCAGGCCACGGCCAAGGGAAAACTGGTCAAGGGCGGATGCGCGTCCGCGGCCGGGGCGGACTGCTACACCTTCGATTTCGGCGACGTGGACGAGCTCAAGGCCTACCTCGATCTGCACCGGCCGATGGACCAGGCCGGCAACGACTTCTGGTGGCTGGACTGGTGCTGCGACACCTCACGCTCCTCGCAGGCAGGCGTCACCCCGGACGCCTGGATCAACCAGCAGTACGCCGACCTCACCCCCGAGACCAGCGGCCGCGGGTTCGTGCTGTCCCGCGCCTACGGATCCCTGCAGGCCGGCGGCTACAGCGCAGGAGTGGGGCTGCCCACCGGGCCCTGGGCCGACAAGCGCACCACCATCCACTTCTCCGGGGACACGACCTCGAACTGGGGCACCCTGCGCGCCGAAGTCGGCTACACCCCCGGAGAGTCGGCCGCGACGGGCCTGTCCGCCGTCAGCCACGACATCGGCGGCCACAACGACGGCTACGGCATCCCCGGGGCGGAGACCTACCTCGCCGACGGCACGACGCACCGCACCTCCAAGCTGCCCGACGACCTGTACGCGCGATGGGTGCAGTTCGGCACCTTCCAGCCGATCGACCGCCTGCACAGCAACCACAGCGACCGGCTGCCCTGGCAGTACGGCCCCGAAGCACGCAGGTCGGCCGAGAAGTTCCTGAGGCTTCGCGAGGCGCTCGTGCCCTACACCTACACCCTGGCACACGAGGCCAACGCCACCGGCATCCCCGTCGCCCGAGCGCTCTACCTGCAATATCCGGAAGAAGAAGACGCCTACAGCAAGGCGGGCAGTGAGTACCTCTACGGGCCCGACATGCTCGTAGCCCCGGTCACCCAGCCCGGCACCAAGACCACCACAGCGGTCTGGTTCCCGCCCGGGCAGTGGACGGACTACTTCACCGGGACCACCTACACCGCGCCCGCCGGCGGAGCCACCTACGACATCACCACCACCCTGGACACCATGCCGGTCTTCGTACGCTCCGGCGGCATCATCGCCACCCGGTCCACCACCGTTGCCGACGACGCCCACAGCACACTGAGCAAGCTCACCCTCACCATCGCCCCCGGCGCCTCGGGCACCCTCACCCTGTACGACGACGACGGCAGGAGCACCGTCTCCACGCAGGCTGCGACGGTGCAGGCTCGCTACACCGAGCGTGCAGTCTCCCGTCAGCTGACGATCGGAGCCGCTCGCGGAAGGTTCACCGGCCAGGCGAGCCGGCGCCAGTGGACCGTACGCTTCCTGGGCGTCGGGCAGTCCCCGAAGACGGTGACGGCCGCGGGCAAGCCGTTGCCGGCCACGGCCTGGTACTGGAACAGCGATCAACGCACTCTTCAGGTCACGCTTCCCGCGCAGAGCACCCACACGGCGGTGACAGTGAGCTATCGCTGATCGTCGCGCGCAGATCGAGGAGCCCGCGCCCTGGTCATGTATGGGAGCGGGGCCCCGAGAGCAGTCTGACCCGCGGTCCCCTCCCGCCTATCCCCCGGTCCCGGGCGTCTCGGTCTCCTGACCTGGGCGCCCGGTCCTTCGCAAGTCATCTGCGGCAGGCCGGTCTTCGGCCACAGTCAGGGCTGAGAGGAGGACGTGCGAACGCACGCGAACCGACCTTGTGCCGTGCTCCCTACTCTGATGCGGGCGCTCGCCGAAGCAGGAGTGGCGCGAGCTGCTGATCTGAACGCAGTTCGCCGCCTCGATCATGCGCGCACCGCAGGAGGCGGGTGTTGGGAAGGCAACGACGCACCTTGGTCGGCCCGCCCCCTTCTGAAACGATCAGCCGGAGTCCGGGACACAGTGGTGGAACAGGCCGCTGACTACTTGCCGGCAAGGCCGAGGTTGGCGCCGTCGCGCAGGTCGGAGAAGCCCTGGGCGAGGACTGCCGCCGGCTTCAGGCACGCGTGGCGGGTCACCGCCCTCGCCGGGTTCGTCGCACAGCCCAACTGCTGATACGTGGCCACTGCGGTCTGGATCTTCTGTGCGGCCGAACGCAGCGTGGCGAACCCTGCCTGGCCCTGGATCTGTTTCAGGGCATACGCCGCATCGGTGTTCGTCTCCTTCGCCGCGACGGCGCAATCCTGCGTGAACACCGTGGACGACGCCGTTGAACAGGGCGAGTTGACACCGGAGCCGAAGCGTTCTTCAAGGGGAGAAATCCTGGCCTCCAGAGCGGACTTGACCTGGTCGGCCTTCACGGCCCTGTCGGACACCAGGGCCGCCGTCCGGCCTTTCGAAGCCCTCGCCGACGGCGTCGCATCCGCCCCCGCATTTTCGCCCGACCCGCTGCAGGCCGCGAGCAGCGTCACCGCCACCGTGGCACCGCAGGCGATCAGCCACAGCCGTTGCCGCTTCACGCGTTCCACCCCCCCGATCGCACCTTGCGCGGGTCACCCTACTCGCCGTTGATCAAGCCTCGTCAATACGGTGGCGACCGGCATTGTCTCGCGGACGGCAACTCGGCCGGCTGTGTCGATGGCTGCAGGCTTTGGACCACTTCTTGTGGTCGTTCAGGCAGCGTAAGTGTTGATCTTCGTGTGATGAGCGGTGCGACCGTCCCTCGGTTCGCCCGGCACCTGGAGCGCGCCCCCGACGCCGTCATCGCCGGCAATGACCCTTCCCTGGTGCGGGTGAGGAGGCGAGGGTGTCCCACTGAGTGGTGCAGGGAACCGGACGGAGTGCGTTCACTGATGACACAGTGCCGGCGCTCACAGGGCCAGTACAGTTTGCCGGTGATCACCCATCCCAAACTCCAGTTGACCGTCGACTGTGTTGACCCTGAGCGGCTCGCGGCATTCTGGGCCGCTGCGCTGGGGTACGAAGTCGAGCCGCCGCCCGCACCGTTCGCCACCTGGCGCGCGTACTGGCTGGGCCAGGGCCTGTCAGAGGCGGAGCTGGGCACAGGCGACTGCAGTGACTCCGTCATCGATCCCGATGGCGGCGGCCCGCGGATCTGGTTCCAGCAGGTACCCGAACCGAAGGTCGTCAAGAACCGACTCCACCTTGATCTGGGCGTGAGCGGAGGGCGCGGCGTCCCGTTCGCCACTCGCAAGGAGCGCGTGCTTGCCGAGGTGGCGCGGCTGGAGACCGCGGGCGCGTCCCGGTTGCGCATCGAGGACTCGGAGGCCTCGGGTTCCTTCTTCGCCGTGATGCACGACCCAGAGGGCAACGAGTTCTGCGTTCATTGAACGACTGACGGCCAGTCCCGGAACTGGCCGGCGTAGGGGTTGCCGCCGAGCCAGGTGGTGCCGTCGATCAGTTCACGTGCCGCGCCCAAGTGGCCGCTGTGGCAGGCCACTTCGGTGAGCACGTGGATCAGGACGTGCCGCACGTCGGGCAGCCGCCAGGCCGGCCAGATCTCCACGGGCCACGCGGCGGGCCGCTGCTCGGGCGTGGCGGCGGCGAGCACGGCGTCCGCGCGCGATGGCCGCCCCGTAATCGGCGAAGACCTCCTCGGCGCTCATTCCCTCGGGTACGTACCAGTGGGCCTCCGCGCCCGCCGTGAGCCGGCCGGCCACGTCCGGCTCGCCCGCGATCAACCCGGAGAACCAGAAGCGTTCGACATCCAGGGTGAGGTGGCGCAGCAATGCCAGGCAACTCCAGCCGCTGGGCAGCACCGGTCGCCGCAGATCGTCCTCCGAGAGCCCCTGAAGGATCCCGACGACGTGCTCGCGCCGGCGGTCCAGGGCGCTTTTGAGGGCGGCGAGTTCGGCGTTCACCGGGCGGCGCACACTTCGGCGAGGCATTCCAGGTGCTCGCCATCTGCGTCCGCCACCAGGCGCGCCCGCTGCTCGCCTCCGCGCGTCTGTCTTCCGGCAGGCGCGAACCGTCGAAGATCTCGGTCACCACCGTCGCCCCGGCCCCGTCGGGGAGCAGTTCAAAGACCCAGCGGCGGCCCCACGCGGACCCGGGCTCGGTCGCGTCCGGGTGTCCACGACCAGGCTCGGCTCCCAGCCGACGCGACGGTCCGGCTCATACTCGACGACGTGGTCGGGGTCGGCGAGCCGCAGTTCGGTGGTGGGGGCAAGGACGCATAGTGGATCACGCACATCGTCCACCGGAAAGGCGGCCGTCATGACGGACCGTTACGACTCCCGTCGCACAGCCGTACTGCTGGTGGACCCCTACAACGACTTCCTCTCCGAGGGCGGCAAGTTGTGGCCGCGCCTGGAGCCGGTGGCCAGGCAAGTGGGTCTGCTGCGCAACCTGCGCACGGTCATCGACGCCGCACGCACAGCCGGCCTGACGGTGGCGTTCGTCCCGCACCGGCGCTGGGAAGAGGGCGACTTCGTCGGCTGGGACCATCCCAATCCCAGCCAGCGCAAGGCGCAACGCCTGCAGACCTTCGCCCGCGGCAGCTGGGGAGGGGAGTTCCACCCGGAATTCCAGCCGCGGCTGGGAGACCTGCTGATCAAGGAGCACTGGGCTCAGAGCGGCTTCGCCAACACCGACCTGGACTTTCAGCTCAAGCAGCACGGCATCACGCACGTCGTCCTGATCGGACTGCTCGCCAACACCTGCATCGAGTCCACCGGCCGCTTCGCAATGGAGCTCGGCTACCACGTCACCCTCGTCACCGACGCGACCGCAGCGTACGGCGCCGACATGATGCACGCCGCACACGAGCTGAACGGCCCCACCTACGCCCACGCCATCGTCACCACGGCGGAGCTCGTCCACACACTGACAGGCTGAACCCACGAACGCAGCGCTCGCTTTGAAGCGCGGCTGACCTGGGTCTGACGGGCAAACGCCCATGACCCTCGCCGTTCACAACGGCCACGACCTCGCAGTCGAGCTGCAGCGGCACATCAGCGGTCAAGGCGTTCGCAGGCAGACGGCAGGTCTTGGGGCCCGTGCGGCGGGTTTTGCCGGACAGGCCCCAAGACCCCAAGGTCCTAAGCGGGCTCAGCGCTTGAGGGTGAAGGTGAAGTCGCTGGAGAGCCTGCCGCTCAGCCGGACCGCCGAGACGAGCTTCCCTGCCGTGATCAGTTGCTCGGCCTCGGCCCGTGCAAGATTGCAGCCTTCAGCGATCAGACGCACCGGCCGGAGGGGGATCCGCGCCGCGAAGCGGACCGAGACGTCGATCACCTCGCGCTCCAGGTGAGCCGATCCGTCGGTCTCCACGCGCCAGGCGCCCGCCCAGTCGAGGGCGATGCGATTACGGCGCCGCACGCGTGGATCCTGGAGCAGTTCGGCTGCCAGGCCGGGGTCGTTGTCATGCAGCCTGTCCAGCAGCTCGGGCCGTACGGAGCGCACGTGCATCCGCTCCAGGATGGTGAGCTTCGCGGTGTGTCCGCACGCGGTGCACAGCACGAGGAGCCAGGCGTCGATGAGCTTGTGGTGTGCGTTGACGCGGAATTTGCCGCTCGCCCGGTAGCGCTGGGACGCGCACGCGTGGCAACGGCGCAGGACGAGCGGCAGGCAGGTGGGCACGACCACCCAGGTATTGAGCACAGAAGTACACCGGTTTCAGTGAGAAGTCCGCAGCAAAAAGCAGCGCGGCGCGCATGCGCGACGCGCGACGAATCAGCGCTCGGGATGTCTCACACGGTGTACAACGGCACGTCCTTGCCTGGACGACTCGGGCTCGGCGGCACGCTAGTGGCGCGCAGCGGTGCTGTTCCACTGGTTTTTGCGCGCGCAGCGACGCCTTTAGGTACGGGCAGTTCACGCCCGGCGTCCTGAACTGGTCTGTCGGGGGTACTCACGCCGTGTCCGAAGGCGCCCCCGGCGCCTTCGGGCCGAAAAGAGCCGAGTGACGGGAGGTGATCGCCATGTCGTCGAGTACACAGCCGCACCGCGGCCCGGGCCGGCAGGGGCGGGAGGCGGAACCGGTTAGTGAGCTGGTGCAACGTGCCTCGCAGCAGCTCAGCGAGCTGGTGCGCGAGGAACTGCGGTTGGCGCAGACGGAGATGAAGGAGAAGGGCAAGCGCTACGGCAAGGGCGGTGGGCTGTTCGGCGGCGCCGGACTGGTCGGGTTCTTGATGCTGCAGGCCCTGGTGGCCACGGCAATCGCCGCGCTGGCGGTGGCGCTGCCGGCGTGGGCCGCGGCCCTCGTCGTGACCGCTCTCCTGGGCGTGGTCGCCGCCGTGATGACGCTGACGGGGAAGAAGGAGGTCTCCCAGGCCGCCCCGCCCGCGCCCCGACAGACGATCGAGAACGTGAAGGCCGACGTGGCCGAGATCAAGGAGAGTGCGCACCGATGACCCAGCCGCCCCACGACGAGCCCACCGCCCAGAGTCCGGAGGAACTGCGCGAGCAGATCGAGCACACCCGTCACGAGCTCGGGGAGATGGTGGAGGCGCTCGCGGCCAGGACCGACGTCAAAGCCCGCGCGCAGGAGAAGGCCGCCGAGATCAAGGACCAGGCGGCCGCGAAGGCCGGCGCGCTGAAGGAGCAGGCCTCCCTGACGGCCGGGGAGGTCAAGGCCAGGGCCGCCGAGGCGGCGGCCCGCGTGCAGGACAAGTTGCCCGACCCGGTAAAGGACCAGGCCGCCCGGGTCGCCGGGCAGGCCCGGGCCACAGCGGCACAGGCGAGCCGGATGTGGCAGGAGCAGGCACCCGAGCCGGTACGGGCCACGACGGCCCGGGGCCTGCGGGTGGCGCGCGGCAACCGCGGCCTGCTGGCGGCCGCCACCACAGCGGCCGTCCTGGGGTGGCTGATGTACCGGAAGAAGGGATGACACCGTGAAGGCATCCAAGATCGCCTACAAGCCGGCCGGTCTCGCTCTGGGTGCCCTCAGCGGCAGGCTCGCCGGCGAGCTGTTCGAACAGGCGTGGAGGGTACTCGGTCACGACGAGGGCGTCCGCGACGCCACCGGCACGGACCGCGGCTGGGGCGAGGTGGTGCTCGCCGCCACCTCGCAGGGCGCGGTCTTCGCCGACGTCGAAGCGGCCGTCGACCGTGCGGGGCCGCCGGCACACGCCGCCTGACCGGCATCTGGCCCGGCTGGCCGGGAGCACGTCGGACGGGAAAGGGGCCGGTACGACGAGTACCGGCCCCGTGTCGCGGGAGGACCGGCCGCGGCCGGCTGCCGGGCGGACCGCTCGAGGCCCGCCCGCCGCGGATGTGCCGCCCCGCTCACTGACCGTTCCTGGCCTGTGGCACTTGCGTGTGCATCGACTCGGCCACCGTAGCGGGCCCACCAGTACGCGTCCGGGGCCCGAAAAAAGGGGCAGTCCTGGCTGGGCGAGGCCCTGGTCACCCTCGCCTGCCTATGGCTCTGGCTGACCTGATGTGCGGACACGGCCTGGTGCAGGAGAGCCGTCCCGCATAGCACCCGCGCCGCCGAGCTGCCCGTGCCCCTCGCCAGCGGGCTTTCGGCATACGGCACTGACCGGACCTGGATCCGTCAAGTCCCGACATGGAGTGTCATGACGGGCCGGGCAGGCGGCGGGCTTACTGGATGTACCGGGGCCGCCGGACAGGGCAGCCCCTCCTACCGGCCCCGACCGGCACTTCCCCCCTACGCGAAGGAGTACCTCTCATGTCTGCCACCCTCTCCGTCCCCGGCACTTCCCGCACGCGGCGTCTGGCACTGCTGGTGGCCACGACCGGCCTGGCGGTAGGCGGCGCCATGATCCCGGCCAGCGCCTTCGCCGCCTCCCCGCCCGCGCACGCCGCGCCCGCCGCGGCGGCAGCGTTCCACAGTTCGCACGGCCACGGCCGTTCCACCACCAAGACCACCACGACGACCGAGACCACCACCAAGAACCGGCGCGGCACCACGACCACCAAGACCACC
>NZ_JBWKFL010000094.1:0-13347 GCF_056434305.1 Streptomyces sp. NPDC044061 | reverse complement strand
GAGGACATCGCCGCGATGGTCCACGACCAGAAGCGCTGCGAAGAGGCCTTCGTGCTGTGGGACATGGTCCACGACCGCACCCACAGCCACGGTGACCTGCCGTTCGACCCGTTCATGATCAAGCAGCGCCAGCCGTTCTGGATGTACGGCCTGGAGGAGCTGCGCTGTGACCTCACCGCCTTCAAGGAGGCCGTGAAGCTGCAGGCGGACGGCGTTCCGCAGGCCCGCGACGTGCAGTACGCGGTGCTCTTCGACCGCATGTTCCGCTTCCCGGTCACCGGCGACCGCGTTCGCAACTACGACGGCCTCGGCGGCCAGCTGCTCTTCGCCTACCTGCACAAGCACGACGTCGTCCGCTGGACCGACAACAAGCTCTCCATCGACTGGGAGCGCGCCCCGCAGGTCACCAACCAGCTGTGCGCCGAGATCGAGAACCTGTACCGGGACGGTATCGACCGCCCCAAGCTCGTGCACTGGTTCGCCGGCTACGAGCTGGTCTCCACCTACCTCGCCCCGCACCCGGGCTCCAAGTGGGCCAAGGGCCCCGACGCCCTGGACCTGACCCAGCCGCCGCGCAAGCTGGTGGACGACGTGCTTCCGGACGAGTTTCCGCTGAGCATGTTCTATGAGGCCCTGTCCAAGAAGCTGAAGAATGTGATCGCCTCCACCAAGGGCATCACGGCGGACAGCGCCGGGCGGATCGCCGCGTGAGCCCCTTACAGGCATCGGCCCCGGCGCCACACGGCCACAATGCCCTCAGCTGGTTGGAATTGAAGGGGGTCAGAAGCGCAGATCAGAGCTCGGCCGCCGAAACCACGCGTTCATCCTGCGGTATGCATGCTGGGAGCACAGAACGCACGGTCGATGCCGTTCCCTGCGGGACTGGGCTACGGACGGGCACCCTGATTAACGGGCTGCGGTGATCTCAACCCTCGGAGCAGTCTGAACCACATGTGTCATGCGTGCGGTCGGCACGACCACCTACGTGAGAATCCACAGCCCGACGCGCGCTTCGACCTGTGGGCACAGAAATGGACCAGCGGAGGGACCGAACCTCCTTCAAATCGTCAACCCAAGTCAGCACGCATGATGCTGCTTCTATCCCTGCATGTGTTTATAGCTGCTTATCCGGAAGGTAAAATGACTACCACTGCAACTCTGACAAACTTCATCGGGGGGCACCGAGGCTCCGCAACGGGCAAAGTCATGCCGCTCACCGATCCTCGCAGCGGAGTCCCGCTGGGTAGTGCCACGGTGTCAAGTCTCAAGGATATTGACCTAGCACTTGAGGCGGCTGCGGATTCATTTCGTACCTTCCGGCGTAGCACGCCGGGCTCGCGACAGCTGGCGCTACTACGAATAGCTGATGCGCTTGAGGAGAACGCGACAGCATTTGCCCACGTCGAATGCCGAGAGACCGGAAAGAGTCGTCGGCAGATGCTCCATGACGAGATCCCATGGTGCGTCGATCAAATCCGGTTCTTCGCCGGAGCGGCGCGGCTCCTAGAGGGCAGCTCGGCCGGTGAGTACGCCGAGGGGCTTACCTCCTTCATCCGCCGGGAACCAGTAGGCGTGTGCGCTCAGATCACGCCCTGGAACTACCCGCTCATGATGGCTGTGTGGAAGATCGCCCCCGCCATTGCAGCCGGCAATACCACAGTCGTCAAACCGGCCGAGACCACTCCGACCAGCACCGTCATGCTAGCTGAGCTAGCGAGCCGCTACTTGCCTGCCGGAGTGGTCAACGTCGTCCTCGGCGACCGTGACACGGGTCGCATGCTGGTTGAACACCCCATCCCCGCAATGGTGTCCATCACCGGATCAACCCGGGCTGGCATCCAAGTAGCTCAGGCCGCCGCCCGCGACCTGAAACTGGCTCACCTGGAACTTGGTGGCAACGCTCCCGCTCTGGTCTTCGGCGATGCAAATGTAGAGGCCGCCGCCGACGGCATCGTGGACGCGGCCTATTACAACGCCGGGCAGGACTGTACCGCTGCCACTCGCGTCCTGGCGCACGCGAGCGTATACGACGACCTACTCAACGCACTCGTCAAGCGAGCCGAACTCCTAACATGTGGACCTGAGGCGCGGGAGGGCGACGGACCCGATGTTGGGCCACTGAACAGCGCCGCCCAACTCGATCGAGTTCTTGGGCTCCTGCAGCGTCTTCCCAGCCACACCACACTTCGTACTGGTGGCCATCGCGTAGGCGATACCGGCTACTACCTGGCTCCCACTGTGATCTCAGGAGTTGGCCAGCACGACGAGATAGTGCAGGAGGAGATCTTCGCTCCCGTTCTCACAGTGCAAAAGTTCACCACCGAGGCAGAAGCCATCCGTCTGGCCAACGACCAGCCCTATGGCCTCGCTGCCTCGGTCTGGAGCACTAACCACGGCCGCATCCTGCGCACCGTCCCTGAGCTCGACTTCGGCTGCGTGTGGATCAACACACATGGCCCCCTCACCCCTGAGATGCCGCACGGTGGCTTCAAGCACTCAGGGCACGGCAAGGATCTATCCACTTACGGGCTGGCCGATTACACCCGCGTGAAGCATGTTATGAGTGCTACCAGCGGTCCCAGCTGACTGCCGGCCCCTCACGGAGAGGGCGCGAAGGCAACAGCTGCGGTCGGTGCACACACTGTCTGACGATTAGGTCGTCCGTGGGTTGCGTGACTCGCTCAGGGTAGATCGTCTCACTCGCCGTGGAGCCGGGTGATCTTTCGGACGAGGAGTGGGCTCGGCTCGAGTTGCATCAGCCGAGCCCACCAATGGGCGCAGTTCACCTCGTGACCGCTAATGCAATATCCTGGCGGCACTAGTTCCTGATTGTAGGCGCAGTGGGGTGGCTATCCTCCTCAAGACGGTCTGCAATGACGTCCGAATTGCAGGCTGCAGGAGCCAGCCATGTTGGACCTGCAACGCCTCATGCTGCTGCGAGAGATCAAGACCCGGGGCAGCATGAGCGCTGCGGCAGGCAATCTCTCTTACAGGTGTCACTTCATTTGGTCAGTCCGCGGTAGCAGATGAGTGTGGCTGCGAGGGCGGTGAAGGCCAGGAAGTGGCTGGCCTTGCGTTCGTAGCGGCGGTGTAGTCGTCGGCATCCGCTGCGCCAGGTGATGGAGCGTTCGACGACCCACTGGTGTCGGCCCAGAGGTTGGGAACTCTCGGCTCTGCGTGGGGCAATGCGAGGGCTGATGCCCGGGTGCGCAACCATCGCCGCAGGTGAGAGTAGTCGTATGCCTTGTCGCCGTGGAGTTCGGTCGGGCGTCGTCGGCGGGGTCCGCGTCCGGAGCGTCCCGCGGACGAGAGACTCGAGAGCCTGGCTGTCGCGCAGGTTGGCGCGCCGGAGATGCCGATCGAGGGGGGCAGCCCGTTCCAGTCGACGATGCGGTGGATTTTCGATCCGCTCTTACCCCGGTCGGTCGGATTCGGTCCCATCGCGCACCGCGCCAGTCCAACTCGCCCCGACCCTCCAGTTCGTCGAGCACCAGGCGATGGAGCTTGGCCCACACACGAGCCTCGGACCACTCGGTGAAGGGCGTGGGAACCCGTATGGCCCGCACCCCCTCGGCATGCTGGAGGGCAAAGCCCTGGCGTCGGCAGGGTGCAGATTGGACTTCGCGAACGCAAACCCGGCGTGACGCCCACTGTACCCGACGCGACCTTTTCCCCACGGCCGGACGGCCAGAACAGTGCGGCCACCTTGCCCGTGGCGGCCCAGCGCGACTGGGCGCGTCGTGCACTTCTTCCCGTTCAGGCCGGGCAAGCGGACATCCATAGGCGGCTCGCCTGCAGGGCTACCGGGTTCACCCATGAGTTCCCCGGCTACCGTCCCGTCAGCCGCTGACTGGCTGCGGGTCTAGGCAGGTCTAGGCAGGTCTAGGCGCTCTACTTGCGAGACGTAGACGCCACGCCGATCGCACGCCATGCCGGCCAGATGACAGGGGCAAGCAGCGGCAGCACGCCCACGGCTACTACAGATCGGTAAGGGGCTGGCGCCCGTGCGCTGCCGCACACGAGAATCCTGGCCCCTTCGCACTGGTCTGCGGCATGCTCACAAGCTACGAACACAGGCGCTGAGGGGTAGGTGTGATCACGCTACGGCGCCCGTCCCACCCGCCCCGTGGTGCCGAGACCCGGCACGCCGATGATCCACGCTCCGACGAGTGTTGACCCCTCTCTTCCGTCATGCCCCCCAGCCTGTTATAAACGTAACGATAGAACGGAAGAACACTCTAGTCTGTAACAGGGATTTCCAGCTGTCTGTCTGCGTGGTTCGTTTAGAGGGATTGTGCATCATGTGAGGAGTGACCGCGGATGAGTGGTCCTGATTCAGCACCTGCAGCACCGCGACGAGTGCCTCTGTGGGCGGCCGTCGCATTGTCCCTTGCTGTGGTCGGCCCGAGCCTTGCCATGGCTGGCAATGGCCAGATCATTGCGGGCACCGCAGGCAGAGCCGTCCCTCTGGTCTTCCTGATTGGGCTGGTCGGTGTCGCGCTCGTCGGCTACGGTTTCGTTCGCCTGACTCGGCGCTTCAACCACGCCGGCAGTGTGTACGCCCTGGTCGGCGTGGTGCTCGGACCTCGAGCCGGCTTCTTCTCAGGGTTCGCGCTCCTGGGCGCCTACGTCGGTTTCTCTCTGGGGCTTGCTGCCTTGGTCAGCACGTTCACCGATGCGTTCCTGCTCGAAGTGCAGAACCATCACAGTGGAGCGATGCAACTCCCCTGGCCGCTCACCATGACGGCTGCCGTAGCCCTGGCCGCGGTCGTGGCCGTGAGGGACGCCAAGGCCGTGGCCAGGATCCTCATGGTCATCGAAGGCGTCGGCGTGGCGGGCATGCTCTTCCTGGCGGCGGTCATCTTCGCTGAGGGCGGGCACTCCGGCAGCGGACTCAGCTTCTCTGTGTTCTCGCTCAGCCGCGGTGTCGGGCTTGCGCAGGTCATGCCAGCAGTGGTGACGGCCTTCCTGTGCTGGGCGGGATTCGAAGGCTGCGCCTCCCTTGGCGAGGAGACCGACGACCCGCAGCGGAACATACCCCGGGCTCTCACGGGGACCCTACTGCTCACCGGAGCGCTGTTCGTCCTGGTCATGTACGCGCAAGTTGTGGGATTCGGTACTGATGCCGCGGGCGAACGGGCGTTCAGCGAATCGGGCAACACCCTGGGGGACCTCGGTAAGGCCTATGTGGGCAGCGCCTTCAGTCTCGTGATGATCTTCGCGGCCATCATCTCGGCTTTCGCATGCCTCGTCGGCTCCGCGGCCAGCGCTGGACGCTTGCTGTTCGCCTTCAGCCGGAACGGTTTCGGGCCGGGGCTGCTGGCCCGCAGTGATGCTCGGGCGGGCACGCCCCGCAACGCGATCTGGGTTGTCCTCGGCCTCTGCTTCGTCGTGAACATCGTCTGCTGGCTCACAAGATGGCCGCGGCTGGCCTCGGGCATCCCGTCGCTGGACGTCTACACCCTCTTCGCCTCTACGGGGGCCGTCGCCATCATGATCGCCTATCTGATGACCGAAGTCGCCGCGATGGCCTTCTCCGTGTCACCAAAGTTTGCTGTCGACCGTGAAGAGGGAGCCAGCCCGTTGTGGGGCACGCTGCTGCCCGGGCTGGGGGGCGTCTTCATCAGTGTCGTCATCTGGTGCAGCGTCAAGGGGCAACAGAATCCCTTTTCCTCCCCTGCCTACCTCGGGCTCGCATGGACCGCTGTCGGCCTGGCCATCGCCCTGACCGCGAAGGCTGCGCTGCGCCGCATGCGTGCTTCCCTGCTCGTCGAGTTCGGCATCGAGGCGACCACGCCCCAAGCGGCATCCGAATCGTGCCCACCGTGAACCACCCTCCGCATCAGCAGCTCGCAAGCGGCAGGACAAAGCCACCTCAAGAGGGCATCTCCCTCACCGTCCCAGGAGAGTCGAATGTCAGAACCGGACCTCGTCTTCATCGCCACCAACGACCTTGTGGGCATCACCCGGGGAAGAGCGCTACCGCTCACGGCCCTCGACTCAGCCCTGCTGAGCGGAGTCGGTTGGACGCCAGCCAATCTGGCGATCACCTCCTCCGGAGCCATCCTTCCCGGCAACCCCTTCGGTACCCGGGGCGACCTGCGCCTGCTGCCGGACCTCGGCTCCGGCGCCGACCTGCCGGCGGATGAGTCCGCCCCGGCGATACGCCTCTACCTCGCCGACCAGGTCGAGCTGGACGGAACACCATGGCGCTACTGTCCGCGCGGTGCACTGAAGTCCGTACTCGCGCGGCTCCGTGAACGCACTGGCCTCACGCTCACGGCCTCTTTCGAGCACGAATTCATGCTGCCCGGCACGGCATCGGATGCCCCCTTCACCTTCAGTCGGCTCCGGGCCGCCGAGCCCTTCGGTACAGACCTGGTGCGCGCGCTGACTGCCGCAGGCCTCGAACCGGAGAATTGGCTGCCAGAGTACGGCGCGGGCCAGTACGAGATCACTCTCAAGCCGACCGATGCCCTGAGGGCTGCCGACCGGGCGGTACTGCTGCGGGAAATCGTGCGCGACCTCGCCCGGCGACGCGGCGTCCCGGTTACGTTCGCTCCCGTCGTCGACCCGAGCGGAACCGGGAACGGCGTGCACATCCACTTCAGTCTGCTCGACGAACAAGGTGAGCCGGTCCTTTACGACGCCAGTCGTCCCGGCGGGCTGTCAGAGGTAGGCGCCCGTTTCGCGACCGGCATCCTGCAACACGCCTCCGCCGTCGCCGCCTGGACCGCGCCGTCACCCGTCTCCTACATCCGGTTGGCTCCAGACCGCTGGAGCGTGGCTGGAAGTTACCTCGCGGAGCGCAACAGAGAAGCGCTCGTGCGTATCTGCCCCACTACGCCCCTGTCCAAGACGCCCATCGAGCGCCAGTTCAACCTTGAATACCGTGCAGCGGACGCCACGGCCAATCCCTGGCTGGCCCTCGCCGCCCTGGTCGCGGCTGGACTACAGGGAATCGAGTCAGACTACAGCCCGGCCCATGTCTGGCCGGAATCAGTGACCGAGGCTGACGTTCCCCTTCTGCCTGCTTCCACAGAGGAAGCTCTGGATGCGTTGCAGGCCGACGACGTAGCCCGGTCGTGGTTCGCGCCGGAGCTGGTGGACCTGCACCTCGCTGTCCGGCGAGCCGACCTGGCCGAGGTGGGGAACCTGGAGCCGACCGCACGATGCGAGAGGATCGTTAATGTCTACTGACCCGATGCGCGGCGTTAGTGTGCTTGCCGAAGAGCTGACGACCAGTATCGAGGCCATACCTCTGATCGACCACCATGTGCATGGGACGCTCCGTCATGAGACGGACCGCCGGCAGCTGGAGGGAATGCTGTCGGAGTCGGATCGGCAGGTTCCCGACTGGATGACTCACTTCGACTCCCAGGTGGGGCTGGCCATCAGGCGATGGTGCGCCCCCTTGCTCGGTCTCGAGCCCCTTGCTTCGGCTGACGACTATGTGGGACGTCGGCGGGAACTAGGCGAGGCAGACGTCACTCGGCGCCTGCTGCGCGCCTCCGGCGTCGACACATACCTAGTGGAGACGGGCCTGTCTTCGGATGGCATCCTCGGCGTCGAGGACATGAGGCAGATCTCGGGTCGCTCGGTACGCGAGGTGGTCCGGCTGGAGAACGTGTTCGAAGAGTTGCTTCGCCAGACTGGTTCCGCCGAAAAGGCGGTACGCAGTTTCCCCCAGGTCCTGCACGAGCGCACTGCTAACGCCGTAGGCGTCAAGAGCATCGTTGCCTACCGTTTCGGGTTCGACTTCGACCCCACCCCTCCCTCCGTCGCTGAGGCCATCAGTGCCGCAGGGGACGTTCTGCGCAGCGCCACAGATGGCCCGGCCCGCGTCGGTCATCCCGTCCTCCTGCGGTTCCTGCTGTGGTCGGCTGTCGAAAGGGGCCTGCCCATCCAGCTGCACTCCGGGTACGGCGACCCTGACCTCGAGCTGCACCGCTGCGATCCGCTGTTGCTGACTCGCTTCATCAAGCTGGTCGAACCGCACGCAGTAGACCTGCTGCTGCTGCACTGCTACCCCTACCACCGCAACGCCGGCTACCTCGCCCATTCCTTCCCGCATGTCTACTTCGATGTGGGCCTTGGCACGAACTACACCGGTCTGCAGTCGCACGCGGTTATCGCCGAGTCCCTGGAACTGGCCCCGTTCGCCAAGATCCTTTTCTCCTCGGATGCGGTAGGCCCGGCCGAACTGCACTACCTCGGAGCGGCACTGTGGCGACGCGGCATGATCCGGGCCATGACTCCCTGGGTCACCGAGAAAGAGATGTCGGTCCGCGACGCACATCGCATCGCGACCATGATCGGCCGGGAAAACGCCGCACGCGTCTACGGCATCGAGGAGGCCCGGTGACGATTTCTCACACGCAGCCCGCAACCAGCTATCTCGCCAAAGTCAAGGCCGCTATCGAAGCAGAGCTTCCCGCAGCCGTACAGCTCAGGCAGCAGATCCACGCTGATCCGCATGTCTCCGGGGCCGAAGAGGCGACGCGCGACCTCGTTGTCGCCGCGATCACCAGCGACTGGCCACACGGCCATATGTCGCCCGTGGCCGACACCGGCGCCCTCCTGCGCCTGCAGATCCCCGGTGCCTTTGGCCCTCCCGTGGTGCTGCGTGCGGAACTGGACGCACTCGAGGTCACCGAGCGGACCGGTGTCAGCTGGGCTTCCGCCCACCCGGGGGTGATGCACGCCTGCGGACATGACGTGCACCTGGCCGCTCTGGCCTGCCTGCTGAGAGCGTTGGCGATCACCGGTGGCCCAGCGCCGGTCGTCGCCATCCTGCAGCCGAGAGAGGAGACGGCGCCCTCCGGCGCCCGGGACGTGCTGCTCAGCGGGCGATTGCCCGCCGACTGCGCCGCTGTGATCGCCGCACACGTCCAGCCTCAGCTGCCTGCGGGTGTGACCGCGTGCACTCCTGGGACGGTCAACGCCTCCAGCGACGAATTCCGCATCACCGTCACCGGACAGGGTGGCCATGCCGCCTACCCCCACACCACGAAGGACCCGATCGCAACACTGGCTCACATCGTCACAGCGGTGCAGAGTTTGCGCAGCCGCCACATCGATCCCACTGCCACCGCAGTAGTGGCAGTGACACGCCTCGAGGGCGGTACGACGACCAACGTCGTACCCGACCAGGCTGTCGCGTACGGCACGGTCAGGGCCGACTCACCGGCCCGCCGTGCCACGTTGGCCAAGGAGCTGACCCAGCTGTGTGCTGCGGTGGCCGGGGCTTACGGATGCTCGGCCCAAGTGACGATCGCCGAGGGCGAGCCGCCCCTGCACAACGACCCCACGCTCGCCGTCCACGCAGCGCGGCAACTGGAGAACCTGGGCGCCACGGTCATGCGTGACATGCGCTCCGCCGGCTCCGACGATTTCGCCTTCTACAGTGAGCAGATGCCCAGCCTCATGATGTTCGTCGGCGTCGACAACGGCGGCTCACCCATCCCGGAGGACAACCGCTTGCATTCCGGCGGGTTCCTACCCACAGACAGAGCGGTCCGCGACGTCGCAGACGCACTTCTCGCCGGATACCTCGCCGCTGCCGCAGGCCGGGCCGCCCACGATGCGCCGCTGAAATCATCAGACAATGCCCAGGACGGTGCACGCTGGTGATACGCCGATAAGCTCCTGTCCATCGCCACAGGCCTGCTGTACGGGGCGAGCAGCAACGGTTAGGGAGGCTTTGCCGCAGCATGACAGACGATTCCGACCAGGACTATCGGGTATCTAGCCGCATCCGCAGCAGGATGAGCAAGCTGAGTGCGAGCGAACGCAAGGTCGCCCGGGCGCTGCTCGCCAGTTACCCGGCAGCAGGCCTCGACACGGTCGCCGTCCTTGCCGGCAAGGCGACCGTCAGTGCCCCCACCGTGGTCCGTTTTGCCATAAAACTGGGATATACCGGCTTCCCCGACCTACAGAAAAGTCTCCTGCGTGAGGTCGATGAGCCGTTGGGCTCACCTTTGAGGCAGTATCCGCAGGGCACTACAACATCACACGCGGCGGCCGACGCCGCCCGACTGGTCACCGACACTCTCCATGACCTGTCCCCTGAAGAACTGCAGCGGGCCGCAGCACTGCTGGCCGACCCCCGGAAGTCGGTCCTTTTGCTAAGCGGCCGATTCAGCCGCGCCCTCGCCGACTACATGTACTTCCACCTGCTGCTGCTGCGACGCGACGTGATGTGGCTGGGCACTGATGACCTGACGACCAGGAATCGAGTCGAGTCCAGTGGGAAGTCCGACGTGCTCATCGCGTTCGACTACCGCCGCTACGACGATACGACCGTCCAAGCGGTACAAGAGATGAGGCGACGGGGCGCGGCCATCGTGCTCTTCACCGACCGGTGGCTGTCACCGGCCAGCGAAGACGCGCAGGTTGTCCTGCCGGCGAGGGTCGAGTGCCAGGGCCGATTCGACTCGCTCATCGGCGCCATGTCTGTCGCGGACAGCTTGATCTCCGCCGTAGCCGAGGCACTCGGAGAAACGGGCCTGCGCCACATCAAGGCCCTGGACGAGACGCGACTGCCGGGCGGCCGCCACCCGGAACGCTGAGGGTCCCCGCGGGGTGAGCACAGTCCGCATTGTCAGACTGGTGCACATTGCGGACGGCACTGCTGATACGCCGCACGGCTACCAGCGCCAGGACGATCCACGGCAGCTGGTAGGCGTCCTCCTGGTCGCCTGGCACCCGCATGAGAAAGGCTTTCGTGGACGCCGAAATGTGACCTGAGGGTCCCCTCGTACCGTGGAGTCCGTGATACCAGGGGAAGCAGAGGTTCATGGGGTCCAAGCAACAGAAGTACGACGCCGAGTTCCGTGAAGGTGCTGTACGCATCGTGATCGAGACGGGCAAGCCGATCCCGGAGGTCGCCGAGGACCTCGGTGTGCATCCGGGGACGCTGCACAGCTGGGTCTCACGATGGAGGAGGAACGGCTCGGCCTCCTCCGACCGGCCCGCGCCCGCCGCCGCGGGCGGCCGGCTGCGGGAAGCCGAACGCGCTGAGCTGGAGCGGCTGCGCCGGGAGATGAGCGAGAAGAACAAGCGCATCCGCGAGCTGGAGATGGAACGTGACGTCTTCAAACAGTGCATGGCCTTGTGGGTGAAGTAGCTGCCGCGGACCCGGCCCGGCTGGCCGGGTGATCAGCGACTGCAAGGCCGAGAAGAACATTCCGCACAGCATGTCCTGCCGCGTGCTGGGCGTGAGCGAGTCGTGGTTCTACAAGTGGAAGGACAAGCCTGTCACCGCCCGCGAGGTGCGGCGCGGACAGCTGGCCGAGGCTGTCCGGCGCATCTTCGACGCCTCGGGCGGCACCTACGGCTCCCCGAAGGTGTGGATCACGCTCGTCCGGGAGGGATGGCGCCTGTCGGTGAACACCGTCGCGAAGACCATGGCCGAGCTGGGCCTGGCCGGACGGAAGATCCGCCGGCGTCGCGGGCTCACCCGCCCAGGCAGGCGGGCCGCGGCGCCGGACTTCGTGCGCCGCGACTTCAGCGCGGATGCCCCGGACCAAGTCTGGTGCGGCGACATGACCGAGATCGTCACGAGCGAGGGCAAGCTCTACCTGGCCACGGTGATCGATCTGTTCTCACGCCGCCTGCTCGGCTACGCGATGGGCGCTCGCCACGATGCCGAACTCGTCGTGGCTTCACTGCACATGGCCGCAGCCACCCGCGGAGGCGACGTGAAAGGCGTGATCTTTCACAGCGACAGGGGCAGCGAGTACGTCTCCCGTCGGTTCAAGCGGACCTGCCGCCGTCTCGGCGTGACCCAGTCCATGGGACGCGTCGGCTCATGCTTCGATAACGCCGTCAGCGAGGCATTCAACAGCGTCCTCAAGGTCGAATACGTCCACCGGCACACCTTCGTCACCCGTACCGAGGCCCGGCTGAAGATCGCCACGTGGATCACCGGCTTCTACAACACCCGCCGACTACACAGCGTATGCGAGTACCACAGCCCGATCGACTACGAGCATAAGCATCGGACCGGCTCCGCCCTGGAGCTGGCCGCTTAGAAACACTCCACACAACGAGGGGATTGACAGACCACACTCAAACCGTCGGCGGTAAGCCCGCCGCACCAGCCTTGCGGCGTTAGAAGCCGTTATCAAAGCGATCTTGCAGCTTGAAGATCGGACGGGAGTGCGGGTCTCGCTCCCGTCCGGATGATCACGGACTGGTCAGCGCACGACGGAAGGGCCTCCTGCGTAGCTCGGAGATGTCGAGTCACCAAGCACTCAGGAGGCCCAGGTGTCACAGTCTTCCGCGCCCGCCGCGTCGGTGTCCAACTTCGGCGTGTCGCCGTGTGATTGTCTGGCTCACCGGTTCGGCAACGCCGTCGACCACGCTGACCGTGAGCGCCACTATCCCAGCGATCTGACCGACGCCGAGTGGGTCGTGGTCCGCGACGCGCTGCCGATGCCGCGCTGGCTTCAGGGCCGCGGCGGCCGCCCGGAGTCCTACTGCCACCGCATCATGGTCGATGCCGTGCTCTACCTGGTCGACGGTGGCATCAAGTGGCGCGCGATGCCTGCTGACTTCCCCCACTGGCAGGCTGTCTACCGCTTCTTTGGCCGCTGTCTGGCCCAGGGGCTGCTGACCGAGCTGCACGATCGGCTGCGCCGGCAGGTGCGCGTGCAAGAGGGCCGCGATCCGGAGCCGAGCGCCGGGATCATCGACTCCCAGTTGGTCAAGGCCGACGCGGTGGTCGGCGCCGACTCGCGCGGATTCGACGGCGGCAAGAAGGTCAACGGGCGCAAGCGCCACCTGGTCACTGACTGCCTCGGGCTGCTGCTGGTGGTCCGGGTGACCGCGGCCTCCACCACCGACCGTGACGCTGCGAGCGCACTGCTGCCCCGCCTGCGGGAGAGGCACTTCCGCTTGAAGCTGGTCTGGGCCGACAGCAGCTACAGCGGGGCGCTGGTGGAATGGGCCGCCGCTGCTCTCCGCATGGTGCTGCAGGTGGTCAAGCGCTCCGAGAACGCGGTGGGTTTCAAGGTGCTGCCGCGCCGTTGGGTGATCGAGCGCACGAATGGGTGGCTGATGCGCACGCGCCGGCTGGCCCGCGACTACGAGCGCACCACCGCGGCCGCCGAGGCGATGATCTACTGGTCGATGACCGCGCTCATGATCCGCCGCCTGGCCGGACGCTCGCGCTGAACCGGCCGTCCGGCTCCTTGACCAGCCAGCCCCGCTCGGCCATCCGCCGCGCCTTGTCGGCGTACTCTCCCTACGGGGCGGGCCGGTACGTTTGAACGTCCCCAGTTGCTAGGCCACGTCGGTCTCTCGCGCGATGGCCTGGAGGCGGTTCTTGAGCCGGTAGCTCGG
>NZ_JBWKFL010000093.1:0-13598 GCF_056434305.1 Streptomyces sp. NPDC044061 | reverse complement strand
CACACTACGCCAACACCCCCCCCCCCCCCCTCCGCCCCCCCCCCCCCCCTCCCCCCCCCCCCCCCCCCCCCCCCCCCCCCCCCCCCCCCGCGCCGCTGCACCGGAAACCGGCCCATGAAACCTGATGCGACTGCGACGTCACAGTGGGTGACTCGATGGCTGTCGCCGTATTCCGTCACCGGCTGCGACCGGCGTCGTGGAGAGCCGCTTCGCATCCGAGTGCTCCGGAACAGGCTCTCCATGACGCGTCCACCTACCTAGCCGCTCCCGACCGCCCCTTGCCGCCCGGAACAGGACCTTGGTCGCAACCTGCGCGAAGACCGCCTCAATCTCATCCTCAAGAGCGTCGGCTGGCAAAAGACCCACCCAGACCAAACCCCACTAGCCACCGCCAGGCCGTTGACCAGGACAAATACAGAGGTCCGGCCGGAGTACTAGCCTTGCAGAAGAGATTCTTCCGCGTTCTGTGACGGAAGTGATGACCATGGACATCAACGGTTCGGTGGCCCTTGTCACGGGAGCCAACCGCGGCATCGGAATGGCTTTCACCAAAGCCCTGCTCACGCACGGCGCAGCCAAGGTCTACGCCGCTGTCCGGGACCCGAAGGCCGCCCTGGCCGACGGGCTCACTCCGCTGCGACTGGACGTCACAGACGAGGAGCAGATCGCCGCAGCCGCACGTGCCGCCGACGATGTCAGCATTGTCATCAACAACGCAGGGGTCACCGGTGGCCCGTCGCTCCTGGAGGGCCCATTGGACGGTGCCCGGCGCGAGATGGAGGTCAACTACTTCGGCACCTGGGCCGTCTCGCGTGCGTTCGCGCCCGTGTTGGCCGCCCATGGCGGGGGCGCACTGGTGAACATGCTGTCCGTGGCATCGTGGGTGGCCAACCGGCGGTTTCCGAGCTACGCGGCCTCCAAGTCCGCTCAATGGTCGCTGACGAACGCATTCCGGCTTGCGCTGCGAGACCAGGGCACGCTGGTGGTGGGCGTGCATGCCGGCTATGTCGACACAGACCTGGCGGCGGACGTCGACTCCCCGAAAATCCTTGCGGTCGACGTGGCCGAGGCGACCATGGCGGCGCTGCTCAACGACGAACCCGAAGTGCTGGTTGACGAGATAACCCGCCAGGTACGCGCCGCGCTGTCGGGAGGGCTGGACGAACTGTACGCCCATCGGTGAGTGCCGGGGCCCCCTGTGGTCCTGGCCGTCGAGCAGGCCCGGGGTACGCGTGCGTTCAACCATGGCTGCAGCCTTTCCGTGTACAGAAGGTCTGTGGGTCAGGCACGTAGAGCCCGCGGTCGACCAGGGCGTGGCCACGGGCTCTCTGGCCACCCGGCCGCCGGAGTACTGGCGCTGCGTCCGGCAAGGGTGGTGCGCCGGCAGATGCGGAGGGTTCGATACCCAGGAGTTGGGCTGCCTGCTTGTCCTCGCGTGCGGTCGGGACCTGGAAGAGGAGGTCGGCTCCGCGGCGATCGAGTTGTTGATCTGGGAGGCGACAGTGCCGACCCGGGCCACGGTTCGGTACGCACCCTCAGGTGAGCGCTGGAGCACGCCAGGAGCTGTCCTGGGCCGGCCGACGTGGGTAGTTGAGTCAGGGTCGCGGTCTGGGTCGGGCGATGAGGAGGGACACATCGTCGTGGTCGCCTGGATCACGCAGTGTTTCCAAGAGCCGGTCGCAGGTTTCTTCCAGGGAACGGTCGTGGCCGTCGAGTACGCGCAGGAGGAGGTCGAGGCGTTCGTCGATGACGTCGTGGCGGGTTTCGACCAAGCCGTCGGTGTAGAGGACCAGTTGATCGCCGGGGCGCAAGGGCACGGTGGTCGTTTCGAAGGGGACGCCGCCGACCCCGAGGGGTGGGGCGGATGGCAGGTCGAGGAGTTCGGGGGGTTGGCCTGCGGGTGTCAGTGCGGGGGGCAGGTGTCCGGCTACGGCGATGCGGCACTGATCGCTGTGCGGGTCGTATTCGGCGTAGATGCAGGTGGCGATGTAGGGGTCCAGACCGGCGGTGATCTTGTCGAGGCGTTGCAGCACCTGGGCGGGCGGGAGGTCGAGGTCGGCCAGGGTCAAGGTGGCGGTGCGCAGGCGGCCCATCGTGGCGGCCGCGTCGATGCCGCTGCCCATCACATCGCCCACCACGAGCGCGGTCTTGTCCTGTGCGAGGGGGATGACGTCGAACCAGTCGCCGCCGACCTCGGTGGAGGTTCCGGCGGGTTGGTAGCGGGTGGCGACCTCCAGGCTCTCGGGTGGCGTCGGCTGGGGCAGCAGGCTGCGCTGGAGGGTCACCGCAGTGTTGCGGACGTCTTGGTGCAGGCGCGCGTTGTCGAGGGACACGGCAGTGCGGCCGGCGAGGTCACCGGCCAGGGTGACGTCGTCCGCCTTGAAGGGCTGTTGATTGCGGCCGCGCATCAGCCCCAGGACGCCGAGGGTCCGGCCCTGGGCGGTCAGGGGTATCGCGAGATAGGAGTGGATGCCGGCACTGGCCAGGACGGCGGCGGCTTTGGCGTCTCGGGCGATGCGTGCCAGATCCCACTCGTCCACGCGCGTCACCATGATCGGCCGACCGGTTCGTACGCACTGGGTGGGCAACCGGTCGGCGTCATAGCTGACCGGTTGGTCGGCCGCGCCGGCGGCGCCACTCGCCTCGGCGAGGTAGGCGGCCTTCACCGCGTGGGTGCGAAACAGTGCCGGGCCGCTGTCGGGTGTCGCGGGGCGGCGATCGTCAAGGGCGGAGTCGAGTACGTCGACGACCGCGACGTCGGCGAGCTCGGGCACGGCGACATCAGCCAGCTCGCGGGCGGTCTGTTTCATGTCCAGAGTGGTACCGATACGGGCGGAGCCCTCGGCGATCTGGGCCAGGCGCTGGCGGGCCTGGGCCGCCGCTGTGATCGCGCCGTGCCGATCGGTGACATCCACCGCCGACGTGGCAACCCCGAGAACCCGACCGCCTGGATCCTCCAGCCGGTAGACGGAGACAGACCAGGCGTGATCGTTGTCAGGGTCGGCCGGAGTGCGGCCAATGGTGTACTTGTCCACCAAAGGGCGTCCCGTCTCGAGGACTTCTCTGATGGCCGCCTCGGAGGCGTCGATGCTGTCGGAGGGCAGGACCTCGCGGAAGCCCCGGCCGAGGTGGTCCTCGGCAGACAGGCCGTGGATCCGGGCCATCGCCGGATTGACGGCCACATAACGCAGATCGGTGTCCAAAACATCCAGCGCGATCGGCGACTGGGCGATCAGCTGTGTGGACAACGCCAAATCCTGCTCCACCTTGCGCAGAGTCGAGGCATCGGTAGCGATACCCAGAGCGTAGAAGTCGCCCTGCTTGTCCGGCAGACGGCTGCAGCGCCATTCCACCAGCCGCGTACTGCCGTCCTTGTTGCGGACTGGAATGAGAGCGACCCAGCTCTGGCCGGTCTCCCTCATCCGCTCGCACTGACCGGACACCAGGTCCCGGTCCGAATCATGGGCCAACAGCTCGGCCGCGTGCCGGCCCAGCACGTCCCGCGCGCAGTAGCCGAACAGCTCCTCGGCCTGCGGGCCCCACAACACCAACCGCCCGGCCGTATCCAGCGCCACCACCGCCACACCGAGCTCATCCAACACCCCGCGCGGCAGCTTGAGGCTCAGGTCGGACGAGCCGCTGCCGGCACTGAAAGATCCCGCTTCACTCATCCCAGGTGCTCCTTCCACCTGCCAGGGCGACGCGCGCCCAGCACAAGCCCAAGCCCCCTCAAAGCTGCAGCGCTGGGATGTTTTTTCGTGCCGTTCTGGTGTTTTCCATCGTCTCCTGAGACGACCGGCGACGCACAGCGCCGGACGAGGACGCAGGGTCACGGAATGTGAAGTTGAGGTACAGCACGTAACGGCACCACAGCAGGCAGCCGCCGGCCACCATCCCTGGCCGACGGCCATCGACGAGACTCCCACGAGTGAACTGCTTTCGGACCCGGATACCGGAGCTGCAGGGCCCCCGCAGCGCCCCAGTTCCAGATCAACCACGAGGACGGCCCGGCCGGCCCCGCCGGCACAACGGGCTCGTCGAAATGCAGGACAGTGCAGCCACCGTTCACACCCCCTCTCGGCCGGCGGCAACAGCGGGCAGCGCTCCGACCAGGACGGTCACAACACATCTTGCAGGCGGACGACGACCAGGGCGATGTCGTCGCCTGCGCCGCTGGTGACGTCGAGGCGGGCGAGGAGGGCGTCGGCGAGGTGTTCCGCCCCGAACCCGGTACAGGTGGTGAGCGTGCTGGTCAGGCGGGTCAGGCCGTTGTCGATGTCCTCACCGCGGCGTTCGATCAGGCCGTCGGTGTAGAGAATGAGGGTGTCGCCGGGGGCGTAGGTCGTGGTGGCCTGGGGACGGGGGACGTGTTCGGGGCGGGCGCCCAGCGGTGGGTCGGTGGCCTGGTCGAGCAGATCGCAGGAGCCGTCCGGGTGCAGCAGGACGGGCGGGGGGTGGCCGGCGCTGCTGTAGATGAGCAGGTGACCGCGGCAGTCGATAAGGACCTGGACAGCGGTGGCGGCCAAAGCTCCCTCGACCGAGCGCGCATAGAGCCCGAGGACCTCCAGGGCCTGGGCGGGGCCATGGACGGTGCGGGCGGCGGCGCTCAGCGCGCTGCGGAGCCTTCCCATGATCGTCGCTGCCATCAGGCCGTGGCCGACCACGTCGCCGACCGCGACGGTGAAGCGGCCCGCGGACAGGTCGACCGCGTCGTACCAGTCTCCGCACACGTTCAAAGATCCGGTCGCAGGCAGGTAGCGCACGGCGATATCCGGGTGCCGGGCCAGGTCCGGCGTGTGAAGCATGGTTTCCTGCAGGGCGACGGCGATGCGCCGTTCACGGGCGTGGGCCTGGCGCAGTTCCTCGTTCAGCCGCTGCAGCTGTCGTGCCCGGGCATACAGCTCGGCTTCCATGGCCGCTTCCCGGCCGGGGCTGACCGAGGGCAGGTGCACGGTGCGGCGGGCGAGGACGACCTCGGTCATGTCCTCGGACCGGTGGATGATCCAGGCGACCTTTCCGTCCGGACCGAGAACGGGCACGTTGATCGCGGTCCACCACCGCTCCTTGAACACCTCCGGGTTGTCGGCGACCGGGATGTCGTACTTCTGCAACGCCATGTGATCGGTCTGACCGGAGGACAGCACCCGGTGCAGCGAGGCTTTCAGCGTCGACACCCCGTCGGCCTCCGCGTCGGCGGGGTTGTCCGGGAAGACGTCGAAGAGGTACTGCCCGACCAACTCCGCCCGGCTCCGTCCGGTCACCTCGCAGAAGGCCCGGTTGGCATCGGCGATCACCAGGTCCGTGCCGAGCATCAGACACGGGCTCGGTAGGGCGGCGAAAGCCGCCGCGTAGTCGATCTCCGGAGCCGTCACCACGCGTTCCTCTGCGCTGTTCCCTCTTCAATCTACGAAAGGCCCAGCTCCCGCGCCCGCCGAGCCGCGCCGTGACCCGCCTCGTCGGCAGGTGCCAGGGGAGGTCACGCGGACGAGGTCGGGGTGCCGGCAAGCACGGTGTCATCGAACACGACGCACCGCCGACGCCTCCCCTCGTGAACAAAGCCAGCCGGTCGGCCCCCTGGCCGACGGCCATCGAGGAGCTCCCACGAGCGGAGTGCTGTCGGGCCGGATGCGGGAGCTGCGAGGCTTGGCAGCGCCACCAGCAGGCTGTGCCGCAGCCGGGGTTTCAGCGGGCACCTGCTGCACCACCACGCCGGTGTACAGGATTTTCGTACGGCACCTGCGGTCATCCGCAGCCCTCGGCCCGGATCCGCGTGTGCGGGCAGGCCACCGCCGGGCACCGGGACAAGAAGGGGAAGCGCTTCTCACCCGCAGACAACCCAGTCACCCGGCGCGAGGCCACGACCGCCGGCGCACGGGCGGCCGGGGCATGGGCGGCCGGGGCATGCTCAGCCGCGGTGGGTCTCCAGCAGCCGCAGCCAGACCTCGCCGAGGGTGGGGAAGGCGGGGACGGCGTGCCAGAGCCGGTTAAGGGGCACCTCGCCGGTGACCGCGATGGTGGCCGAGTGCACCAGTTCCCCGACGCCGGGGCCGGCGAACGTGAGGCCCACCACGGTGTTGCGGTCGGTGTCGATGAGCATGCGGGCCTGCCCGCGGTAGTCCCGGCCGTACTGGTGGGCGCCGGCGAGGCGGGCGAGGTCGTAGTCGACGACCTCGATACGGCGCCCGCTGTGCTCGGCCTGGCGGCTGGTCAGGCCGATCGAGGCGACCTCGGGGGTGGTGAAGACGACCTGAGGGACGGCCGCGTGGTCGGCGGTGGCGACATGTGCGCCCCAGGGGACGGTGTCGACGGGCTCCTTCCTGGCCCGGGCACCGATGACGGTGCCGGCGATCCGGGCCTGGTACTTTCCCTGATGCGTCATCAGGGCGCGGCGGTTGACGTCGCCGACGGCGTAGAGCCAGCCGCCGTCGACGCCGGTGACACGGAAGGTGTCGTCGACGGTCAGCCAGTCACCGGGGGTCAGACCGACTGTCTCCAGGCCGACGTCGCCAGTCTGCGGGGCGCGGCCGGTCGCCAGCAGGATCTCGTCGGCGGCCAGGTGCCCGCCATCGGCAAGCGTGATCCGCACCTCGCCGCCCTCACCTCCTTCGCGGACCACGGAGGCGACGGTGGTGTTGAAACGGATGTCCACGCCTGCTTCGCGTAGTCCGTCCGTGACCAGTTCACCGGCGAACGGCTCCATCCGCTCCAGAAGGCCGTCCTCGAGGACGAGCATGGTGACCTGCGAGCCCAGAGCCTGCCACGCGGTGGCCATCTCCACAGCGACCACACCGCCTCCGACGACGGCGAGGCGGCCGGGCACCGTGCCGGCGCTGGTGGCGTCGCGGCTGGTCCAGGGGCGGACGGTGTCGAGCCCGGGGATGGGGGGCAGGGCGGCGCGGGTGCCGGTGCAGACGGCGACGGCGTGCCTGGCGGCCAGGGCGATGACGCCCTCAGGGGTCTGCACGGCCACCTGCTTGGGGCCGGTGAGGCGGCCGTCGCCGCGTATGAGGTCGACCGAGACCGACTCCAGCCAGTCGACCTGGTCCTCGTCCTTCCAGTACGAGGACATCTCGTCGCGGTGTGCGAGGACCGCCTCGACGTCCAGCGGACCGGCCACCGCCGGGTTGAGTCCGGGGATGCGGCTGGCGTCGGCACGTGCCACCACCGGCCGCAGCAACGCCTTGCTCGGGTCACACGCCCAAAACGAGCACTCACCGCCCAGGAGTTCACGCTCCACGATCACGGTACTGAGCCCCGCAGCCCGAGCACGTTCGGCCACATTCTCACCGACCGGGCCTGCGCCGATGACGATCACGTCGTAAACGCGGGTCGACTCGTTCCCCACTCCTGCATTCCTCACTGCTGCATTCCTCACTGTTTCGTTCCTCATTGCTTCGGTGACTCGGACGGACACATTCGGCGGCCACGGCCCCTTGCCGGCCGCATTGTGCGTGCCCCGCCGCCGGTCGACGCCCGGGGTTGCCGCACCGCACAGGGTCGAAGGGGGCATGGGCGCCCCGCCCAAGCGCGGGATCACGGGAGGGGACGGCCCGGCGGCAAAGCCGCCTCTGAGCGCCCGCGGCGGCCGCGGCCCGTCGCTGATCGCGTGTGCGTAGCCCGGGCGCCGCGACGGCGCCCACGGCCGCCGCACACACGGGGTCGAGGGGGCAGGGGGCACGGGCCCCGGCGGCAATGCCGTCTCCCAGCGCCCGCGGCGGCCGCTCGTCCCCCGGTGGCAGCCGGACCGCCGGGCGCGCCAGAGCACGCTTGCGCTCCCCCGGCGCTGCGGTGCCGGCCTGTCGGCCCGAACCCGCGAGAACCGGGTGGGCCGGAGACTGGCTGCCATCCGGGGCCGTGTCCGGCCCGGATGGCAGCCCTTGGACGGTGGCCTGTGGGCTTTGTCAGCGGCCCGGGAGGCGCTGCGAAACCTCCTGGAGCACCCACCCGTTGCCGTCCGGGTCGCTGAAGGTGAGGAAAGAGCCGTAGGAGGCGCGCTCGGGATGCAGGCCGGCCAGCCGCTCCTGGCCCGGGCCCTGGTGGGTGACGTCCCCGCCCCCGTGGCCGTGGAAGAGGCCACCCGCGTCGTGGAAGATCTCACTGACCTCGATGCCCCGGCCGATGAGCTCCGCGCGGGCCTCCTCGATGTCGGAGACGATGAGATACAGGCCCTGCATCGAGCCGGGTGCGAGGGGCGTCATCCCCTCACCGAAGATGATCGAGCACTCGGAGCCGGGCGGCGTGAAGTGAACGACCCGGATGTCCTCGTTGGCCGTGTAGTCGACATCCAGGCGGAACCCGGCCCTCTCGTAGAAGGCCTTGGCCCGGTCGATGTCGGAAACCGGCAGCACGATCAATTCAAGCTTCAGATTCATGGGGCAATGTCCTTAATTCTTGACGTCGGCGTGCCATCCAGAAAACCAGCCGGAAAAGCCCCTGGAAGCGCTCCAGCAGGCCCGCCTCGGCCCCGGCCCACCGGTCCAGGCACTGACAGACCCCCCCAGCCCCACTGCCGAGTAACGAGGGGTGGGGGCCTGGGGAGACCACACGTGTGACCTCGCCGGCACGGAAAACCGGCGAGGACACAAGCCGACACGGCCCCGGGAGGCGCGCCCGGACGACGACAGCAAGCAACTCCCCCGCCGGCTGACGCCCGGAACCCGGCCCTGACCGGCACCCTGCCCGGGGGGTGGGACGGCGGTGGCCGGTGCGGGCAGCTCGCGACCAGCGACTACCCAAGGCGTGTGCGCGGCCGTGACGGCAACCAGCCTCAGCTCCCGTATTGGCGAACATCCCGGAGGGGCGGCGCCTCCAGCCCGATGGACGAAGGAAGGCGAACCCGTGCCGGGTACGTGGGAACCAGCCCCCCACCCGGAACTTTCCCGACGGCCCGCATTCACAACAATTCGTGGAAGCGAGGTCGAATCCGCCGTCTTTGCTCGCCGAGACACCCGACACGGCAACGGCCTCGGCAGCTATCGGAGGGTGATCGAGCGGACCTTCGCCTGGCTGCACGGTTTCCGACGCCTGCGCATCCGCTGGGAACGCAGCGCCGATCTACACAAGGCCCTCCTGAAACCGGCCTGCCGCCCGATCCCCACCGGCAAACCCACGCACTGTGCTGACCGTCAACACGCTCAGCCGAACAACCTCGCTCACCTCAGCGAATCCGACTCAAGGAAACCGCGGATCTCGATGGCGAGGTTGCGCATGTCCTCTCCAGGAGCATGATCCGTCGTCGCCTCGAAATGCCACTCGTCATCAGGGAGGCGGTCGGGCAGTCCCCAAGTCAACCGGACGCGCGAACCTGCGTGCTCAGCAGACAGCGTCAGATCTCTTTCCAGCGATCGCCAGGTCCGGGCACCGGTCCACCCGCGGAACTCTTCCGCCAGCTCGGCCAGAAAGACGTCCAGACCGTCACCACCCCAAGTCCGCACGGAGACCTCGATCCGCACCCCTTCGCCGTGTGCTGTCACCACGAAGTCGCGCATCGGGTCGTCCACCTCGTCCGGGAAAGAGCGCGTCAGCCGATGGAAGCACAGCTTGATCGCCCGCGGGCTCTCCCCGCCGACGCGAACGGTCACGGTCGTCTCGCCTTCCTCCTGCACAGGCGCAGGCTACGGCTACAGAAGCCGCCGTGAACAGATCATTCGACTCGCCTGCCGAGCTGCCACCCGCGGCACGAGAACGAAACTCAGAACACATCGCATCATTCCGGCAGCCGTCGTCAACCGCCAGGAATATGGAAAAGCGTCCACCCGTCGACTCCAGTCACATATCCGACAGAAAAGACGTGTCTTTCGTTCTGCCTCTTCCAGGCGACTACTCCGGCTCTCTTTCTCACTGCCGGAGAGCAGCTTATGCGGCCCTATCATTGCGCCGGGCGTTGCTTGCCGGGACGGCGCGCCGAGAGCTAGCCTCAAAATATGGCCAAGGCGTCCTCCGCTTCGGGCGACAACAAGGAGCTGAGCGATTTTCTGCGCACACGACGCGCCCGGGTGGCCCCCGAGCAGGCCGGGATCACACCGGGAACCAGTCGCCGCGTTCCAGGACTTCGCCGCGAGGAAGTCGCCCTCTCGGCCGGAGTGAGCGCGGACTACTACATCCGCCTGGAACGCGGACGCGTCGCCAACGCCTCCGAAGCAGTACTTCAGGCCGTAGCCCGCGCCCTGCGCCTGGACGATGCCGAACGCGCACACCTGTTCGCCCTGGCCAGGCCACAGTCCGTCACCAAAGTGAACCGGCCCGCCCACCCACGGCACGTACGCCCCGGCGCCTACGCACTGCTCGACGCCCTCCGCGACACCCCCGCCATCATCCTCGACGGCCGCATGGACATCCTCGCCCTCAACCCGATGGCACGCGCACTCTTCGTGGCCGATTTCGAAGCCATGCCGGCCCGCGAACGCAACTTCGCCCGATTCGTATTCCTCGACCCCGTCGCGCGAGAACTATTCATCGACTGGGACATGGCCGCCCGCATGGTCGTCACAGGACTGCACCTGTATGCAGGCCGGCATCCGAACGATTCGCAACTGACCGAACTGATCGACCAGCTCTCGGCAGCGGACACAGACTTTCACCGATGGTGGGCCGCACACGACGTAGAGGCGTTCTCCCATGGCACCAGACACTACCGACACCCCACGCTCGGAGAAATCACCCTCAACTACGAAACCCTCATATTCCCAGCCGACCCCGACCAATGGCTGTTCGTGAGCACCGCCGAACCCGACACCCTCTCCGCCACAGCCCTCCACACCCTCGCCGACCGGATCGGCAACCCGAACACCTAAAGGCTGTCTTTCGGATCTTGCCCGGGCCGTGGGGTCTGGCAAGAGGCGCGGTCGCCCGGAGCCGGCCTGATCCGGAAGAAGGGCCCTAGCTAGTCCGTTCCGGCGGGCGCAGGGCGTGTGACGCACGGCGGGGCCGCGAGCGCTGCGACCCTCGTCGTCCATGGATATCGCCACCTTCTACGCCCTCTTCTCCGCGACCTGCTTCACCCTGGTCGGCCTGTGGTGGAACGTCGTCCAAAGTCATGGCGACTGGATGCGCGACCCCGCCCAGCGCCGCGTCGTCGGCGGGGTCTACCTGTCCTTCCTCCTGCCCGCCGTGATGGGCCTATTCGCCCAGGTCGGCGGCACCGAACAGCCGCGGATCTGGCAGGCGGCCTTCGTGTTCGTAGCCTTGCTCGGCTGCGCGTGCACCCTGCGACTGCTGGCCCGCACCCGCGGCGACGGCTTCGTCACCTGGCAGCAGACCGGTGCCACCCTGCTCTACGTCCTGATCGCAGTCGTCGGCGCGTCCCCCGAACTCACCGGCCACGTCGGACTGCGCCCCATCCAAGCCGAGGCCCTCATGCTGATCGCCCTGGTCGTCCTGGGCCACGCCCTCGTCTGGCGGTTCATGGCAGGCGAGGGCCGTCCCGCGGACGAGGACTAGCTAGCTAGCTAGCTAGAGGGCCTGTCCGGGTCGTTGCTCTGGGCATGGGGCAGGGTGATCTAACGGATGCGGAATTCGCGCACCTACCCCTGCAGCCCGGGCACAACAAACAGCCGCGACGAACCGCCGAACTGATCCGGACAGCGATCCGCCTGCCCGCAGCCGACACTGCGCTGTGGAGCAGCAACGTGCGGGGGCGTTGACCCCACACCCGAAGAAATACGGCCCCTCCAAACCCCGGCGGCCGGGCCGTCACTCCTTGCGGTTGCGCACCGCGAGCACGGCGCCCGCGAGCCCGGCGATCCCGCCGCCGATCATGGGCACGACCTGCATCGACGCCTTGTGGTCCACGGCGTAGAACCCCAGCCAGACGAAGGCCACGCCGAACCCCACCACGATCGCGTGCCCAAGCAGCCGGAACCCGTAGCCCGCCCACTGGTCGAGGCGCTCGAGGCGCAGCTGGCGCTCCACGAGCTCCCGTCGCCACGCGAGGTGGTCCGGGTCGATCTCCTGCCACTTGCGCGCCTCGTCGGCCGCGGGAAAGGACGGCACCATCCAGACGGGCGTGCCGACGGGCGGTGTCTCCTGGTCAGACATCGGTGGTCCCCCTGCCCCTGTCCGACGATGCGGCCGCCACCCGCCGGTCGGCCGTCAGCAGTGCCTCGTCCACGGCCCGTTCGGCGGCCGCACGACGCCCGTCCCGCTCCTCGCCGGTCCACGGCGCGGGTGGCACGAACGAGCGGACGTACCAGATCCATAAGGGCACCTCACAGGAGCTCCGCCGCGCGAGGGCCGCGCGCGCTTGTACAGCGAGGACACAGACCCCGAGGACGAAGACCACCCAGGGCAGCAGGGCCACGAACAACCCCGAAACCTCGACCGCGCTGACGTGCGCCAACGCCAAGGCCAGTGCCACCGCAAGGACCATCGCCAGCCCCCACCCGGCCACGCCGACGGCGTAGGTGGTCGCCACATGGCGCGCCGCCGTGGGGGCCGGTCTGGCCGTGGTGGCCCTGGCCTCCGCGTACGGATCCCGTCCGGCCACGCCGGCCCCGCCGAGCACCTGCCGCGCCTCAGCCACCGTCAGCCGCCTATCGGGGTCCTTGACCAGCAGCCCCTCGATGAGCGCTCCCAGCCCACCGATGCCCTCCAGTGGCGGCGGCTCCTCCAGCGCCACGGCAGACAGGGTCGCGATGACGCTGCCCCGGTGGAACGGCGCGCGCCCCGCGACAAGGTGATAGAGCGTCGCCCCCAGCGAGTACAGGTCGCTGCGCTGGGTGCGGCGAGCGCCGTGCAGGATCTCGGGGGCGATGTAGTCCGCCTCGGTGACGCTCTCCGTGCCGTCCCATGTGGTCTGGGTGTCCGCCCCTGCCAGCACGCCGATCTTGGGCATCAGGATCCAACGGTCCTGGTCTGAGTGGATGTTGGCGGGCTGCACATCTCCATGGACGATCCCGGCCGCGTGGAGCGCCTCCAGTGCGCCGAGCACCGCCATCGCGACGTCGCGCACCTGCACGCCGGGCAGCCGGCCGTGCTCGGCCAGGAGGCCGGCGAGGGACGGCCCCGGAAAGACGGGTACGACGGCCCAGAGCACACCGTCCGCCTCCACGACGTCCTTGACGGGGGCGACATACGGATGGCCCCGCAGCGCTGCCGCCTCGCGCAGAGTCCGCACCACCTGTGCCGCTTCCGCGGCCCCCACCGCCCCCACCTCCTCGACCGTCACTTCGCGCCGGACCTCGTCATACGCCCGCCACACACGCCCGTACCGGCCCGATCCCAGCTGGCTGCTTAGCCGATAGCGCCCACCGACAACCCGCCCCGGTTCCATCCTCTGCACCACAGCCCCCTCCCCTACGGCTTAAAGCGCCGTACCCACACTCCCGCGCCGGCAAGCCCCCGCCACCGGCTCCACCATCTGCAGTGCAGAGTGTGAGCACACGGCCGCACTCAACGCGCCTCGAAACAGCTGGACACCGAATACGGGAGGCAGCCCCGCACCGCCCGGCACGCCCCGCACCGCCTGCACGGCACGTCGACCTACTTCGACGCCAACACCGGGCGTGTCGGCGACGGGTGAATCGTGACCCAGTTCCGGCGGGTGAAAAATGACCCCCCACTGCGTCAGTTGATGTTGGTCATTCCCCGCTGTTGGCGGC
>NZ_JBWKFL010000092.1:0-13721 GCF_056434305.1 Streptomyces sp. NPDC044061 | reverse complement strand
TCACGGCCGCGGCCGACGAACTGCGCGACCGGCTGGCCCTCGGCACCGACATCCCGCCGGAGGGAATCACCGTGCGGTCGGACACCACCGCGGCCATCGGTGCCCTTGCCCCCGCCGAACGCCACTCCTTCGGCGCGCAGTTCGCCGAAGTGGCCGTGGACGTCACCACCGGCGAGGTGCGCGTGCGACGCATGCTCGGCATCTTCGCGACGGGCCGGATCGTCAACCCGCTCACCGCGCGCAGCCAGTTCGTCGGCGGCATGACCTGGGGCATCTCCATGGCCCTGCACGAGGAGGCAATCCGGGACCACGCCTCGGGCGGCCACGTCGGCGCCGACCTCGCCGGCTACCACATGGCCACCCACGCCGACGTCCCGCACATCGAGGCCGACTGGATCGACGACGACGACCCTGACGACCCGGTCAGGATCAAGGGCATCGGCGAGATCGGCATCGTCGGCGCCGCGGCCGCCATCGCCAACGCGGTCTGGCACGCGACCGGCACCCGCCACCGCAGCCTGCCGATCAGGCCCGACCGTGTCATACGCAGACACACCTCCTGACTCGTCCAGCCGCGGCTACTACCGCGGTGCTTGTCGTGGCTGAGGGTCAATTCAGGGGCTGTGTTCGCGTCATAGGTATTGGCTGGTGAGGGCTTGACGATGGCGTCGTCGACGCCAAGTCGACCAGTGCAGGAGACATGACTCAGCTCCCAGTTGACCGTCGTGAACGCCGGGAGGAGCTCGTGCCCTCTACGTGCCCGATCGCAAGGGAAATGCCAGGGAACACCGGGGAACGGTGGCGGTACGGCCGCAGGTGGCCAGGCGACTGGAACCCGTGCCCGTGCAGCCGGACCGCTCAGCAGCCGACGCTATTGCTCACGGCTGCGTTGGAGGCGGGTCGGTGCGCGGCGGGAGTCACCCGCATGCGTGCGGCGGCTGCGAGGTGGTCGTGGGGCGTCGATGCTGGGGGGCATGGGGACCGGTGGGCCGCAGAGCGGCGGTGAGGTGCGTGACAGTGCGGGGCCGCCCGGGTGGCGGCGGCGCGCCACGGGCTGCTGCATGGTGCTCGGGTTGCTGGTGTCGGCGGTTGTGCTCTTCCGGCTGGGGCTGTCGGATGCGCTGCGGGCGCTGACGTTCGGCGGCCGCGTCATGGGGGTGGTGTTCCTGGCGAGTGCGGTGGTGGAGGTGATGGCCGCAGGGGCTGTCTTCGACTTCTGGGGCCGGCGGGTGACGCAGTACTCGGGGCAGGCGGTCCTGTTGGGCGTGAGCATTGTGACGATGACGAGCCTGGTGCTGCTGGTGCTCCAGTGGGAGGGGGGATACCTGGCGGGGTGGTTCTGGCTGTGGACGGGCTTGGTGGCGTGGGCGGTGTGGGCCGTGTGGGTGGTGGCCCGGGAGAAGGTCTGGCAGGGGGTGCCGCATCCGCGGAGTTTCGCCACGGGCGTTGCGCTGTCTGCGCTGATCGGTTCCGCGAGCGTGACGTATTCGGCGATGTACGTCCCGTACGTGGCGCCGCCGAAGGTGCCGTTCATGGTGTCCTTCGGGAAGCCGGTGCTGAATCCGGACAGGAAGCGGTTGTACGTGCCAGCCCACGTCACGTTCCGCAATGAGGGTTCGGTGAGCATCTTCGTGATCGGGACGCTGTGGTCGGCGCAACTGTGGCCGTCCGCGTTCCGTACGCAGGGGACGGAGCGCAAGGAGTGGCGGCAGGAGCTGGGCGACGGCTGGGACACCAACCGGCAGGAAGAGTTCAACGCCGCTCCCCGCCTGCTGGCGGCGGGGCAGATTTCCAACGCGGGCGCCCGGCTCGACCCGGGTGACGACTTCTCCAAGGATGCCGTGGTCGAGGTGCCGCTGGCAGCCGGTCAGGGGCGGGTGGAGCTGTTCGCGCAGGTTTCGTTCATCCGAGCAGACCGTTGCAAGCTCGCCAACAGCTACGCAGGATCGATCGAGCGTTCGTGGAATACGGATTCGTCGAGGCAAGAGCACGTTCGGGATGCTCCTGCATGGCTGGCCGAGAAAGGTGACGACTACTTCCGCTACCAGTCGAGAATCTATCGGAGCAGTGAGGTGATGCGGATGACGCAGGCGCCGGACTGGGCCTCAATGTGGTGGGTAATCCCAAAGGGACACGACGCAATCCCATTCATGCAGGTACACATTTCCCGGCATCCCGACGGGCGGGAAGTGCTCAGTGAGGACGAGCAGGAGCCATACGGGATGAAGACCTTGAATCAGAGCGTCGACCAGCCGGTGGCCGTGCTGCGGCGGGCTGCCGGGGTTTGACGTCCCACCGTCCGCCGGCGCAGCACCGCCAAAAGAGGGCCGCCGGAAGCAGGGGCGCAGCTGGCGTGGAGAGATTCTTTGACGGTTCGTGTCGAGCAACTGCATGGCCAGCGGGCGGTCCGGGTCCGGGGCGACCAGCGTGTGCCCGTCACCCCAAACCGTCAGCTCGGGGTCCACGGCGCGCCGCTGCCAGAGGATCTTGCGCGCGCACGGCGCCGGGACCTTCGGTGACGGCCCGGCCACCGACAATCTCCACGGACCGACCGTGGCCGTGGTCCAGTGTTCGATCGCCGCCTTGATATCGGGAACGAGGAGCGCGACGCGGTGGATCAGTGAGGTGCGGGTCATGGTGGGGTCTGCTTCGTCATGTATCAGCAGCACCGGGCGTTGAACATGTGGGTCCTCCGCCGGTGGATCGGCACATGAATGCGGACGGTGTTTCCACGCTGAGTGGCGGGGCCCTGGTGCACCACTCACGGCTCACCGGGGGTTCAGGGAGGCAGGTTGGAGGCCCACCGGTCGGTGGACGCCCGCTCTCCGGTCGGTGGACGGCGGCTTCACGAGCCCGGCCCCTCCGTCGGACCATCAGGACGGCCGTGCATTCCTCGTACCGTGAGTTCCCACTTCATTTCGGTTTTCCTCCCAGGAGATCGGTTACTGCACGGGAATCGGATATGCGCAGGACACAGAAGGCAGGCCGCGTGTGTGCGGCCGCGGCGGCCGCTTCTCTGCTGGGCACGGGGCTCGGACTCACTTCCGCTGTCGCAGCCCCGATGCCGGCCACGCCCTCCCTCGCGGCGAATGACGGGCAGGCCGCGATCACGCCGGTCGTCGCGTCCCCGACGACCGTGCCCGTTCCGGTCCGGGGCACGGACGGCAAGACCCACCTCGCGTACGAGCTGACTCTCGTCAACGAGAGTCCGCTGCCAGCCACGCTGACTTCGGTGAGCGTGGCGGAACAGAACGGTCACCGCACCCTGCTGAAATTGGCCGGGAATTCACTGAAGACGCATTTCCGGCCGTCTGGTTCGGCACCGGACGCCGCGCCCACGGACCAGTTGTCGCCCGGGCGGCAGGGGCGGGTGTGGATCGATGCCGTGGTCCCCACCGGTACGCCGTTCCCCCTGCGGCTGCGGCACCTCCTCTCTGTGACCTATCCGAAGGCGGTCAGCATCGTCCCGAAGAATCTGACGGAGTCGGTCTCCGCCATGACGGTTCCCGACCGGCATCCGGTCGTCCTGCGGTCGCCGCTCGCCGGTGCGGGATGGCTCGACGGCAACGGATGCTGCGAGCAGGTGACTCCGCACCGGGCTTCTGCGTCCCCGCTGAACGGAACCGCTCGGTTCGCCGAACGATTCGCCGTCGACTTCGTGCGCCTGGACGCCGACAACCGGCTCTATACCGGTGCGGTGGACAAGGTGAGCAGCTATCCGTACTACGGCGTCCCCGTTCGGGCTGCCGCCGCCGGCGAGATCGTCTCGGTCGGTGACGACGTGCCCGACTCCACCCCGGGCACGTCTCCGACGAATCTCCCGCTTGAGGACTACGCGGGCAATCACGTCGTCGAAAGGCTGCCGAACGGCGAGTACGTCCTGTACGCCCACCTGAAGCCGGGCTCGACCAGAGGCAGAGTGCACGCCGGTCAGCAGGTCGCCGTCGGCGCCCAGATCGGGCAGCTCGGGGACTCGGGCAACAGCGACGCCCCGCATCTGCACTTCCAGGTGATGGACGGGCCGGACCCTCTCACCTATAACGGGCTGCCGTTCGTCTTCTCCTCCATGTCCTTGCAGGGGAACCTGGGCGGGTCCGTTGACCGCCTTTTCGAGGGCGAAACGGCCCGGATCACCCCGGCGGCGCCAGACCGGGCCGCCGCAAACGACGAGATGCCCCTCTATCTCAACCAGGTCAGCTTCCCCAAGCATCAGTGAGGGGGTCGGTGCATGGGCGGGACAGTGCAGGTGGGGCGTCGGCGAGTCCGACGGCGGCGCTCCATGCCCTCATTGCGTTCGGCCATATGGCCCTCGGCGACCTCGCGGGCGCCGACGCTTCTCCGGCTCCTGCTTCGTGACGAACACGCACGCCGACGGGAATCGGTCGATCGCGCTCAGGGGAACCGGGTCGTCCAGCCAGGGCACGCATCCAAGGATGGCGGGGTCGAGGGACCACTACTGCCTCCCGAGGCCGTCGGGATCGGTGAGGAACTCGTCCATCCCGGCAACCAACCCAGCGAGCACGTCCGTACCGAAGGAGGCGTTACTGCTGCGCCGACCGATGCCGGCCCGGACACGAAAGGCGTCTGGGAATTTCAATCTGTTGTCGTCGCTCATCGTTCGTCCCCGATCAAGCGCGGGGCCGAGCTCGGGTTCGTCATCGGCTGTGCGCGTGGGCCGGCGGTGATGGGCTGCCGGCAGCGGTTGTGGCGATTCTTCTTCTGCTGGTGTGCGGAGCCGGGGTGCAGGGTCCGGTGGGGTTCGGTCGTTGGGGGGACAACCTTGTGGGTGCTTCGGGAGTCATCCCCGCGAAAAGTCTTGGGTGCGGTCCTGTCCCCGTGAGTTCTCCTGGAGTCCGCCATGCGTATGCGCCGCCGGTCTGCTGCCGTTATGGGGTTTGCTCTGTTGTTCGCGGTTGCGGGGAGCGGCGGTCGCCACCCTTCCGCCAGCGACCGGTTTGCCCGTCCCCCGGCCGGAAGGCCCGCCGAGCGTCCTGATCCGGGTGACTTCAACGGAGACGGTTACGACGACTTCGTGGATGTCGTGGAGTCGAAGTCGGCGGATGGCCAGAGGTATGCGGAGAGTCTGGTCGTGGTGTACGGGTCGCGGGCGGGCCTGGATACGGCCACAGCGCGGCGGACGTCGGCCGGCAGCGGGCTGTATGCGACGTTCCTGTCGGCGCCGCTGCGTGCCGACCTGGACGGTGACGGTTTCACGGACCTGGTCGGCAGCCGTGGCGTGAGCGGGGCCGAATCCGAGTCGTTCGCGCTGTTCGGCGGCGCGCACGGGTTGGGCGTCGCCCGCCGGATCGGTCTGCCCGCCGGATTTCGTCCGTTGGCTGCCGCCGACTTTGACGGCGATGGCTCCGTGGACCTGCTCGACGGCGGCCGCGGCGGCCCGGACGACGCGGACCCCACTGGGCTGGGCGGTGACGGCCTGCTCCTGTATGGCCCCTTCGACCGGACGGGGGCACCGGCCAGGCAAGCCGTGCTCGACCTCGGCCAGCACGGCGCCGCGCCCGCCTCGGCGACCACCGGTGACTTCGACGGCGACGGCAGGGCCGAGCTGGTGCTGACTTACTCCTACGACGCCGAGGAGGAAGATAGCGTGCCCGCCGGTCTGCACTCGGTCGGTGTGTACGAGGGCGGCGAGCAGGGGCTGGTGCGGGACACTCGTCAGGAGGCGGGCATCGAGGACCTGGCGGCGACCGACGACGGCCTGCGCGCCCCGGCCGCCGGCGACGCGGACGGCGATGGCCTTGCCGACCTGTTGGTGCCCACCCAGCTGGCGGTAGCTCCGGCAGACATGCCGGGCGCGAGTGGTGCTTTGACGATCCTGTACGGGGCGAAGTCCGGTCTGGACACGGGCCGCGAGCGGACCGTGATCGGTGGCACGCAGAGCACCGACCGGCGCCGTGTCGACTTCGGCTCGTCACCTGCCGTCGGCGATGTGGACGGGGACGGGAGACCGGATGTGGTGGTGAACACCCCGAATTTCCGGCGCCACGACGGCAAGGTGACGCTGCTACGCGGCGGCGCGGACGGGGCCCAGTCCCTCGACGGGGAGCAGGTGATCGACGCGGAGAGCGACGGTCTGCCCGGAACTCCGAATCCGCACTACTGGAATGCCTTCCGCCACCGTCCTCCGTTGCTCGACGTCGACGGCGACGGCCATGCGGACGCGGTTGTCTTCGGGCCGCTGTACGAGAAGCGCAAGGGCGCGTATCTGGTGCTTCGGGGTGCTGACGACGGGTTCGACCCCACAAAGGCACGCCTGTTCACACCGGACGACATCGGCGTACCCCTGCGGCTGATGTAGCGCCCTTCTCTACGCCGTCGCCAGGGTGCCCGACCAGCGGCGGCTGTCGTGGAGTGCGGAGGCCAGCCGGGTTCGTCCGCCGTTCCGGCTTCCGCTCCCCGGCCGTCCTTGCGTACCGGTCGGGCCCGCCGATGCGTCGTCTCCGCAACCCGCCTGGCACTGTTCACCCTCACAGACGCCCACAGGCTGCTAAACGTTTTGCAGCACCTCGGCCGCTGCCCCCGGCTCACGTATTGGTCTCCACCATCAACGGATGGCCTCGGTGGCAGTGGTCGACCTGCCCGCTCTCATCGGACAGTTGCACGCTCGGCACCCGGCGGTCGACGTCCGCCTGCGGCCGGCGACGACGGGCCCGGCCGGACTCGCGCACGACCTGCTCGCCGGTGACCTGGACGTGGCCTTCCTGTCGCTGCCACAGCACAGGCCCGGCGGGATCGACGCGCGTGAGCCGGCCACCGTTCCGCTGCTCCTCGCGGTCCCGGAGCGCCGCCCCTGACGGCGTGCGGAAGTCGCGCCCAGGGCCCTTTCGAGCGAGATGTTCATCGACTTCCCGCCGTGGTGCGGCAACCGTGAGGTCGTGGACCGGGCCTTCACGGCGCTGGGCGTCGCACGCCGGGTGGCGCCTGGAGGTGCCCGACATCGGCATGGGCGCCGCTCTGGTCCGGCACGGGCTGGGCATCGCCTTCCTGCCCGCGTTCGCCGTCCCACACGCGCCCCCGGGGCTGAGCGTGGTGAGCGTGTGGGGCCCGGATCTGCGCTGAAGCATGCGCGTGGGTACGTCCTCCACCCGGCGGCTCAGCGCTGCGCGCGCTGCTGGGCCTCGTCGACTCGCACGGGGTGGCGCTGCGACGGACCGTTCGACGAAGGACCGCAACTTCACGCTGATTTCATTCAGTTGATGAAGCGTCAATAGGGAGCGCCGTGGCTCCCGCGGCGCCGTACACTGATCGCTCGCTGACCCATCACAGGCTCGGGGGTGCCAGGCATGGAGCCGCTCGCGGCGGATGATCCGGTCGAGGTGGGCGGGTACCGGCTTCTCGGCACGCTCGGTCAAGGCGGGATGGGCCGGGTGTATCTGGGACGCGGCACGAGCGGCCGGATGGCGGCGATCAAGGTCGTGCACCGTCACCTCGCCGGCGATACGCGGTTCCGTGCCCGGTTCTCGCGCGAGGTCGCGGCGGCTCAGCTGGTCGGGGGCAGATGGACGACGCCTGTGCTGGACACCGCCCCGGACGCCGAGGTGCCATGGGTGGCGACCGGTTACGTCGCTGGTGTCGATCTGTCGCGCGTGGTCGCCGAACACGGACCGTTGTCCGAGGAGTCGCTGCGGGCCATGGGTGCCGGGCTGGCCGAAGCGCTGGCCAACGTGCACGCGCTCGGTCTCGTGCATCGCGATGTCAAGCCGTCCAACGTTCTGCTCACGCTCGACGGTCCTCGTCTGATCGACTTCGGTATCGCCAGGGCGGCCGAGGCGACGACGCACCTCACGTCCACCGGGATCGCCATCGGTTCGCCCGGTTTCATGGCGCCCGAGCAGGTGACCGGGGACGCCGTCACCCCGGCCACCGACCTGTTCTCCTTCGGGGCTGTCCTGGTGTACGCGGCCAGCGGGCACGAGCCGTTCCCCGGGGACAGCGCCGCTCAACTCCTGTACAAGGTCGCGCACGCCGACCCGGACCTCGATGGTGTCGAGCCCGCTGCGCTGCGGGACCTGACCGCGGCGTGTCTGGCCAAGGACCCGGCCGCACGCCCCGAGGCGCCGGACGTGGTCCGGGAACTGATGGGCAGCGCCGGGAGCACATCGTCCCTGTTCGCTTCGTCCCACTGGCTGCCCCGGTCGGTGGCGGACGACATCAGCCGCCGGGCGGTGAGCCTGCTGAGCCTGGAGTCGGCACCGCCTTCCTCTTCCGGACCCGCACAGGTCCGCACACCGACCGCTGTGGACGAGCGGAAGGATCAACCGGTCGGCTCCACGGCACAGCCCGCCTCCCCGCACGCCGTCACGGTGACAGCCACCGCCCACAAGGCGGGGCGACAGCCAGCGGCCGCCCGCCCGGCCTCCCGAACAGTTGGTGCGGAGCGGCAGCCCCGGTCATCCGTCCCCTCCAACCCCGCCACTGGCACGCCGCGAAAGCCCTCCGCGAAGGGGCGTGGAGCGGTGGCCGCCGCCATCGCCGTCATGGCCGTCCTCGGTGCCGTGGTCTTCCACGCCGACATCGAGAGACTCTTCATGAAAGCCGATCAGACCGACCAGGACGCACTGCCCAAGAGGTACCTCGGCACCTGGAAGGACCTACCGCGAACAACGGTCACGTTGTCCTCGGGACGAGTAGGAGACGAACTGGGCTCGATGATCGCTCAGTCCGACGACTCGGGCACGAGCATCACGTGCACGTACACCCTGAAACTCGTCAGTGTCCAGCCGGGAGGGTGGAGAGCCGACTTCGACGCCGCTCCAGCGCCCGACGCCCGCGGTCAGTGCGCCGCGCGGACGACGATGTGGATCCAGTACTGGAGAGACGACCAGAACAGCATGATCTACATGACGAGAGACCCGGTCTCCTGGTCGGGCAGTCTCAAACGCAGTGGCCCGCAAGTGAACTAGGGCTTGTCTCCTTGACCATCTACTGGCCGGGGCGCGTGCAGATGGTCCATGGTGGTGCCGTCGGGATTCCGCCCGAAGGCGGCCTCTAGAACGGCAGGGAGGTCTGCCTCAGCGACCGTGGCGCGCACCTTCGTCAGGACATGGCGGAAGGTGTCATCGTCGATGGCGCCCATGTGCTCCTGACGGAGTTGGTAGATGATCTCGACGAGTTCGGGCTTCAGCCGCATCCAGGCACGGGAGGTGCGGATCTCTTCATCGACTTGGTTCATGAACCAGCGCATGACCTCGTAGGGAACTTCCACGTGTGGCCCGAGAGGGTTGAAGCACACCGTCGGCTCCCGTGCCGGATCCTCGTCGGGAACGACTGCGGTCACGAGATTCCGTTGCCCGGCCACGAGGTCCAGTTCCAGGTACCAGGCGTCATCGGGCACGGAGTACATCGCGGTGATCGTGTAGTCGCCGTCGGGGTGTCGGAAGGCCATTGCCGCATACTGTCACGCTGGGCTGGGGGCGTGCCTCTCCAATACGTGGCCCGACGTCCGTATCCCCGCGCCCATATGAGGATGGCGGCGAGGTGGAGTGCCAGGGCCGCGTCGTTCAGGTGATGTGTCCTGGTTGATCACATGATGCCGAGGGTGATCAGTGGACGGTTGGCGTCGCGGGTGTGGTGCCGGAGTCCAGCGGCGATGTTCGTCTGGTTGGCGAGTCGGAGAGCGCCGATGGCCAGGTTGCGCAGGGATGCCATGGCACGTGGAGCGGTGCCGGTGCGTACGCGGGAGGCGTCCTCGGCGTACGTGGTGTCCCTGACGTGGTGGATCTTGTTCTCGATGCCCCAGTGGCCGCGGACGCGGCGGGCGATCTCGGTTGCGTCGGCCTGCTCCGCGGTCAGGTCGGTCACCCCGTAGATGCGTTCCAGGGTGACCTTGCCGGTGGTGGCGATCCGTCGGCGGCGCACGACGGTGGCGTCGGCCCTGGTCCCGGCGGGGATCGGAGTTCCAACTGCCTTGGAATGGACGTTGATTCGTCGGTGTCCACGCTGATCCGCGCGGCGAGTAGCGCCCTCTGTGTCTCTGCCATAGGCAGCGCGGAGAGCAGTTTCAACCTACGTAACTACGGAGTGCCGTAGGAGGTGGAGAACGTCTGCGCGTTGTCGGGATGCTTGTGCAGCAGGTAGCCGAGGTCGGTCGCGGGGCGTTCGGAGGTGCCGGTGGTGGTGATGGTCAGGAACACGTAGCCAGGCCTCATGGAAGGGGATGAACTGCGGATGGGTTGAACCGGGATCCTTACTGTGCGCCAACGTACAGCGAACATCCCCTGCGTACCCTGGCATTTTCGCCGCCCAAGCGGAGCCGACCTCCCCTCTTCGCGCGGGCCTGTGTCGGCCGTGGGGAACCCTGTGACAAGATCCGCTGGCATGTCATCTGTCATGTCGTCTGCCATGCCTTCGTTGCTTTCGTCGCCCAGGGGCCCCTCAAGAACCGGTCGCCGTCTGCTGGTCGCCCTGCTCGCGCTGATCGCGACTGCAGGCTCCACCGTGGCCGAGGCCGGCACGCCGTCCGGCCCGGCGCCCGGCGCCGCGGTGAGAGCGGCCGAACCCGCGACGCCCGACCGCCCCAGCTACGACGTGAAGCTGCGCGCCGACGCCGACGGCTCCCACTGGGCGGGCCGGCAGACGGTGTCCTTCCGCAATGCCTCCAGCCGGCCCCTGCGTGAGGTGTACATACGCCTGTGGGGCAATGGCGAGGACGGCTGCGGGACATCCGGAAGACCGTCCCCCGTCCGCGTCTCCCACGTGCGCGGCGGCACTCCGGGCCGCCCCGGCGTGAAGTGCACGGCGCTGCGCATCACTCTGCCGAGGCCGCTCGCACGCGGTGAGCGGACGGCCGTCTCCTTCGACGTGGCCCTCACCGTGCCCGCACGCAACAACCGCTTCGGCCGCGAAGGCGCGTTCCGCTTCCTGGGCAACGCGCTGCCGGTCCTCGCCGTGCACGACGCGAGGGGGTGGCACCTCGATCCGTATGTGTCGTACGGCGAGAGCTTCTACACCCTGGCGAGCGACTTCCGTGTGCGCCTCGACCACCCGTCCGCCCTCAAGGTCCCAGCGACCGGCAGCACATGGACCCGCTCCGGCGGTACCGGGCGTACGGTCACCCACAGCGTCGCCAAGCGGGTGCGGGACTTCGCATGGGCGGCGGGCCCGTTCCGCACCGCGACCCAGACCTCGCCCGACGGCGTGCGCGTGAAGTCGTACTGGTCGCCGAACACGCCCGCCGCCGGTGTCCGCCTCAACCGCAAGGACGGCGTCGCCGCCATCGACCGGTTCGGCAGGGAGTTCGGCCGCTATCCGTACGGCGAGATAGACCTCGTGATGACCCCCGGGTTCACCGGCGGCATGGAGTACCCCGGCCTGGTCATCCTCGGCACCGAGGAGGAGGGCGGCGCCACCGTCCATGAGATCGCCCACCAGTGGTGGTACGGCGTCGTGGGCAACGACGAGTACAACTCACCCTGGCTGGACGAGAGTTTCGCTCAGTACGCCAACGCGCGCTACTACCGCTGGGACGGGTTCGAGTGCTCGCCGGACGACTCCTGGCCGAGTGCCACCGCCGCGCTCACCAACTCGATGGCCTACTGGTCTACACACCGTGGCGAGTACTTCCAGGTCGTGTACGGGATCGGCCCCTGCGTCCTGGCCGACCTGGAGCACGTCCTCGGGGCCGGCACCATGGCGCGCCTCATCAAGAAGTACGCCCACGACCACTGGTACGGCTTCTCCACCACCGTCGACTTCAAGAAGGCCGCACAGTCGATGACGCACAGGGACCTCGGCCCCTTCTGGCGGAAGCACCGCATCCGCTGAAGTCGCACTCCGCTCGCGGGTGACGGGCGTACCCCGTCGGCGCCACGATGACGGTGACCGACGGGGTACGCGGGCAGGGCGGCGTCGTTCCGGCGGTGCATCCGGGTTGATGGCGCTTCAGGAGCTGTGACAGGACTGCGGGTTGGTCGGCGGGGGCTGACGCGGAGGCAGGCACGACTTCCGGTGATCATGAGGTGTCGAGCCCCTGATCACCACGACGGAAGACCGTGCCTGCCGGCTCATCCTCGCTCATTCCGCGCCCTCTGGGCCAACTCGCCGACACCGCGCCGACCGCCCCCGACGACCTCCCCGGCCTGCTGACCTGCCTGGCTCAGGTGCCCGATCCCCGCCGGGACCAGGGCCGACGCCACCCGCTCGCCTTCGTCCTCTCCCTGGCCGCGTGCGCGGTCCTGGCCGGGGCGAAGTCCCTGGCCGCGATCGCGGAGTGGGCCGCCGACGCCCCGCCCAACGTCCTGGCCCGGCTCGGTGGCCCATGCCGGGAGCCGGGCCCCGGCCCCGTCGCCCCGGCCGAGGCCACCGTGCGTCGTGTCCTCCAACGCATCGACGGCGACGCGCTGGATACAGCCGTCGGAAGTTGGCTCGCCGGGCGCGAACGCGCCGCCGGCCAGGAGGAGAACGACAGCGACCGGCGGCCCCTGCCCTCCCTCGCCGTGGACGGCAAGACCGTGCGCGGTGCCCGCCGCACCGACGGCACCCAGGTCCATCTGCTCGCCGCGATGACGGGGATCGGCCTGGTCACCGCCCAGCGCGAGGTGGACGCCACGACCAACGAGATCACCGTCTTCCAGCCCCTGCTTGCCCCGCTCAACCTGCACGGCACGGTGGTCACCTTCGACGCCCTCCACTCGCAGACCGCCCACGCGCGCTTCCTCGTCGAGGACAAGCACGCCCACTACATCGCGCTGATCAAGGGCAATCAGCCCACCCTGCACCAGTGGCTGAAGGCCCTGCCATGGCGGGAAGTGCCACTCCTGGACAAGACGCGGGCCACCGCGCACGGCCGCGACGAGATCCGCCGGATCAAGGCCGCCGCCGTCGCCGGGATCGCGTTCCCACACGCGGTGCAGGCCGTCCAGATCGTGCGCCGCCGACGGATCGCCACCACCGGCAAGGTCACCCTGGAACGCATCTACGGGGTGACCGACCTGACCGCGGAGCAGGCCGACGCAACCGAGATCGCCCGCCGCGTCCGCGGCCACTGGGGCATCGAGAACAAGATCCACCACGTCAGGGACACCACGTACGCCGAGGACGCCTCCCGCGTACGCACCGGCACCGCTCCACGTGCCATGGCATCCCTGCGCAACCTGGCCATCGGCGCTCTCCGACTCGCCAACCAGACGAACATCGCCGCTGGACTCCGGCACCACACCCGCGACGCCAACCGTCCACTGATCACCCTCGGCATCATGTGATCAACCAGGACACATCACCTGAACGACGCGGCCCTGGGTGGAGTGCTGCCTGGTAAACGATGGCGAGGAGCTTGTCGGTTCACATAGCAAGGCCCGCGCCGCTGCTTGAGCCGCTCGGCGAGGTGGCGGGGGCCCGAACCAGGGGCGCTTGATACTCGTGGGCCCGCGTATTCAACTGTCGTGTACGTGTATGGGTCCACCGGCAGCCTCGACCAGTGAATTCGGGTGACGAGGTCTGGGGGCGTTGAGTTTTGGCAAGCGGTGATGCGCTGGTGGGAGACGGCAGGGCTGCGGCAGATGCGCGACTATGTAGCCCGGCGTCCAAGGGAGGGTCCAATGCTGATCGACTTCGTCCCCGATGGGAACCTATACCCTTTTGAATCGCGTTGGTTCGATTCGTCCTTAGGTACAATGCCGTTGCATTACGGGCCCGCGAGTTGAGGTCTTGTGATGAGGATGGCTTGCACGCCGGTGCGGGTCGGTTGGGGCCAGGCATGGTGTTCG
>NZ_JBWKFL010000091.1:14164-15073 GCF_056434305.1 Streptomyces sp. NPDC044061 | reverse complement strand
ACACCGAACTCAGCGACAAGCACAAGAAGTCGAACAGGGTCCACGCCGCACTGCGGGCTCCCGTCGAGCGGACGATCTCCCGGATCAAGCAGTGGCGGATCTTCCGCCATGCCCGCACCAGCCCGAACAGACTCACGTCAGCCGCCGCAGCGATCCTCACCCTCATGATCTACACATGAAAAAGGCTCCTGGATGAGCACGTCTGGAGACAGGTCTACAAGTGGGCCACATGCGCTCACCCGAACAAGCCAAAACGGTGGGTAGCCGCCCGCTATTTTGACGTGTTCAACCCGTCCAGGCACGACAGGTGGGTCTTCGGAGACCGCGTCAGCGGTCGATACCTACGTAAATTCGCCTGGACGCCAATTGTCCGGCACCGGATGGTGCCAGGAACGGCATCGATTGACGATCCCACCCTGGCCGACTTCTGGGCCACGCGGCGCCGCCGCGGCAAACCCCCGCTGGGCACGGCCAACCTACGCCTGCTACAAGTGCAGGACGGACTGTGTCCGCTCTGTCGGGAGCTGCTGCTGCACGCCGACCGCCAGCCGCAAAGCCCGCAGGAGTGGGAACAGTGGCTGAAGGTCACCCGCACCGCGATCCGCAAATGTGCCATCGTCGCGGACGCGGACAACGGCACACCGGACAAACCCGCCGTCCCACGCCTCATCCACACGCACTGCCGAAACCGATTGATCGCGGGTATCGGCTCACGGCCAGCACTTCTATCAGCCCGCATGCCGTAGGGCTTGCTTGAGCCGGTTGCTCGGAAAGCGGGCATGGCCGATTTCTGAGGGGGGTGGGGGGGGGGGAGGGGGGCGCCCCCCCCCCCCGTCAGCCCCCCCCCCGCCGATGTCCTAAGGGGGAAGCTTCACACTACCCCCGTTCGTTTCCCTCCGTCGATAGGAC
>NZ_JBWKFL010000091.1:0-14154 GCF_056434305.1 Streptomyces sp. NPDC044061 | reverse complement strand
CGTTTTTGGGGGGGGGGGCGGAGAAAAAGCCCCCCCCACCTACCCGACAAGCGGCCCGACTGAGCGCGGGCCGCAGGGGGAACATTACGAAGCGATGCTGCGGCGCTCCGCGCCGCAGGGCTCAGGATCGGATTCCCTCCCCGCCTGAAGGCGGGGATTCCCTCCGAAGAAGAGGGATGGAGGGACGCAAGGGGCGGACGGAGGGTAGGCGCCGATGCGGATACCCAAGATCACCGGTGCGGAACTCGGCAGCGGGTCGGGATTCCTGTCCGAGAGGTCCCGCACGGCCATCGCGGTGGTGGACGCGGAGGGTGACGTCTCCCTGTGGAGCCCGGAGGCGCAGGCTCTTCTCGGCTATCAGGCCTCGGAGGTCTGCGGAAGGCCCGCGGCAGAGCTGCTGGCCTCAGCGGAGGACCGTGAGGCGGCCGTGACCGCCCGAGAACGGCACCCGGCCGAGGACAGCTGGAACGGCGTTCTGGGCCTGCGGCACCGAGATGGCCACGAGGTGCAGGTGGCACTGCGGGTCCGTCCGGCTCTGAGGGGAGAGGGTGCCGCCAGCTGGTCCGTCACGGCTGCCGAAGCGCATCAGGTACGACAAGAGGAACTCGACAGGGCGATCTTGGACGGCTTGTTCGCCCAGTCCCCGATCGGTATCACCGTCATGGACGCCGACCTGCGCTACCGCTATATGAACAACGCGGCAGTGCGTGATGTCGCCGGGGCGGCCGATCAGCTCCTCGGCCGCCGCATCGGTGAGGACCAGTCGTACGTGAACGCCGCGGAGATCGAGCAGGTGCTGCGTCGTGTGCGGGACACAGGCGAGCCGGATCTTCACGTCCAGGTGCGTGGCCGTCCTCCGTTCGACCCCCGCGAGCATGTGTGGTCGGCCGCGTCGTTCCGGCTGACTGACCGTGCCGGTCGGGTGCTCGGCGTGTGCCAGACGTTCTTCGACGTCACCGAGGGTGACCGGGCTCAGCGGCGGCTGGGACTGCTGAACGAGGCCAGTGCTTGCATCGGCACCACGTTGGACGTGGGGCGGACAGCGCAGGAGCTGGCTGACGCGGCGGTTCCCGCGCTGGCGGACATTGCGGTCGTCGACCTGCTGGATTCGACCATCCGGGGCGAGGAACCAGCTCCGGGGCCGACCTATGAGCAGGTTCTGGCTCGCAGGTCTGGCGTCTGCTCGATCCTGTCGACCCCCGACGAAACGCCGGAGGCTGCGTACGCGGTGGGCGAGACGGTGACGTATCTCCCGGACACGCCGCAGGTACAGTCTCTGGCCACCGAGCGGCCGGTCCTGGTGCCGACCGTGGAAGCCGCAGGGCCGCTGGTCCGTGACGCGCGACGGGCCGAGAAGATCCGAGCATTCGGGATCCACTCGCTCATGGCGGTTCCGCTGCGGGCACGCGGGGTCACGATGGGCATGGCAAGCTTCAGCCGCTATCGGCACCCCGAACCCTTCGACGAGGAGGACCTGGCCCTGGCCGAGGAGTTCGCCTCCCTCGCAGCGGTGTGTATCGACAACGCCCGCCGCTACACACGCGAGCACACCACGGCCCTCGCCCTGCAGCGCAGTCTGCTGCCCCATGATCTGCCGCGCCACCCGGCAGCCGAGACCGCCTACCGCTATCTTCCCGCCGCGGCCCACGCTGGAGCGGGCGGGGACTGGTTCGATGTCCTGCCGCTGTCCGGCGCCCGCGTCGCCCTGGTCGTCGGAGACGTCACGGGCCACGGCCTGCACGCCGCGGCCATCATGGGACGGCTACGCACGGCAGTCCATACGCTGGCCGACCTCGACCTCACTCCGGCCGAAGTCCTCACTCAACTCGACGACCTGGTCATCCGCCTTGTCGAGGAGGACCCCGACTGCCTGGGCGCCACCTGCCTGTACACCGTCTACGATCCCATCTCGCGCACCTGCACCTTCGCCCGCGCCGGTCATCCCCCACCCGCTCTGGTGACTCCGGACGGCACGGCGGAGTACCTCGACATTCCCGCAGGCCCACCCCTTGGCCTGGGTGGACTGCCCTTCGAAGTCACCGAACTGCAGCTCGCGGAGGGCACCCTCCTCGCCCTCTACACCAACGGCCTCATCGAGGCCTCAGGCCCCGACATCGACATCGGACTTGGCCGGCTGACCCGCACCCTGGCCGACCCGGGCCGACCGCTGGAACAGCTCTGCGATGCCACGGTGAATTCCTTGCTGCCCAAGCCTCACTCCGACGACGCCACGCTGCTCCTCGCTCGCACTCGGGCCCTGGGAACACCACAGGTCGCCTCCTGGGATCTGCCCACCGACCCTTCCCTCGTCGCCCACGCCCGCACCCTCGCTACCGCCCAGCTGGCCGAGTGGGGCCTGGAATCCCTGGCCTTCACCACTGAACTCGTCGTCAGCGAGCTGGTCACCAACGCCATCCGATACGCGCGCGGCCCCATCGCTCTGCGGCTTATCCACACCGACGCCCTCATCTGCGAGGTGTCCGACGGCAGTCTCAGTGCCCCGCACCTGCGCCGCGCCCGCACCAACGAGGAGGGCGGCCGCGGTCTGTTCCTGATTGCCCAGCTCACCTCCCGCTGGGGAACCCGCTACCACCCCGACGGTAAAACCATCTGGACCGAACAGCCCCTCTCCTGATCGGAGTTGCTGAGCTCTTCGGGTTGTTGTCGGGGGGTGACGTGTGGATCCCTACGGTAGGCCGGTGGTATGCGGTATGCGCAGGGTGGTGGGCTGACCGCGGAGCGGCGGCGGTTTCGCGAGCGGGTCTGCTACGAGGCGGGCGAACGGTTCGCTCGTGGCGAGAGAACCGCGGTGATCGCGAAGGATCTGCGGGTCACTGAGCGGTCGGTGGAACGCTGGCGTCGTGCCTGGCGGGAGCGCGGGAGGGTCGCGCACGCCTCTGCGGGACCACCGCGAAACCGCCCAAACACGGGCAGAGCCCTCGCGAGAGACGAGCAGGCGGTGGACCTGTGGAAGAAGGATGAGTAGCCGCAGGGGGCGAAGAAAGTCGCTACTGGCTCCACGATGGCCCCGTGTGGATTAACCCCTCTTGACCTGCATGAGTAATGTCGTTAGTTCGGTCAACGATCCTAGATCTCATGGTTGCGGTGCGTTCGGGTGCCGCCACCTCCAGGAGCATGTTGAGCAGATCGGTGACCTGGAGCACGGCTTCGTGGGGTGGCAGTTGCATCCATGCCTGGGCCGCGTTCTGCGCCGCGATCTGCGTGCGCCGTTTGCCTGGCCCCAAGCGGTCGAACCAGGCGAGGGCGATCCAGGTCCAGGAGGCGGTGGCAAAGGCATAGTCTCCGCTCAGATACGCCAGATCGGCTCGGAACTGGGCGGCCTCGAGCGTTCCGGGGGCCGTGTCGCCCTGCTCGACGGTGAGTTGCTGCAGGATGCCGTCTGCAGCAGGTATGGCGGTGTCGAAGTCGTGTGCGCGCCCTGCGGCTTGGGCTGCGGCGATTCGTTCGAAGAGGGTGCCGGCGGGTCGGGTCGTCGGCGGTTGCGGGGTTGTGTGTTCTGCGCCTGGTGGCTGGGTGGTGCCGTCGGGCATCACCTCCATGTCGAACTGGGAGTTGCTGCGGTCGTCGCGGACGTGGAGGTGTACGGGCAGGCCGGTGCCGGTTGCCTCGATGTGGAAGGCCTGGATGACGACGCGAGAGGGGTCGATCCCGTCGGGGACGAGCTGGGCTTCGCTGTTGATGTGGAGCCGCCCGTCGTGGCTGATGTGGACCTGGTGGCGGGTGCTGGTGTGCATGGCGCTGCGGCCTGCGGGGTGTGCCGGAGGCCTTCCTCCTTCGGGTGGGTCAGAGAGCGAGTCCGTGGCTGCGGAGATAGGCGATGGGGTTTATGTCGGAGCCGTAGGCGGGTCCTGTGCGGGCTTCGAAGTGCAGGTGTGGGCCGGTGACGTTGCCGGTGGCGCCGGACAGTCCGATCTGCTGGCGGGCTTTGACGGTTTGGCCCGTGGTCACGGTGATTTGTGAGAGGTGGGCGTACTGCGTGTACTTGCCGTCGCTCATCTTGATGACGACGTTGTTGCCGTAGGCGCCGCCCCAGCCAGCTTCGACGACGGTGCCGGTTCCTACGGCCTGGACGCGGGTGCCGGGGGGTACCGGGAAGTCGATGCCAGTGTGCCGGCCGGAGGACCACATGCCGCCGCCCGCGTTGTAGGGGGTGGTGACGTGGGAGTTCTCCACGGGTAGAACCCAGGCTCCCTTGCCTTGGGCGTCGGTGGAGTTCCCGACGTTTTGTACCGGGTCACAGCCTGAGGAGGTGGTGAGCACGGCGTTCTTGCCCCAGAATTTGACGACCAACTCGCCTGCGGTCTTCTCCCATTTGGCGTAGGCGTCGGGGAATCCGGATTGCTGTACGTTCTGGGCGGCCTGGGTGAGCGGTTTGGTCTGCCACTTGTCGACCTTCGCCAGGTGCGCGAAGAATGAGTTGCTCGCGTAGATCGGGTCGGTGACCTGCGTGATCGTGCCCCACCCCTGCGAGGGTCGCTGTTGGAAGAGTCCTTGTGAGTCGCGGTCTCCGTACCTGATGTTCTTGAGCATCGACTCCTGGATCGCGGTGGCCACGCCGATCACGGCCGCCCGGGGCGGCAGGCCGCGGCCGCGGGCGACGTTTGTGACGATGCTGGCGTTGCGCTCCTGCTCAGTGGTCCATTTGATGCTCTGCTGCTTGCCCTGAGGGTTGAGCGGGACGGTGACCTGCCCTCCGGATCCAGGGGTTTGTGGGGCGTCCGTCTCGTTGGTCACTTGCATGGCCGAGGTCTTCGGTGTGCAGGCGTCCTGCCAGTCCGTTCCGCTGTTCGGCTTGCCGCCGCCCAGCGCGAGCGGAATGCAGAGCGCTCCAGCGCACATCGCCGCGACGCCACCAGCGGCGACGCGTATGGCTGTGCTCATGTCTCGATCCCCAGTCGTCGACGCGTATCCCGCTGCGAGGGACGGGAACCGCATTTCCCGTGCCATGGGGTGGGCCCGGTTCAGCGGACGTCCCAGGGCTGTAAAGACGCCGCTGCATAGCTGCGCTTGCGCCGCTAGCGTCTGCGCCGAGTGAAAGCAGCAGGGAATCGACAACTCGCACTGGATTCTAGGGCATTGAATAGCCGATGCGTCAATGTGTTGGCAGAGCAGGCGTTTTGGTCGTCCACCTTTCTTCGACTGGGGAATATTCGGTGATGCGGGAGAATTCCTCACTGTCGATGACCGGATGTCTAGGTCTTTTACGGGGACTGGGGCGGGGTTCCGCAGCCTGGGAGGGGTTCGTGCAGGTATCGCAGCAACTGGTGACACTGGCAGCCGGTGACGGAATCGGTGGCCTCGTCAACGGGATCAAGCCCGACTGGAACGTGTTCGGTGCTATCGGGACCAAGGCCAGGATCATGGTTGGGGTGATCATGGCGGGTGCCATTCTGTTCCTGCTCGGCAGCGCCGTGGTCGGCGCCGTTCATATCCGGGTCGGAAATCAGCAGCACAACACGATGGAGACGAAGAAGGGGCAGACGATGGTCGCCAGCTCACTTCTCGGACTCTTTGCCGTGGCGTCCATGGCGACGCTCTTCACCATCGTCTACGGGTTTGGCATCTAATGACTCGGGATCAGAAGCGGGCGGGTACACGGAGCCTGACGGCCAAGGCGTCGGATGTTCCCGGAGCCCGTGCGCAATCTCCGTGGCGCAGGGCGAAGATGGGGGCGATCATCTTCGGCGTCGTTCTCGCGATCGGGATAGCGCTGACCTTGTCCAGCAGCGGCGGCAGCGAGCGTGGGTTGTCTCAGGCGCCCGCTGAGTCCACGCCCACGTCACAGGCCGGCGGTAATGGCCCCGGCGCCCGAGCGAGTTCCGCCAAGAACGGCGTACCGGTGGGGTATCCGCGCACGAAGGACGGGGCAGCAGCGGCAGCGGTCAACTACGAGATGGCCCGCTCCGCTCCGGGGTACTTCACCGACGAGGCGCTGCGGCACCAGGTACTCCAGACGATGATGACGTCCTCCGCTCTGGTAGCTCAGCGGCAGCAGGACGACCAGACGGCCAAGGGCCTGATGGCGTCGCTGGGGGTGACGGAAAAGACGGCGCCCGAGATGGTGATGCGTGCCGCACCTCTGGGCACCCACGTGGCTTCCTACTCGAGCGACACTGCGACGGTCCGGGTCTGGATGAGCGAGGTCGTCGGCGTCCCTACGGACAGGTCGCAGATGCCGGTCGCGGGCACCTGGTCGACCTACACGCTGATCCTGCAGTGGCAGAGCGGCGACTGGAAGGTCGCCACGATCGACCAGGCTGACGGTCCCACCCCCATGGTCGCGGACGATCAGTCCCCGTCGTCCACCAGCGATATGCGCCTGGCGAACGAGGAATTCGAGGCTCCCCGCTATGCAGGCTGACTTCCCGCGGCGGCGCATCGCGAAGGGGCTGGTCGCGGCCATGTTCGCGGCTTCTATCGTCGTCGCCGGCCCCGCGGCTCCCACGGCGCAGGCCATCCCCGGCGGGCTCCATCCGTGCAATGCACCGGGTGGGCATTACGTATGCGGCAAGGCTGAGCAGGGCGCTAAGTGGCTTTACGACCATTCTGGTGCAGACTCCGTCGTTGACGGTGTGAGCCAGGCTGTCGATTTCGCCAGTGACCCGTTCGGATACATCGAGCAGAAGCTGAGCGCCGGCACCAAGGGCATGTTCGAGGCCTTCGGTGAGGAACTGACGGGAAAGAAGCCGTCCGTCCCCAAGAGTGGTCCGAGGCCCAAGAAGGGCGAGGGGAACTAGCCATGCTGGCGCTGGGTACAAAGATCGACTGGGGGAACGCTGGTTTTCTCCGCCTGTACGGGCTCGTCTTCGGTCTCGCCACCGTCCTCACGATGATCACGTGGCTGATATCTGTGGTGAAGCGGGCAGTCCGAGGCGTGCCCCTGGGCCAGGCTCTCATGGAGAATGTCGGCTACCTGCTGATGTCCGTGGTCGTGGCCGGGTTCATGCCGGTCGCCGTGGCTTACACGGTTGATTTCGTCGACAGTGCGGCAGAGGCGATTCTGGGCGACTACATCGCCGAAGTGTTCGTCGGCGGCCTGGTCTTCTTCACGTTTCTCGCGGCCATCATCGTGTTGCTGCCCGGAGTTGGGGTGGTCATCGCCATCCCGCTTGCGTTGATGTTTCTGCTCGCCATCTTCGGTCTGTGGGTCATGCTCGTCGTGCGTAGCGCGATGATCCTGATGGGGCTCGTCTTCGGCCCTCTGGTCTTCTCGGGCCTGGTCGACAAGGATTTGTGGGGCCATACCCGCAAATGGGTGGGTGTCATGGGCGGGGTTATCGCCAGCAAGCTGGGCATCTACCTGGCCCTGGCCCTGGCCGGAGCGATGCTCGACGGCGGGAGCGACGTCGACAAGGTCACTCTGCCCCAGGCCATCGGCGGGTGCATCACCTGCCTCGCGCTGCTCTTCATGGCGCTGATCATGCCGTTCCAGGTCGCGAAGTGGCTGCCCTTCGCCGGTGACGAGCTCCAGAGCATGCACCAGGTCAAGAGCGAGGCGGCGCAGCGCCACCGCAGCACCAAGGCCGGCTGGAAGGACAAAGACGACGACTTGAAGCGGCTTGCAGACAAGAAGGCAGCTCCTGGCGGAGGTGGGGCGGGAACCGTGGTCGGCACCGCCGGAGGTCCTGTGGGGGCAGGTGTGATGGCTGTCAAGCAGGGCATCGACAGCGCGCGCGATCAGACCATCCAGGCAGCGCAGAACGGCGCCAGCAACGCTACCGGCGGCAGCGGCCAGGAAGTCGGCGACAGCGCTGGCGGCTCTGGCGGCAAGGGTGCTGGCAGTCCGCGTGGCGGCGGCTCGCGTGGCGGATCCGGCGCCGGCTCGGACGGGGGGCGGCGCCCGGCCCCTCCGCCACCGCCGCGGTCCGGATCACGGTCTGGGCCACGGCCCGGGTCCAGGCCTGGCCCCTCACCGGCTTCGCCTCCACCTCCGGCTCCGCCTCGGCAGCGGTCGGGAAGCCAGGCGCCCCCGCCTCCGTCTCCCGCCCCCTTGCCCCCGCCGCCCGAGAACTAGCGGCCGCTCCCCCATCACGCATTGAGAGAGAAGGGAGTCGCGATGGACCGCGTCTTTACGTTCCCCCGACCGCGTCCACGCGGTCTGCTGGGGCGCCGCTTCGAAATGGACGAGCAACTCGTCCTGCTGGGCGGCATAGCTCTGTCCGTGGGCCTGCTTGCTGCTCTGCCCGGCGTCCCCCTGAAGATACTCGGCTGCCTCAGCGCCGCAGGAACCTGCCTCTGGGCGACGATGGTCCCCTACAAGGGCCGCACCTTCCTGCGCTGGTTCGAAATCCGCCGCTCCTACCGGCGTCTGCTGCGTGACGGAAAGCTCCTCTACCAGTCGACGGCCCCGATGGCGGGCCGCCGCCGTGACGGCACACCGGAGCCGGTCGCGCAGCCCGTGGGCGTGCCGGAGTCCCTGGAATGGATCAGGGCGAAGACGGCCTACGGCGACGTGGCCGTGCTGCTCCAGCCGAAGGAGGGCATGTTCGTTGCGTGCATCGAGGTCGAAGGCTCCAAGAACTTCGGGGGCCTGGACGGCGCGGACAAGGAAGCGCTGATCGGCGCGTACGAATACCTGCTCAAGGAGACGGCGGAGTCGGGTGGCCGCATCCAGTACGTGCAGTGGCTGGCGCGGCTGCTGCCCACCGACCCCAACGCCCATGCGCACGACGCTGCGGCCCGGCGTGATCCGGCGGCTCCGTCCTGGCTGAGCGATTCCTACGACCAGCTGGTTGACATGGTGTCGGTCTGCGCAGAGGACCGGCGGCTGTTCCTGGTGCTGGGCATCCCCTACTCCCAGGAGCTGGTCGCCGAGGCCCTCCATTACGGGACGCTGCACGACGGGTACGGCGAGGTGCTGGGCAAGGAGATCGAGCAGTTCATTCGGGGCCTGTCCGGTGCGCAGTTGCGCTGGGTGCGCAATCTGGATGAGCCCGCTCTCGCCTCGCTCATCCATCACACCTATGCGCCCGACCACTGGATCAACGACGTCCGCGGCATGGACCGCGCGAGTTGCTGGCCGGCTGAGATGGACGCCCGCGACCCGACACGTATGGCGGCCCGCAGCTGGGAGGGCGCCGACCCCTGGTATTCGAGCACCGCCTGGGTCAAGCAGTTCCCGGTGCTGCCCGTGGGGATCAACTTCATGGCCCCGTTGCTGCTGTACGTCTCCGATGTGATCTTGACGGTCGGCGTGACGATGCGGTTGCTGCCCGGCGACCAGGCCCTCGAGGACGCCATGGCGGACGTCACCAACGAGGCCGGTCAGGCCGACGACACCCCCGGGAAGATCACCGACCCTCGCGAGGAGCGTGAGCTGGGGGCCTCCGCTTCCACCATGCACGACCTCGCCAACGGCGCGGCCGGCGTACGCCTCACCGGATGGGTCACGGTCACCGCGCCCGACCCCGACCTCCTGGTGCAGCACCGCAACACCGTCCGTGCAGCCGCGGTCAAGTCGTCGCTGGCGCTGGAGTGGTGCGATACCGAGCAGTACCGCGCATTCGCCAATACGTTGCCCATGGTCACCGGACTGCTGAAGGACTGAAGGCCCGTGCTCGAACTCATACGCCGCCAGTCCCAGACCAGACGGCGCGCACTGCGCACCACCTCCGCGACCGCCTCGGGCCTCTACCCCGCCGTCGGCGCCCCGTCCTCGGACCCCCGGGGCGTGATCATCGGCCGGGAGATCTACTCCGGCAAGGCCTACATCTACGACCCCTTCATCCTCTACGACCCGAGCGCCCGCGAGCGTCTCCCAAGCGGCCACGCGCTCGTCCTGGGCAAATCAGGATTCGGCAAGTCAAGCCTCGAAAAATGCTACGTGCTGAGACAGTTGCGCTTCCGGGAACGCTCGTTTTGCATCCTCGACGCCCAGGGCGAGGACGGGGTCGGCGAGTGGGACAGCATCGCGCGAGCCCTCGGCGTTACCCCGATCCGCCTGGTCTACGGCGGTGAGGACGGCGAAGGGGTACGGCTGAATCCCTTGGACCCGCGGATCCCCGGCCAATACCAGTTCAAGATCCTCTGCTCGATGGTCGAGATCATTGGTGGCCCGCTGAGCAGCGAGAGCGAGTTCGCCCTCTCGGTCGCCCACGCTGCCGCACAGGCCCGCGCCGGTGCCGAGGAGCGTGTCGCGGTCCTGTCCGACATCCACGACGCGCTCACCAATCCCGAACCGGCCATGCTCGGCCGGCGTCAGGTGGGCGCCGAGGACATGGTTGAGTGGGGTCAGCCGGCCAGCCTCGCGATGGACCAACTGTGCAGCCCCACCCGGGATCTGGCGGGGCTGTTCAACGGACCGACCACCCCGGGCATCGACCTGGACGCACGACTCATCGTCTTTGACTTGACCCGGCTGCCCCGCGAGGGCGAAGCCATGCCGTTGCTGATGAGTGTGATCGGCCCCTGGCTGCGCTACGCCTGGATCAGGCCGGGTGACAGCATCAAGCGCACCTTGATCGTTGAAGAGGCATGGCACATCCTCTCGCATCGGCCTGTAGCCAGGCTCTTTGAAGAATTCGTCCGTTACGGTCGCCGCCTTGGCCTGTCGTTCTGGGCGATCCTCCATCACCTCGGAGACCTGATGGTCGACGAGGCGCCCGAGGCCGCGGCCATCTTGAAACTGACCGCCACCCGGGTGCTCTACCACATGGACAAGGCAGAGGCCGACATCACGGCGGACTACCTTCAGCTGCCCGACTGGGCGCGCGAAGCCCTGGTCGACGGCGCCAGTCGCTGCTCTCCGGGCCGGGCCGTATGGCAGGTCGGCAACAGGATGCACCTGGTTGAGCACATCCGCAGCGCCACCGAGGCCGAGCTGACCAACACCAACCGGAAGATGACCGAGAAGGTGCGTGAGTTCACGATTTCTGCGCCCCTGATTCCCATGAACCCACGGACGGAGACCCGTTGAACACGCTACCGCGTCCCGCGGTTGCCGGAACCCCCGACACGGTCATCGGTCAGGTCGCAGTGCTCGAGCGTGTCCGCGTAGCGGGGGGCTGCCTCGATGGAGAGCCCGAACAGATCACACAGACGCCGAACATCGCCGCCGGTCGCGTAGATCTCCTGCAGGATGCGGTCCTCCCGCAGTGCCTGCGGCTTCAGCTCTGCCTTGACGAATGGGAAGTTGCGGCTGGTCGGCGTCAGCCGATGGGCCGTCCGACGGTTGATGAACAGATGCGGATTGAGACTGTTGGGCCAGGGGCGTGCCCGGTACTCGAGGGAGGCGCGGAGTCATGTGAGGACTGGTCCGGCCAGCGGGATGGTGCGGCCCTCCAAGTACGGGTTGCCATCATGGAGATCGGTCAGATGAAGGGCCTTCACCTGCGGGCCGGTCTATGCGTGGAAGGCCGCCATCCTGCCGAGCAGCGGGCAGCCGCGGCCGCCGTGTCGAACCTCGGGGGTGGGCTCTAGTGGCCAAGGTGGTCACCCCGCACTCCGGGCTGCGCCTGCATGTCTACAAGGACGCCTGGTGGATTGCACTGTGTATTACCGCTGTGGCGCTGACTTTGTGGACCTGGGCGGCCGCGGTCATGTCGGGCTTGTTCGCCCATGCTGCACCGGCCCTGGTGTCCTGGAACCAGACCGCCAGAGCCATTCCCCTGCTGGCCGCCCATCCCCTGCACCCCGAGAGCGCCTACCCGGTCGGGGCGGGCGTGGGCGGGCCCTTCGCCTTCTACCCGCCGCTGCTCGCAACTGCGGCCGCAACCTGTTGGGGCGTGCGGGCCGGCTGGCGGCGGTGGCGGTCGTGGCGTGACGAGGGAACCGACGGGCTCGCCACCGCTGCCCAGCTCGAAGACGCTATGGGCGAGGCGAAGGCACTGTCCCGGCTCGGTGCCCTGCGTCCCAGCCTGGCGAGTGCGCGCCCGACCTTGTCGAAAGATGCGGGCTCGGGGCTCGCCCGGCCGTGGCGCGGTTCGGTCCCACCGAAGGTGACTGATGTGCCTGTGACCGAGGTCGCCGTGTTCTGCGGCACGGCCATCCCTACGGGTGTCCGGTTGTACATTCCGTTCGAGGAGACGGTCCTGATCGTGGCCCCTCCCCGTGAGGGAAAGACCAGCCAGTTGATCATGCCCTGGATCCTGGACTTCCCCGGGTCGGTTCTTGCTACGTCGTCGAAGACGGACGTGCTGTACGCCACCGCCAAGTCACGTGAAAAATATGGGCCGGTGATGGTGCTGGACCCGACGGGTTTGAGTAACTGGCCGCTCCAGCTGCAGTGGAGCCTGATCGACGGCTGTGAGGACTTCACTGTCGCCCGCAAGCGCGCCGAGACACTCACTGGCACCACCAAGAGCGACGAAGGAACCAAGAACGGCGGCTACTTCGTCATGAACGCGCAGATGCTGATGACCTGCTGGCTGCACGCCGCCGCGCTTGAGGGCCTCAGCGCCATGGACATACTGCGCTGGGCCACCGCTCCCACTGAGCGGCAGCCCGTCGACATCCTGGCCGGCCACGGCCAGGCCAACCTCGCCCGTGCCCTCGCCGCCCAGCACGCGGCAGCCCCGGAGGAGCGGTCCGCGAGCTGGCGCACTGCAGAGCAGAGCATCCTCGCGCTGTACGACCAGAAAGTCGCCGCCATCTTCGGCCAGTCCGCCCGCGACAAAACCAACTTCTCCATCGCGAAGTGGCTCACCGAAGGCGGCACGGTGTTTCTGATCGGCGAGGAGGAAGAAGGCAGCTCCCTCGCACCGATTCTGGCCGCTTTCAGCCGGGCCATCCTCGACACCGCCAAGGTCATCGCCGCCCGGAGTCCCAACGGACGACTCGACCCTCCGCTGGCTGTCCTCGGCGACGAACTCGCCAACGTCGCCCCACTCCCCCAGATCCCGTCGCTCATGTCCGTCTCCGGCAGCCAGAACATTTTCCTGGTCGCCGTGCTTCAGAACCTCGCCCAGGCCCACGAACGCTGGGGAGAACTCGGCGTGAGAAAGATGTTCGCTGCCGCCACCATCAAGATCATCCTCGGCGGTGTGTCGGACGAGCAGGAGCTCAAGACCTACTCCGCGCTCGCCGGCGAATTCGAGGAAGACACAGAGTCGATCAGCGACAGCGGCGACAACATCTCCGTCAGCGTCTCCACCCGGCGCCGAGCCGTCCTCGAACCCGGAGACATCCGACAGATCAAGGAACGCGAGGGTCTGGTCGTACACCGGCGCACACCAGTCACCCGCGTCAAGTTCGAGCGCATCCACGAAGGCGCGCGCGCCAAGGAAATCGCAGCCGCCACCAAGGAGGCGCTGGCAAAGGTGAACAGCCATGCACCCTGACCGGCTCCGAGCAGCCCCACATGCCGCCGCTCGCCCCTGCCGCCATGGGACGGCAGTGGGCATCGCGGCCGGAACTCTCCAGCGGAGGGCTGCTGGCGATGCCTGATCCACTAGGACCGCTCTTTGACGCGCTCGAGTCCATCAACAGCGAACTCACCTCGTTCGCAGCGCGCTTGGCTCGACTTGAGGACGCCAGCGCTGTCCGAAGCGGACCGGGGCAGCATGGAGCCGCTGCGGACGACGAAGGCACCCGGGTCCCTGGAACACCGGTGGTCTGGCACCGGCTCGGCGATGTCGGCCGGGAGACGCTGTGGCATGAGTTCGCCGCATGGGTCATCCGCATGTCCGACACCTATGAGCTCACCACTGAGCAGCTGCCGCACGACTGCTGGTGGGAGCACGGTGCCGTAGTAGCCGAGCTGACCGCGCTCTGGACTGGCTGGGAATCTGCTTACAGCAGCCAAGACGACGCGACTGCCGGCCCATACCTGTGGCACGACGCCTGGTCACGCGGCATTGAGAGGATCGGACGCATGTGGCTCGGTGAGTGCACCAACGGCTATCACAGCCCGAAGTCCCGCACCCTGTGGGGCGCCGACGCCGCCTACCGCAAGAAGATCCTCGAGGCGGGCCCCCCGGGCGCCACCTGTAGGCCCGCCACGTGACTGATTGATTCCCATTCGACCTTAACGACGACGGCGACTCATCCCCGCCCGACAGGCAGTGCCGGCTTTCCCGGCATTCCGAGGGCAGACCACGCATTGAGCACCGAGTAGCGTGTTACCCATGGCTCCGACCTCGACTCCGCAGACCCCCTTCGGGCGGGTCCTCACCGCCATGGTCACGCCCTTCACGG
>NZ_JBWKFL010000090.1:0-15403 GCF_056434305.1 Streptomyces sp. NPDC044061 | reverse complement strand
GGCTGCGACCACCCCGTCCGGTCCAACACATCCGCATCCTCACCCCACATCACCTCCCGGACATCCGCCCCCAACTCCGCGACCACCGCATCGAAAGCCTCCGCAAACACCGGGAACCGGCCATACAACCCACGCCCCATCCCCAACCACTGCGCACCCTGACCCGTAAACACAACCCCCAACCGACCATCACCAGCCACCCCCTCCACCGCGGTCCAGGCCGTCAGCTTCGCTGCCAGGTCGGCGGCGTCCCGGCCGACGAACGCCGCCCGGTGCGCGAGGTGCGCTCGGCCGGTGGCCAGGGTGAGGCCGACGTCCGCCGGATGCGCACCCGTGTCCAGCCGGAGTGCCAGTTGCTCCGCCTGCGCGCGCAACGCCGCCGGCGTGTGCCCGGACAGCACCCACGGCACGACCGCGTCGACCGGCGCTTCGGCGCGCGGCTCGGCATCGGGGGCCTGCTCCAGGATCGTGTGCGCGTTCGTGCCGGAGATCCCGAACGACGACACCGCCGCCCGCCGCGGCCGCTCCACCACCGGCCATGGGCCGGCCTCCGCCGCAAGTGTCACCGCACCCGCCGACCAGTCCACATGGGAGGAGGGCGTCTCGGCGTGGAGCGACTTCGGCACGAGCCCGTGCCGCATCGCCATGACCATCTTGATCACACCGGCGACACCCGCGGCGGCCTGTGTGTGCCCGATGTTCGACTTCACCGAACCCAACAGCAACGGCGTCTCACGGTCCTGCCCGTAGGTCGCCAGCAGCGCCTGCGCCTCGATCGGATCACCCAGCGACGTGCCCGTGCCGTGCGCCTCGACGACGTCCACTTCGGACGCTTGCAGCCCGGCACTGGCCAGCGCCAGCTTGATGACCCGCTGTTGCGAAGGGCCGTTCGGCGCCGTCAGGCCGTTCGACGCGCCGTCCTGGTTCACCGCCGAACCCCGCACCACCGCGAGCACCGGGTGGCCGAGCCGCCGTGCGTCCGACAGGCGCTCCAGCACGAGCATGCCCACGCCCTCGGCCCAGCCGGTGCCGTCGGCGGAGTCGGAAAAGGCCTTGCAGCGGCCGTCGGCGGAAAGGGCGCGCTGGCGCGAGAACTCCACGAAGGTGCTCGGCGTGGACATCACCGTCACACCGCCGGCCAGGGCCAGCGTGCAGTCGCCGTTGCGCAGTGCCTGCGCGGCCAGGTGCAGCGTCACCAGCGACGACGAACACGCCGTGTCGACCGTGACCGCCGGCCCCTCCAGCCCCAGTGTGTAGGCAACGCGGCCCGAGGCGACGCTGGGCAGGCTGCCGTTGGTGCGGTAGCCCTCGAAACCGTCGTCGGCGAGCAGTTCCCGGTAGTCGCTGTACATCACGCCCGCGTAGACGCCGGCGCGGCTGCCGCGCAGCGACGCCGGGTCGATACCCGCCCGCTCCAACGCCTCCCACGACGTCTCCAGCAACAGACGCTGCTGCGCGTCCGTCGCCATGGCCTCCCGCGGGCTCATGCCGAAGAACTCAGCGTCGAAGTTCCCCGCATCGTGGAGGAAACCGCCGGCCCGCGCGTAGGACGTGCCCACATGCCCGGGGTCGGCGTCGTAGAGGGTGTCGAGGTCCCAGCCGCGGTTGGCCGGGAACTCGGTGACCGCGTCGGTGCCGTCCACGACCAGCTGCCACAGGTCCTCCGGCGAGCGCACACCGCCCGGGTACCGGCACGCCATGCCGACCACGGCGATCGGCTCGCGTCCCTTCAGCTCGAGTTCCTCTATGCGCTGGCGGGCGGTGCGCAGGTCGACCGTCACACGCCTCAGATACTCGACAACCTTGTCCTGCTGGCCGTGGTCATCCATCGCAGGTCCTCTTCTCCATCAACGAACGGGGGGCGGCGGCGGGCGGGTTCAGTCCTGGGAGATGCCCAGCTCGCCATCGATGATCGTGAACAGCTCGTCGACCGAAGCCGAGTTGATCTTGTCGACGTCGATCTCGCCGACGTGTCCGGCCGCGTCTGTCTCCGCCTGCCGCAGCCGTCGGCCGAGCTGCTCGAGCCGGTCGGCGAGCGCCGCGTGGTCGGCCGTGGAGCCGGCGACCGCGACGGCCGCCTCCAGCCGGTCCAGCTGCTCCAGTGGCGTGCCGGTCCCGGCCGCCTCGGGCTCGGCGGAAGGCGTGAGTTCGTCCCGCAGGTACTCCGCGAGCGCCGACGGAGTCGGGTAGTCGAACAGGAGCGTGGACGGCAGTCGGCGGCCGGTGACCGTGTTGAGCCGGTTCCGCAGTTCGACGCCGGTGAGCGAGTCGAAGCCGAGCTGCCGGAACTCGCGGAACTGCTCGATCGCCGCCGGTGAGCCGTGGCCGAGGACGGCAGCGGCCTCGGTCCGTACGGCGCCGAGCACCAGCCGCACGCGTTCGTCGGGAGCCGCGCCGGCGAGCCGCGATGCCAGTGTGGCGGTGTCCGCCGCTGCGGCGGAGGCGGCGGTACGGCGTCCGGTGCCGGCGAGACCGCGCAACACGGCCGGTACGTCACTCCTCGTGCGCAGCTTGGACAGCTCCAGCCGCATCGGCACCAGCGCCGGAGCATCGACGGTCAGCGCGGCGTCGAACAACGCCATGCCCTGCTCCGTCGACAGCGGGGCCATGCCGTCGCGGGCCATTCGCGCGAGGTCCGCCTCGGACAGCGTCGCGGTCATGCCGGCGCCCGGCGCCCACGCGCCCCAGGCCAGTGAGAGGGCCGGCAGGCCCGAGGAACGGCGGTGCGCCGCAAGTGCGTCGAGAAAGGCGTTCGCGGCGGCGTAGTTGGCCTGGCCGGCCCCGCCGATGACTCCCATGACCGAGGAGAACGTCACGAAGTCCGTGAGTCGCCTGTCCTTGGTCGCCTCGTGCAGGTTCCAGGCCGCGTCGGCCTTCGACCGCAACACGGTCGCCAGCCGCTGGGGCGTGAGCGAGCCGACCACGCCGTCGTCGAGTACACCCGCGGTGTGCACGACCGTCGTGAGATCAGGGATGTTCGCGACCAGCTCGCGGGTGGCGTCACCGTCTGCGATGTCGCAGGCGAGCGTCCGCACCTCGACACCGCGTCGCTCCAGCTCCTCGCGCAGTTGTGCCGCACCGTCCGCCGCCGGTCCGCGGCGTGAGGCGAGCACCATGCGGGCCACGCCCTGCCCGGCCAGATGCAGGGCGAGCTTGCTGCCGAGTCCGCCTGTGCCGCCGGTGATGAGGACCGTGCCGTCGGTGGCGGGTCCCGTCGGCATCGTCAGGGCGATCTTGCCGATGTGCTTGGCCTGGCTCATGTGGCGGAACGCGTCGCGCGCGCGCCGCACGTCCCACGATCGCACCGGCAGCGGCGCCAGCGCCCCGGCCTCGAACAGCTCACTCAGTTCGGCGAGCATGGCGGCGACGCGGTCCGGTTCCACCACCATCAGGTCGAACGGCAGGTACCGCACGCCGGGCAGATCGGCGGGGTCGCGCACGTCCGTCTTGCCCATCTCCGCGAAGCGGCCGCCGTCGGCGAGCAGGCCCAGGGACGCGTCGACGAACTCCCCGGCCAGTGAGTTGAGCACGACGTCGATCCGCTGCTCGCCCAGCACTCTGCCGAACGTTTCGGCGAAGTCGAGCGTCCGGGAGCCGGCGATGTGGTCGTCCGCGACGCCGAGGGCGCGCAGCGTGTCCCACTTGCCCTCGCTCGCCGTGGCGAACACCTCGGCGCCCAGGTGCCGCGCCAGCTGGATCGCGGCCATGCCCACGCCGCCGGCACCGGCGTGGACGAGTACGCGCTCGCCGCTGCGCAGCCCCGCCAGGTCGACAAGACCGTGGTACGCGGTGAGGAACACCAGCGGGACGGCTGCGGCCACCTCGTCCGGCCAGGCCGCCGGTACGGGCACGATCAATCGCTCGTCCACGACCGCCAGCGGGCCGAAGCCGCCCGTGATCATGCCCATGACGCGGTCGCCGACTCGCACGCCCGTCACCTCGGGGCCGACCGCCACGACCTCGCCCATGCCCTCGGCGCCGGGCGCGCCCGGGTCGCCGGGGTACATGCCCAGGACGTTGAGTACGTCCCGGAAGTTCACGCCCGCCGCGCGCACCCGCACGCGTACGTGCCGGCCGGTCGGTTCGCGCTCGGCCTCGGGGTACGGGACGAGGGCGATGCTGTCGATGCTTCCCCGTTGCGGGACGTCCAGCCGCCACCCGCTGCCGCCGGGCGGCAACAGGCCCGCGTCCGCACCGAGGCGCGCCAGCCGGGCGGCGTGCACGACACCGTCCCGCACCCAGCCCTGGGGTTCGCCGGACGCCAGCAACGCGCCGTAGGCCGTCGAGGGGTCCTGGCCTTCCGGCAGGTCGAGCAACAGGAAGCGGCCGGGGTTCTCGGTCTGCGCGGTCCGCACCAGGCCCCACACGGCAGCCGAGGCCGGATCTTCGCCCGTCACCGCTCCGTGTGTCACGAAAAGCAGCGGTTCCGCGCTGTCGCCGGACAGCCACTCCTGCACGGCCTCGAGCGCCTTGATCGCCGCCGCGTGCGTCGCCGCTGCAATGTCGCCGGTGGCCGGCGCGAACTCCCTCACAGCGGCGGGCTCGATCGCCCCGGCTTCCGGCAGCGGCGTCCAGTCCAGTGCGAACAGCGAGTCGTAGGCGTGCGCGGCGACGGGCGTGGCGGCTGCCCGCAACGTCAGCGACTCGACGGCCGCGACCGGATCACCGAGCGCGTCCGCGGCCGTGATGGACACGCCCGGGCCCTTCGTGGTCAGGCGGACCCGCAGTACGGCCGCGCCGGCGGCCGCCAGGGACATGCCCTCCCACGCGAACGGCAGGGCCCCGGGTGCCACACCCATCTCGCCGAGGAACGCCACCTGCACGGCGGCGTCGAGCAGCGCGGGGTGCAGACCGAAGGCACCGGCCTGGCCTGCCACCACGTCGGGCAGCGCGACCTCGGCGAACACCTCGGCATCCCGCCGCCACACGGCACGCACGCCCCGGAAAGCCGGGCCGTAGGCGAGGTTCATCGCGGCCAGCCGCTCGTAGCAGTCGTCCAGCGGCACGGCCTGCGCGCCGGCCGGCGGCCACGCGCCCCGCGCGAACGTCGTGTCCACCACGGGAGCGTCCGCAGTGAGGTGTCCGGTGGCGTGCAGCGTCCAGGTGCCGTCGGCCCACGACGACACCTTCACCGGGCGGCGGCCGCCCTCGTCCGCGCCGACCGCGACCTGCACGGGAACCGAGCCGCGCGCGGGCAGCACGAGCGGCACGGTCAGCGTCAGCTCGTCCAGCCGTCGGCAACCGGCCTCGTCGCCGGCGCGCAGCACCAGCTCCACGAATCCCGTGCCCGGGAACAGGGTCCGGCCGCCGACCACGTGGTCCGCCATCCAGGGGTGGGCGGTGGCGGACAGCCGGCCGGTGAGCAGCACGCCATCGCCGTCCGCCAACCGGACGACCGCGCCGAGCAACGGGTGGCCGGCCTGGTCGAGACCGGCGCCGATGACGTCACCCGCCCCGCCGTCGTCCGGCCAGAACCGCTGATGGCGGAACGCGTAGGTGGGCAGGGCCACGGTGTGCGCTCCGGTGTCCGCGAGGAAGGCCGCCCAGTCCACCTTCGTGCCGCGCACGTGCAGCTCCGTCAGCGCGGTGACGGCCCGGTCCTCCTCGGGCCGGTCACGGCGCAGCACCGGGATCGCGCGCAGGTCGACGTCGCCGGCGGCATCGGGAACCAGTGCGCTGAGCGTGCCGTCCGGTCCGAGTTCGAGCACGGTGCGGACACCGGCGTCGGCCATCGCCCGGACGGCGTCCGTGAACAGCACCGGTTGCCGCACGTGCTGCACCCAGTAGATTCCGCTGTCGGGCGAGTCGATCCGGCCGGTGAGCGCCGACACGAACGGGATACGCGGTTCGTGGAACGTGCAGTTCTCCAGCGCCTCGCCGAACTCGGCCAGCATCGGGTCCATCAGCGGCGAGTGGTAGGCGTGGGAGACCGGCAGCGGCTTCGTGCGACGGCCCAGCTCCGCGAAGGTGTCGCGGATCTCGGCCACCACCTCGCCGACACCGGCCACCACGACCGACATCGGCCCGTTCACGGCCGCGATGGACACTCCTTCCACCAGCAGCGGGCAGACCTCGGCCGTGGTCGCCTCGACAGCCAGCATCGCCCCGCCCTCGGGCAGGGCCTGCATCAGGCCGGCCCGCATGAGCACGAGCGTCGCCGCGTCGGCCAGCGACAGCACGCCGGCGACATGCGCGGCGGCGATCTCACCGACCGAGTGGCCACCGACCATGTCCGGCTCGACGCCCCACGACTCCACGAGCCGGTACAGGGCGACCTCCAGCGCGAAGAGCGCGGGTTGCGTCCAACGGGTCCGGTCGAGTTCCGCCGCGTCCCGGCCCCACATGACGTCCCGGACCTCGGTGCCCAGTGCCGCGACGACCTCGTCGTACGCCGTGGCGAACGCGGGGAACCGCTCGTACAGGCCGCGGCCCATGCCGAGGCGCTGCGAGCCCTGGCCGGTGAACAGCACGCCCAGCTTGCCCTGGACGACCGACCCCTGGACCGCGTCGGTCGGGTCGGCCAGCGTGGCCCGCAGGGTGTCGCCGTCCCGGCCGGTCACGGCGAGACGGTGAGCGAAGTGCGTGCGGGTGCCGGCCAGGGACAGCGCCACGTCGGCCGCGCCGCCGGACGCGGTCGCGACCCGCGTCGCCTGCGCGCGCAGCGCCTCCGGTGTGGGTGCCGACACCACCCACGGCACCAGGACACCGTCCGTCCCGGGCGCGGGCTCCGGCTGGGCGAACTGCTCCAGGACGACGTGCGCGTTGGTGCCGGAGATACCGAACGACGAGACCGCCGCGCGTCTCGGACGGCCCGTATCGGGCCAGGGTGCGGCCTCGGTGAGCAGCTCCACCGCACCCGCTGACCAGTCCACGTGCGACGACGGCTGTTCCACGTGCAGGGTCCCCGGCAGCCTCCCGTGCCGCATGGCCTGCACCATCTTGATGACACCCGCGATACCGGCGGCGGCCTGCGTATGGCCGATGTTGGACTTCAGCGAGCCGAGCAGCAGCGGCGTCTCCCGGTCCCGGCCGTATGTCGCCAGCAAGGCCTGGGCTTCTATCGGGTCGCCGAGCTTCGTGCCGGTGCCGTGCGCCTCGACCACGTCGACCTCGGACGGGCGCAGGCCCGCGTTCGCCAGCGCGGCACGGATCACCCGCTGCTGCGACGGCCCGTTCGGTGCGGTCAGGCCGTTGGAGGCTCCGTCCTGGTTGACGGCCGAGCCACGCACGACGGCGAGTACCCGGTGTCCGTTCGCGCGGGCGGCGGACAGCCGCTCCAGGACCAGCACGCCGACACCCTCGGACCAGCCGGTGCCGTCGGCGGCGTCGGAGAACGACTTGCACCGACCGTCGACGGCCAGGCCGCCCTGCCGCGTGAACTCCACGAAGTTGTCGGGCGTGGACATGATGGTCACGCCGCCCGCCAGCGCGAGCCCGCACTCCCCGGCGCGCAGTGCCTGTGCGGCCAGATGCAGCGCCACCAACGACGACGAGCACGCGGTGTCGACGGTCAGCGCCGGGCCCTCGAGGCCGAGCACGTACGCCGTCCGGCCCGACATGACACTCGGCGTCGTACCGGTCATCACGAAGCCGCGGGAGTCGTCGCGCCGGCCGAGCAACGATGCATAGCTGCCGCCGAAGGTCCCGACGAACACGCCGGTCCGGGTGCCGCGCAGGGAGGTCGGGTCCAGGCCGGCGTGCTCCAGCGCCTCCCACGTGGTCTCCAGCAGCTGGCGCTGCTGGGGATCCATCGCCTTGGCCTCTCGCGGCGAGACACCGAAGAACTCGGCGTCGAAGCCTGCCACGTCGGGGAGAAAGCCGCCGGAGCGGGTGGCGACGGCGGGCGTGCCGTCGGCGCCCGGGTCGAACAGCGCGTCCAGGTCCCAGCCGCGGTCGGTCGGGAAGTCGCCGACGACGCAACGTCCCTCGGCGGCTACCCGCCACAGGTCGTCGGGGCCGGCGACGCCGCCCGGGAACCGGCACGCCATGCCGACAATCGCGATCGGCTCGTCGGCCGCGGCCCGGGTGGTGGCGGCTTCCTCGGTGTCGCCGGTGACGGAGGAGAGCAGGAAATCGGTGAGCCGGTCGGGCGTCGGGTGGTCGTAGACGGCGGACGTGGGCAGCGCGATGCCCAGTGCGGCGACGAGCCGCTCACGGAGGTCGACGGCGGTGATCGAGTCGAAACCGAGGGCGCGGAACTCCCGGGACGTGTCGATCGTGGCCGGGTCCGTGTGCCCCAGCACGCCGGCAGCCTGCGCCCGGACGGCGTCGAGGAGCGCCGCGCGATCGAGCGCCGGGACGTCGGCGACGGGCTCCGGTCGGCGCACGGGCGCGGCCGTGGCACCGGGACCGGCCAGCCAGTACCGGCGGCGGTCGAACGCGTAGGTGGGCAGGCCGATCCGGCGGCCGCCCTCGTACAGACCGGACCAGTCCACCGTCACACCCCGCACGAACACCTCGGCGAACGACGTGAACACGCGGTTCAGGCCGTCCTCGCCACGACGGAGCGTGCCCGTCACGACGGCCCGCACACCGGCCGCTTCGACCGCCTCGGCGATACCGACACGGAGCACGGGATGCGGGCTGCATTCGATGAAGGCGCGGTGCCCTTCGTCGAGCAGCGTGGCGATCGCGGGCCCGAAGTTCACCGTGTGGCGCAGGTTCCGGTACCAGTAGCCGCCGTCCATCGTCGTGGTGTCCAGCCATTCGCTGCTCACCGTCGAATAGAACGGCACCTGCGCGGTCCGGGGCCGGATCGGCGCGAGCAGGTCGAGCAGTTCCTGCTGGATCGCCTCGACCCGCGTCGTGTGCGAGGCGTAGTCGACGGCGATACGCCGCACCCGTACACCGTCGGCGGTCAGCGTGTCGAACAGCGTCTCCAGCGCGGCGGGCGGACCGGCGACGACGACCGACGCCGGCCCGTTCACGGCCGCGATCTGCACGGACCCGTCGGCGGGCAGCAACGGCTCGACGCGCTCCACCGGCAACGGCACCGACATCATGAGACCGTCACCCGCGATCCGCCGGGCGATGGCCCGGGCGCGCAGCGCGACCACCCGGGCACCGTCCTCCAGAGACAGCGCCCCGGCGACGACGGCGGCAGCGATCTCACCCTGCGAGTGACCGACGACCGCGTCCGGGTGCACACCCCGCGAGCGCCACAGCGCCGCCAGGGACACCATCACCGCGAAGGACACCGGCTGCACCACGTCCACGCGGTCCAGGTCCGGCGCACCCTCGGCCTGACGCAGCACATCCACCAGCGACCAGTCGGTGAACTCGGACAGCGCCGCCGCACACTCGCCGATCCGCTCCGCGAACACCGATGACTCGTCCAGCAGCCGCGCGCCCATGCCGGCCCACTGCGCACCCTGACCGGGGAACACGAATACGGTCCCGCCCTCGACGTCCGCCACACCGGCGACAACGGCGGGCGTCACCTCACCCCGGGCGAACTGCTCCAGCCCGTCACGATCGACGACCACCGCCCGGTGCTCGAACAGCGAACGCGAGGTAAGCAGCGAATGTCCGAGATCCCGCGGATCGGCCTCCAGTCCGACCAGGCCGGCGGCCTGACCACGTAACGCCGCCGCGGAGCGCGCCGACAGCACCAACGGCAACGCGGCCGGATGCGGCGCGGTCTCCCGTTCCGCCGGGTCGGGTGCGGGCGGGGCCTCCTCCAGCAGGACATGGGCGTTGGAGCCGCTGAACCCGAAGGACGACACGCCGCACCGGCGCGGGGCGTCACCGCCCGGCCAGTCCCGTTTCCGGGTCAGCAGTCCGACGGCACCGGACGACCAGTCCACGTGCGGCGTCGGTGGTTCGGCGCGCAGGGTGGCGGGCAGGACGCCATGCTGCAGGGCCTCCACCATCTTCACCACGCCGAGCACGCCGGCCGCGGCCTGGGTGTGCCCCAGGTTGGATTTCAGCGACCCGGTGTACAACGGCCGGTCGCGGTCCTGTCCGTACGTGGCGATGAGCGCTCGGGCCTCGACCGGGTCGCCGAGCGGGGTGCCGGTGCCGTGTGCCTCCACGGCGTCCACCTCGGAGGGAAGCAGGCCCGCGTCGGCGAGGGCTGCGACGATGACCTCGCGCTGCGCCTCTTCGCTCGGCGCGGTGAGTCCTGCCGAGGCGCCGTCGGAGTTGATCGCCGAGCCCCGCACCACGGCCAGCACCTGATGTCCCACGGCACGGGCCGTCGACAGGCGCTCCACTAACAGCACGCCGACGCCCTCGCTCCACGCGGTGCCGTTGGCGTCCGCGCCGAAGGGCTTCGGCCGAGCGTCGGGCGACAGTGCGCGCTGCCGGCTGAACGCGACGAAGGCTGCCGGAGTCGGCATGACCGTGACGCCGCCGACGACGGCCTGCGCGCACTCCCCGCTGCGTATCGACCGCACCGCGAGGTGCAGAGCGACCAGCGAGCTGGACGACGCCGTGTCCACGGTGAGCACGGGTCCGCGAAGACCCAGTTCGTAGGCGACACGGCCGGAGGCGACACTGCCCGCGGTGCCCGTGAGCAGGTGGCCCTCGGCACCATGCGCGTTGGTCAGCCCCGGGCCGTACTCATGCGCCTCGGCACCGACGAACACGCCGGTGGCGGTGTCGCGCAGCGTCGCGGGGTCCACGCCCGCGCGCTCCAGCGCCTCCCACACGACCTCCAGCAGCAGCCTCTGCTGCGGGTGCATCGCCTCGGCCTCACGTGGTGAGATCCCGAAGAACGAGGCGTCGAACTCGGTGGCGCCGGCGAGGAACCCGCCCTCGCGCACGTAACTCCGGCCCGGTGCCGCCGGGTCGGGGTCGTACAGCGCGTCGAGGTCCCAGCAGCGGTCCGTCGGGAACGGCCCGAAGACGTCCTCGCCGTCGCACAGCAGGCGCCACAGCTCCTCCGGCGAGTCGATGCCGCCGGGAAGGCGGCACGCGGTACCGACGATCACCACCGGGTCGGTCACTTCCGGGTTCTCGTTGCCGGCTTCGCTCATGACGTGGGACCACCTCAGACCGGTAGGTACGACAGGGACTCAGCGGTGGAGCGTATGCACGGCCCAACCCGTATTTCCCTACAGGTGGGGCACGGGCGCGGGGGCCTGTGCGGCTCCCCGCCGGTCTAGGGAATTCCGGCCGTCGACGGTGGGATAAACGGGACCTCGGGGGCGCACGCCGGTCCCGTCCGTGGATAAGCCCGCCCGAAAGGTGTCCCGCATGTCATCCAGCTCGCGGCCGATCCTGTTCGTCAGCCTCCCGGAGAGCGGTCTGTTCAACCCGGTCCAGACGATCGCGGGCGAGTTCGCGCGGCGCGGCGTCCAGGACCTGTGGTTCGCCACCGACGAGGAACGCCGGGGCGACGTCGAGGCGCTGGCCGACGTGTCGGCGGTACGCTTCGCCTCACTCGGCGACGTGGTGCCGGAGCTGTCGGCCCTGACGTGGGACGAGGACGTCTACGCCAAGGTGACAGGCCCGAAGCGGTTCGCCGCGCATGCCGCCGTGATCCGCCACACCTACGACCCCGCGCTGCACGTCGACAAGTACAGGCGGCTCCTGGAGATCGTCGAGAAACTCGAGCCCGCGCTGATGGTCATCGAGAGCCTCACCGCGTACGCCATCGACATCGCGATCACCCGCAGGATCCCGTACGTGCTCGTCTCGCCCTTCCTGCCGAGCAACTACGTGACCGCGTACACCCCCTTCACCAAGGCGTACACCGACCCCGACTTCCCCGTGCCGCACTCGGGCCTGTCCGTGCACATGACGCTGCGGCAGCGGATCGAGAACCGGCTCTTCCGTGTGCGCACCCTGGGGATCTTCCTGCGCCCGTCCATGGCGCGGGTCCTCAAGCGGGACAGACAGACCCGGCAGCAGCTGGGCATCGCCCCGGAGGCGCGGCGCTTCCTGGCCAGGATCGAACGCGCCGAACTGGTCGTGAACGGGTCACTGGCCGAGTTGGACTACCCCTTCCGGGCGCCGGACAACATGAGGATGGTGGGCGCGCTGGTCCCGCCGCTGCCTCAGGCACCCGAGGACGAGGACGTCAGCGGGTGGCTCGCCAGGCACAACTCCGTGATCTTCGTCGGCCTGGGCACCACCACCCGCCTGACCTCCGAACAGGTGCGTGACATGCTCACGGTGGCACGGCGGCTGGGCGACGACCACCACATCCTGTGGAAGCTGCCCGTCGAGCAGCAGCGTCTGCTGCCCGACGGGCCGCTGCCCGAGAACGTGCGCATCGAGAGCTGGGTGCCCTCCCAGCTCGACGTGCTCGCCCACCCGAACGTGAAGGCGTTCCTGACCCACGGCGGTGGCAACGGCTTCCACGAGGGCCTCTACTTCGGCAAGCCCATGGTCATCCGCCCCCTGTGGGTGGACTGCCACGACCAGGCGGTGCGCGGCGAGGACTTCGGCGTCAGCCTGACCGTCGATCCGCACCACGGCACCGGTGACGACATCTTCCGTGCGCTCCAGCGGGTACTGGACGAGCCGTCGTTCAGCGAGCGCGCCCAGCGCTTCGGCAAGCTGCTGCGCGCCGCCGGCGGCGCGGCCGCCGCCACCGATCTGGTGCTGGACCTGCCCGCCCTGGCTTCCTGACCGCTGCGAAGCGCCACCCCCGAGCGATCCCCTTCGGCGCCGGCACCACTCAACGAGCGAGGACCCCATGGGATTCAAGTACTCGGTCTCCAGGCCCAGCATGAAGGGGCGCGAACTGGAGTACGTCACCGACGCGGTCACCAGCGGATGGATCTCCGCGCAGGGACCCTACATTCCGCGATTCGAGCAGGCGTTCGCCCGATACAACGGGGTCGAGCACGCCGTCGCCTGTTCGTCGGGCACCACGGCACTGACCCTGGCGCTGCGGGCGCTGGGCATCGGGCCGGGCGACGAGGTGCTGGTTCCGGAGTTCACCATGGTCGCAACGGCCTGGGCGGTGTCGTACACGGGTGCCACGCCCGTGTTCGTGGACTGCGGCGACGACCTGAACATCGACGTCACGCTGATCGAGGACAAGATCACTCCGCGGACCAGGGCCATCATGCCGGTGCACGTCTACGGCAGGCGGTGCGACATGGACGCGATCATGAAGATCGCCTTCGAGTACAACCTCCGGGTGGTCGAGGACTCCGCCGAGGCACACGGCGTCCGCCCGGTCGGGGACATCGCGTGCTTCTCGCTGTTCGCGAACAAGATCATTTCCTCGGGCGAGGGCGGGGTGTGCGTCACCGACGACCCCCGTCTGGCCGCCCAGATGGAGCACTTGCGGGGCATGGCGTTCAGCAGGGAGCACAACTTCCTGCACAAGAAGCTCGCCTACAACTTCCGGATGACCAATCTGCAGGCCGCCGTCGCCCTGGCACAGACCGAGCGGATCGACGAGATCCTCGCGGCACGGGCGCGCATCGAAGCGCACTACGACCGCGGGCTCTCCGGCGTCGACGGCATCACACTGATGCCGTCACGGCAGGTGCTGTGGATGTACGACGTGCTGGCCCGGGACCGCGACGAGCTCATGGAGTTCCTCACGGAGAACGGCATCGAGACCCGCTACTTCTTCCAGCCGATGAGCAGGCAGCCGATGTACCGCGACCCGATGTGGCCTTCGCTCAGAGCCACCCGGTTCGCGCAGGAGGGCCTCTACCTGCCGACCTACACCGATCTGAGCCCCGAGGACCAGGACTTCGTCGTCGGCCGGGTCCGCAAGTTCTACGGTGCCGGCTGACCGGCGCCCCGATCCCGATGGGACGTGCACCCATGACGCTTTCCGAACCCGAGGCGACGGAGTTCCCGGTACGGTTGCCCGGCGAGCCATTCCCGCCGCGTCAGTACGCCGACTTCCGCAAGCAGCCCGGTCTGATCCGCTCGACGCTGCCGACGGGCAGCCCGGTGTGGCTGGTGTCGCGGTACGAGGACGTGCGCACCGTGCTGACCGACCGCCGGATCAGCTCCGATCCCGCGCGCGAGGGCTTTCCCAACGTCGCCAGGACCGGCGGCGTGCCGACACAGGATCAGATCCCCGGCTGGTTCGTCGGCATCGACCCCCCGGAGCACGACAGGTTCCGCAAGGCGCTGATCCCCGAATTCAGCGTGCGGCGCATCCGGCAGTGGCGGCCCCTCGTCCAGGAGACCGTGGACCGCTGCGTCGACCACCTGCTGTCCCTCGGCAACTCCGCCGACCTGGTCGCCGAGTTCGCGCTGCCAGTGCCCTCACTGGTGATCTCGACGATGCTGGGCGTGCCGTTCGTGGACCGGGAGTTCTTCGAGTCACGCACCAAAACGCTGGTGAACCTGAAGACCACCACCGAGGACGAGCGGGGCGTGGCCGTCCAGGAGCTGCTGCGCTACATCGGCAGACTCATCAAGGTCAAGCAGAGGCGGGCGGGCGACGACCTGATCTCCCGGCTGCTGGAGACCGCGGTCCTGTCCCCGGAAGAGCTGACCGGGGTCATCATGCTGCTGCTGATCGCAGGGCACGAGACCACCGCGAACAACATCGCGCTCGGCGTGGTGACCCTGTTGTCGAACCCGCAGTGGATCGGCGACGACCGCGCGGTGGACGAGCTGCTGCGCTACCACTCGGTCGCGGACCTGGTCGCGCTGCGCGTGGCGGTCGAGGACGTGGAGATCGGCGGGCAGGTCGTCAGGGCCGGGGAGGGCATCATCCCGCTCATCGCCGGCGCCAACCACGACCTGAACAGCTTCGACCGGCCCGACGAGTTCGATCCGGGCCGGGCCGCGCGCCACCACGTCGCGTTCGGCTACGGGGTGCACCAGTGCCTCGGACAGAACCTGGTGCGCGCCGAGATGGAGATCGTCTACCAGACGCTGTTCCGCCGGGTGCCGACGCTCGCGGTCGACGCCGACGTCACCGCCCTGCCGTTCAAGTACGACGGCACCCTGTTCGGTCTGCACGAGTTGCCCGTCCGTTGGTGAACCAGAGGAGCGAAGTCATGAAGATCCATGTGGACAGGAGCCGGTGCGTCGGTGCGGGCCAGTGCGCACTGACGGCGCCGGCGCTGTTCGACCAGGGCGAGAGCGACGGTCTGGTGGAGGTGCTCGACGCCGAGCCGGACGAGACGCAGGCCACCGCCGCGGCGATGGCGGCACAGGTGTGCCCGTCCGGCACGATCACCCTGAGCCGCTAGGTCGTGTCCGCAAAGTCCCGTCGTCCGCCCGGAGGGCGGGCCCCGCGGCGTCTGGTGCGTGCTCTCGGCGTGCCGGGCGGAGGCCCTCGTACTGGATGTACCCGGGGCTTCGCCCGGTGCGGCGAGAGTGCGTGCCAGGCGTCGTGGGGCAGGCGGGACTTTGCGGACACGGCCTAGGACCAATGCCGTTGTTTTAGGCCTCGGACGTGGGTTCCTGGGTAGTGGTCCCGGGGGGTGGTTCGGGTGTCTGCGTGCGTGTCTGAGTTATCGGGCCT
>NZ_JBWKFL010000089.1:0-16081 GCF_056434305.1 Streptomyces sp. NPDC044061 | reverse complement strand
CACCTGAGGCGGGAGTGGGCCCGGTTGACGCACCTCTGTTTGACCGTGAGGTCCTTCCCGGGCCGTCGCCTGTGGGGAACGGCCACCATGGCACCGGCTCCCTGGTAACCGCGGTCGGCCAGGACCGGGATGCCCAGGCGGATGCAGGTGGCGATGACCCGGTGCCGGCGGGCCGCGGTCAGGTCGTGAGTACGGCCCGCCAACGCTGGCGAGATCCACACCAGGGCGCCGTCCGGAGCGGTCACCACCTGCAGGTTCACTCCATGACGGCGGTGCTTTCCCGAGTAGTCCGCTCGGCCGTCACCGGCCCGGTCGCACTCGGCGAGCGTCCCGTCCAGCAGCACGTACCGGGCATCCGTGGATCTGAGGGCCGTCGTCAGCCCAGGGGCGAGCGCGGCCAGGTGATCGACCACCGCGTGGACGTGGGCGTGAGCGGTGCCCAGGCTGATCCCGAAGCCGGCCGCGAGCTGCCGCAAGGTGTCGTTCTTGCGCAGGTACACCAGTGCGATCAGCGCACGCTGGGATGGAGAGAGCCGGCACCGTCGGTCACCCTCACGGGTGACGATCAGCATCGTGACCCACTCCACCAGGGCATGCGGGACATCGAGTACGGCAGGATATGGAACCAACGAGGCCCCCGAGGTGACGAGCAACGGACGTAAGACATCCCGCTCAACACCCCGAGGGCCTCGCCCGTTACGCCGACCCCACCGCCACCCGATGGTGACCAAACTGAACAAGCTCACTGCCAGGACGCAGCCGTGCTCGAGGTGGTGGACTCACGCACCGTCCGCCCCGATGTTCACGGCTCCCTCACCGACCGGGCCAGGGACAGGTGCATCGCCTCACCGCCGGCCCAACTGCATGGCCACGGTCTGTCGATCGGCATGGACCTCGTGACCGACGAGACCACGCGGATTCGCGCAGCCGACCTGGCCAGCAAATGTTTACCGCGCGTGGCGAGTAGGAGCAGTGATCTATTACGTGGGTGATAACTTGATCGAACTGGCGCCACCGATAGCGATCTCGTCGAACGAGGCGGAACTCGCCAATACCCCTTAATTGAGCGGTCCGATCCTATAGAGAACCTCGTTGTTGCGACTTTCTGGGAAGCAGATGCTGGGAAACAGAATCTGCTGCTCGATGCTCACGGGGTGAGCGGTGCCGAACATCCTCGCAACCATCATAATTTCCTTGTTGTCGACTGCAGCTGTCATCTCCACGAATTTCGCGCCACATTTGATTTGTTGCTCCACGGCATAGCGGACGGTTCTCATCCTGAGGTCCGGGATCCCGTGGTGCGGCTTGCCGGCTTCCTCTGAGATCACGTATGTGTCGGGCTGATCAGGGCGGCGGTAACCGGTTAGGAACCCGATGATTTCACCATTAACGGTGGCCACTGCGGAATATCGCGAGAAATCTCGAAACCACATTCTGTAATAGGAGACACTATTGATATCAAGAAATTTTTCATCATGGGCAATTTGCCAGGCAAAAAGCGCATCATGGGGCGTCGGAGTGCGAAAAGTGACCCGCTCGCAGGGTTCACCCTTACCCTTTATGCTTGTCATGTTCTTCTCTCATAGCTCGCGAGGCCGCGAGCCGTCTGGTTATCATTCCGGCCATTGCGACAGTCATTTCACGACCTCAGCCGCTGTGACAGCGTGACGCCACCAAAAATGTGGCGACCTTTACACCGATCCAGAGGTCCAGGACGTTCGCCCCACTACCCCCGCCACTCACTTCTGCATCACCCCACCCACCCCATCAATGTGCGTCGCCAAATACACACGACACCGCGTGTGTTCGACCTCAACATGCGTTCACCCAGTCTCCCTCGCCCCTGTGGTCCGAAGTAAACATCACCGGCACAAGTGCAAAATTTAGATGATCAGTGTACATTTCACCGCTGGCCTATCGAGCGGCGTGGGTGGCCGCGTCATACCGTGCGGCAGGCATGACCAGGTACTCAAGGCCCGGCTCCCCAGGCGTCGGCAAGGAAAGGTCGGTGCGTCCCTCGACGACCGTACCGATCATCGGTCCGAAGCGTCTGATCAGTTAAGCGATCCCCTGCGGACGGTTGGGTTCGGTGTGGGTTCTTCCCATCTTGGTGGGGCTGCGTGGGCGTGGAGGTGGAATCCGGCGCCCAGTGCTGCTCCGTGTGGCCGGTGTCGGCGTGTGGTGGGTGTGCTGATCGTGGTCACGTTCTGGTGCCGGTGGGCTGCGCGGGGCAGCCGGGTCCGGTCCGTTGGTGCGTGTCCCTCCGGACGCTGGCCGGCACGGCCCGAAGGACGTACTGGGGAGGGGACCTCACGTCGCCTGGGCGTGAGGCGGTTGGTTCGCGGCCGGGTGGGACCGGTCTTCGACCGGTTGGTCCGGCTGGTCTTCGGGGTGGCCGTGATAACGGCCAGTCACTCTGTCCACACGGCCGGGCTCTTGTCTCAAGCTGTGGGGGCAAGAGGTGTGAGTAGCTGTCATTGGGGAGGGTACAGCTGCTGGGCCAGTGTGGGGGTGAGGCGTGGTGTCGGAGCGGAAGGTGTTCTTTTGTGGGTGTTCAGGCGGCGCCGTGGAGTAGGTGTGACAGTTCGGCGTCGATGTCGAATTCGTCGGCCTCGCGGCCTGCTGGGATCAGGAGGTAGGTGCGGTTCAGCCACTCGGCCACGACCGGGAGGGGGGCTCTGAGCCAGGCCTCTCCGTCAGGCGAGGACAGCTCCAGGTTGAGCACGGTGTCCGATCCGCTGGTGCTCGGCCACACTCGGACGTCTCCTTCTCCGCTCAGTCCGAGCATCCCCTGCGCCAGCAGGTCGCGGGCGAACGCCCAGGGCACTGGGCCGCAGGCCTCCGTGTAGAAGGTGACGTGCACGGCGAACGGGTCATCCGGCCGGTAAGACAGGTGGGCCGGCAACGCGACCGCTCTCTCCGGGGCGAGCACGAGCTCCATACGAAGTATTTGATCTATGCAGTCGGTCATAGCTCGACTCTCTGTTTCCACTTGAAGCAGGCCTTGCACGATGTGAGAAGAACACGCTGTGTGCCGCCTTGAGGTGAAGAATTGTCCGCGGCATCCACCCTTGCTCACCAGGTCTATAGCCGCAGACGGTTGAGGGATTTCACGGCCCGGCATGGCGCAACGCCTCCTGATGGGAGGCTCCCAGCGCTGCAAGGCGATCCCTTACGCCCAATTTACCGGCCCAAGTCGCACAGCTTTGACAGCGGGTGGCAGATGCATCGTGTCACTGCTGCGACGCAGCGGGCAGCCCACGCAGCATCTCGGCGTCAAGGGCAGCAACCGACCTGGAGGGGCTGGGAAGTTTAAGGAGAGAACTCTAAGGAATGGCGATCCATGATCCACACTAGTACTCTGAGAAGGTGTCGGTGACTGCGTTGATCAGGCGACGCAAGAGCACGGGGCGCACCCCGCAGGCAAGCTGATCTTGACTAGTGACATCAGTACCGACCTCCGAGTAACACATCGCACCGGTCGCAAACCGATGCGGGCGCGTGTGGCCCAGACCAACGCGCGCGCAGGCTTTGCTGGCCATCAGCATGCTCACGACCCCTCGGGTTCCGCGACCGACATTGTGTTCAGCATCAGACGCCGCAGGTCATCACACTTTGCCCACAGCATCGACTCTCTCACGTCACCGACGGGCAACACCGAATCCATGTGGAGTCCAGCGGGGAAACCCACCTCCCTTGGCGAGCTAGGCACAGGCCAGGCTGGGAGGTAGGACGGCGTGCGTCGCTCCGGACACCAGCCGTGACAAGGTCATCTGGGGGTTAGCCAATACAGCGATTGCCTAGCTCGGGCCTGGCTCGCCTGCTTATGCGGGGCGTGAGTCCAGTTCGGCTGCTGGTAGGTCTTGTTGTTCCAGTGGATTTGTGCGTGGAGGAGTCCGGTGCTGGTTACCGCTCTCCGAGCGTCGTTGGTCCTCCTGCCCGGTCTCCGTGTGGCGCGGTGTTGTGGTTCGTAGCGGTAGCTTTATGCCTAGTTGTTGCATGGCGGTGGAGGGGGGGCCTCCTTCGGAGCGTTCGGTTTTGTAGCCTTTGGTGCGTGGCTGGAGGGTGCGGGGGTCGATGGCTTCGGCTGGGGCGCTTTTGGCGTAGAGTCCCTCGGGTTGGCTGTCGCGGTCGTGGGGCAGTAGCCAGAAGACGCGGCGGCGGAAGGTGCCGGACGCGCGTGAGGGTTTGGCGGTGGGGCCGAGGACCGCGTAGCCCACCATGCGGCCGTCGCGGTGGTAGGCGGGTCTGATCTTCCGGGTGGGAAGCCGGTCCAGGCTCTGGCGGACGTAGTCGAGGTTTTCGATGTCTTCCAGCCACACGAATTCGGTTTCGTGGCTGATCTCGTCCTCGGTGATCAGGGAGCTCATCAGCCCGCGTCCCCTTCCTCGTCGGTGAGCAGTCCGATGCCCGGATAGTGCTTGCGCTGGTTGGACAGGATCATTTCCTTGGGTGAGGCCAGACCCACGAGATCCCGGCTGCGTGCGGCGAATGCGCGTGAGGACATGACCGGTGCTCCTTCATTGTGGCACCACGCCTTGTAGGCGGCGTAGAGCGTGGTCTGCTCGGCACGCAGGCCGGGGGCCAGGCGGCAGCACTCCTCATAGAAGCGGCCGGTGTGATCTTCTGTTTCGGCGTAGGCGGTGGTGGCGATGCGGACGCGTTCGGGGCCTGTGAGGTCGCGGTCGCCGGCGAGGTAGCGGCGGGCGCCGTCGATCAGCCAGCCGAGGATGCCGGAGCCTTCCTCGGTGACGAGGATGTCCGCCAGGTTGTCGATCTTGCGGTGGTCGGGGACGACGCGTTCGAACGGGATCAGTCGCATGCGGCGCCAGAAGGCGAAGCCACCGGTGCCGACCTCGGGGCGATGGTTGCCCAGCAGCCAGAGCTTGTGTGTGGGCTCGAAGCTGAAGAAGTCCTGCCGCATGCGCCGGGCTTTGATGCGGTCGCCGCCGGTGAGGAGCTTGACGCGGGCTTCGTCGAACTTGTCCCCCGGCTTGACCTCCGAGCAGACAATGACCCGGCGGCCGTGCAGTTCGGCGAGGTCGGTGGGGTGGCCTTCGTAGGGGCGGGCCATCAGGAAGCCGGGGGGGGCCGCGTCCGCGTAGTCGCCGAGGAGTTTCATCAGCACGTCCAGCAGTACGGACTTGCCGTTCTTGCCGGAGCCGAAGAGGAAGGGCAGGACCTGACCGCCGACGTCGCCGGTGACCGAGTAGCCGAGCAGCAGTTGCAGGTAGGAGATCATCTTCACACCTTCGGTGTCGTCGCCGAAGGTGTCGGTCAAGAAGCGTTCCCAGCGTGGGGTGGGCAGAGGCTGGGGGCCGACCGCGGTCGAGCGGGAGTGGAAGTCCTTGTTCGGATCCGGGGCCTTGATCAGTCCGGTGCGCAGGTCGACGATGCCGTCCGGAGTGCACAGCGCGTAGGGGTCGGCGTCCAGCCGGACGGCGTTTAGCACCATGCCGGGGGCCGACTTGGCCTGGGTGAGCATGGCGTTGATGCCGGTAGTGGACAAGGCGCGGCGGCGGTGCTGCTGCAGGGCTGTAGTGGTGAACAGGCCGCGTGGGTCGTGTGCGGCGATGTTCTCGGCGAGGTCGCCAGCCGCCCACAGTACGGTGTCGTCCTCGTCGACCTGCCAGCGGGTCGTGTCCCACCGATACCAGCCTATGCCCGGCACATGCCGATAGTCGTTGGCGTACAGCTTGACGAACAGCTTGGCGTTGCCCCGGTCGGTGAGGGTATCGGGCAGCAGACCGTGCGCGGTCGCTTCACCAACTGCGGTGGGGCGTTCGCCGTCGGGCTGCACCGGAAGCGGCACCGAGGCACCATGGGCACGGATCTGTGTGGCAACAGCTTCGGGATCGAACTCGAAAAGCCTTTGGGGCAGAGGCGACGTCATGGGCGCCTCCCGCCTGCATGCAGGGGCCTTTTGAGGCCCGCGGCGAGGCCGCTGCGAATGATCTGCTCGATACGGCGGTCCTGGCCGGGCCGGGCCGCAGCCGCACTCTCCTGCAGAGCCTGCTCCGCATCTGCCTGGGTAAGACGGCCGGCGGCGATGAGTCCGCCGAGGGTGTAAGCGGCACGGTTGAGGATGTCGGAGAATCCGGCACCCTCAGCTACTTGGCCGCAGGCCTCCACAGGAGCAAGGACGGCCGCGAGCACGTGGTGAATGCGCTCGCGGCCTCCACCGGCGGCAAGAACAGCCTGCTGTGCGCGTGGCGGTACTGGTCTCGGGGCGGGGATGCTGGGTGCAGGCAGGTGCCCGGTGCGCTCCAGTTCCTGAGCGAGCCAGAGCGGCAGTGGGGCCGGGTCGCGGGCGTCGCCGACGGCGGTGTAGGTGCCGTGGCTGATGGTGGTGCCGGGGGCAATGATGTAGCTGCCGTGGGCACGGATGTCGACCTGCCAGGCCAGGGCGCGGCCGGGGGTGGAGCCGACGGAAGACTGCCAGCGTCGGTTGTCTGTGGTTCGGTACCAGACGTGCATTCCGCCAGAGGGAGTGCGTACGCGCAAGGTGTTGTCGTCGTCGGCGGGGCTGGGCTGTCCGCGCAGCGCGGCGAGCACAGCGAGCGTATGGAAGCCGTTGGCGAGGCCGGTGAGATCGACGTGGTCGGCGATGCGAATACCGGGCAGGATTCGATCCCGGCTGGGCGGCTGGGCAGTATGGGCGTCGATATCGATGACCAGCAGCCGTGCTGGGCCGCAGGAGACGCCGATACCGAACTCCGGGTGCGCTCCCCACCACTGCTGGATGCGGTGCTGATCGAGGGTGGCTGCGTGGAAGCCGTGACACCAGCGGCCTGAGCGAAGACAGGGGCAGTTGGCGGGTGGGTGCGCTTTTGTTCGGCAGTCGCGGCAGTTCGCGGCTGGGGTCTTGCGGCCGGCGGCGAGGGGATGCACGGGCCAGCCGCGTCGCGCGCACCAGCTGGCCGTCGCCAAGGACAGCTCAGCGACTGAAGACTCAGGAACGGGTTGCCCCGAGTCTCTGTGAGGAAACTGCAGCTCAGTAGACATCTGCACCCCCTATCAGCGACCGAGGCGACTCAATGACGGACACGGACCAACGAACCTGAGTGGTGAGGTTTTGGCGCACATGTGACAGTGCCCTGACAATAGTGATGATTATGGATTAGTGCGGCGTCTGCCAGCGGCCGGCAGAAGGCCCCAGCGACCGAACCGTCTCCAGTCGCTGCGCATCCGGAGAGTCAAAGTCGCAGGTCAGAGTAAGGCAGCGATGCAAGTCAGCGACTGAGGCGACTGAAGCTCTCTATATGTGAGGCACAGGCGCGCGAACGGATGCCTTGATATACCCAGAACTTGAGTCGCTTCAGTCGCTACCTGGTCTGTTTCACGGCCCTCACCTGCACTTTTCTCGGGACCCAATGCAGCGATCGAAGACCCACTGCGTCGCGGAGACTCCGTCGCTGTCCGGGAGAGGCGCAGCGACTGATGAAGCCGCCCTTCCACGTATTCAGCGCCTGACCGCCTCACTTCCTGCAAGGGTCGCTTCAGTCGCTCAGGCCATCCTCGCAGTGCGCGACCGATGGACTCGATCCGGTCTCTGGCCCACCTGAAACTGAAGGAGCCGGTGATCAGCTTTCCGGCCGCCATCAGATACGGCAGCTGAGCACTGAAGATCAGGAATGCCAGCGGATTGATGAAGCTGGGCATGACGCTGCGCCACGTGAACAGCGTCGGCAGCTGAGCATGATCTGAGAGATACGGCTCAGCAGTGCTGCAGCGACTAAGGACCGTAGTTCGTGATCGCGGTCCGCTGGCGCGACGACCTACGCGATCGAAACTGACGCGCCGGTGCCTAGGGGTCACGCTGGCCGCAGGTGATTTCGATCGTGGCCACCATGACGAACGATGCGAATAACGGCGCAGGCCCGTCATACGGAGGAGCGACATCGCCTCCGGGGTCGATGCGGGCGCCAGCGCGGCCAGCACCTCGCTACTCAGCCACTGTGGATTCCACAACGCGCCCAGTACAGACCAATCGGCACTATCTAGCTGATGCGCGATGGTCACGAGAGGTACTCCGATCGTTGATCGTGCAGCAGGAGGAACCGGACGAGCAAGAACGCGCGTTGGCAAAGTGCCGCGTGGGGAGGATGCCTGTGATCCTGCCCTGGGACAGTGGCCAGTGCTGCAGGTAAGTATCGCCGCCTCGATGAGACGCTGGCGCGAAGGGTTTCCGAGGACGGTGGCGGAGCTACCGGACCTTCGCTGCCGAATTCGCCGATGGCCCAGCAGTACACCTGCTGACTGGCCAACTGCGGCACATAAGTCGAAGATCAACATCAAGCTCTTCGCGGCCTTCATGGCCCATCCCACTGGTGCGGATTCGAGCGGCCCCTCAGGGCGCAGAGCGGCGACTCCGGTGACTCTTCCACTCTCCGCCCCAGGTACACGCCTGAACGCTCACCCTCCCGCGCGTTCGCCAACGGCGGGCACCATCGTTGCCCTCACCCCATCCCGTCCTCAACCAACAGTTTGTCCAGTACTTGACGCCATAAATCAACACAAGTTTTCGTCCTACGGGTTCGGCACCTCGAGCCAGATAATCGAGGGCTCCGGCTGAGGCTCTGCCGGGGTTTGAAGCAGACACCGCCCGAAGGAGTGTGGGACTGGGTGCGGAGGGGGGTTGCCTACGGATGGAGTTCGTGGGCTGCGGCGGGGTACTGGGTGGCGCCGTCTTCCGGTTCTGGCCCGAGTCTTCTCTCGAAGAGTCCCATAAGGTCGGCTATGCCCTCCGTGTTCAGCTGGTTCATGGCGGTAGCTGGCCAAGGGGGTTGCGAGGAGACGCTGCTGTGTCGAGGCTTTGAGGACGTGCAGTCACTGAGCATTTTCAGAGTTGCCACCGATCGGGTGACGCGGGGATGACTGTGAGACGGGCGGAGCCCCAGGGCTGTTGAGCAAGCTCTCTACGCTCAACTCTTCAGCCTTGGGGCTCTGTTGGTTTCTTATCGTGCCGTACTCGATGTCCCGCATGCGCTCGCGGAGTGGGTGGCGATGCTGATCGTCACTCGGGAGGGTGACCGCAGGTGCAAGCTCCCGCCGTCCCAGCGTGCCCTGGCCGCTCCGGTGTACCTGCGCAAGAACGACTCCCTGCCCCAGATCGCCGCAGGGTTCGGGACCAGCGTGGGCACCGCCCATGCCTACGTCCACACCGTGATCGCGCTCCTGGCCGGCCGGGCACCGGGCCTGACCGAGGCCCTGAGGACTTCAGAAGCCCGGTACATCCTGCTTGATGGGACGCTCGCGGAATGCGACCGGGTCGGTGACAGCCGCGCCGACTATGCCGGCAAACACCGTCGTCACGGAGTGAACCTGCAGGTCATCACGGCACCGGACGGGACCCTGGTCTGGGTTTCACCGGCCCTCACCGGCCGTGTCCACGACCTCACCGCGGCCCGCCGGCACCGGATCATCGCCACCTGCATCCGGCTCGGAATCCCCATCCTCGCCGACAAGGCCTACCAAGGCGCCGGCGACATCACCGCGGTGCCCCACCGCAGAAAGCCCGGCAAAGACCTCACCACCAAACAGAGGTCTGTCAACCGAGCACACTCCCGACTCCGGTGGCCCGTCGAGAGAGCCATCGCCCGCATCAAGACCTGGCGCATCCTCCGCAAAGCCAGGATCAGCCCCAACAAACTCACGTCAATCGCCAGAGCCATCCTCACCCTGGAGACTCACCGCTGAAAAGGTTCCCTAGGTTGTTCTGCGGGAGGCGGTGAGCCCTTCGTATGGTTCACCCACCCAGGGGCACCGGGTGTGGTTGAAAAGGCTCTGCCGCTTGTGGCTCTCACTGATTGGCCGCCCGGTGCCCCACGACGACTCCGCTGCCAATTAGGAATTGCGAATGATCGCTCTGTAGGGAATCGACAGCGAGGTCGTCCGTGGGAGGGACCAACAGCACACCGCACGGAGGTACCACATGGCCGCGATCTGGGCCGGCATCGACGCAGGCAAGACCCACCACCATTGCGTCGCGATCGACGACAGCGGCCGCCGGCTGCTGTCACGACGCGTTGCCAACGACGAACCCCAACTGCTCGAACTCCTTGCCGCCGTCGTGAAGCTGGGCGACGAGGTGACGTGGGGCATCGACCTTGCCGACGGCGGAGCCGCCCTGGCCATCACGATTCTCCTCAACCACGACCGGTCAGTGCACTACATCTCCGGCCGGGCCATCCACCGTGCCTCCGAGAGCTACCGCGGCGAGGGCAAAACCGACGCCAAGGACGCTGCCGTCATCGCAGACCAGGCCCGCGTCCGCCGTGATCTGCAGCCCTTAGACGCCGACGACGACACCGTCACCGACCTCAAGATCCTCACGGGCCGACGCACGGACCTGGTCGCCGACCGCACGCGGACTGTCAACCGCCTCCGCGCCCAGCTGACGGGCATCTTCCCCGGGCTGGAACGGATGTTGGATGTGACCAACACCGGCCCGCTCACCTTGCTGGTCGGCTACCAAACGCCTGCTGCCATCCGCCGGATCGGCAGCAAACGGCTGGAGACCTGGCTGCGCAATCGGCACGTACTTCGCGCTGACCGGCTCGCCGAGATCGCCGTCCAAGCCGCCGAGCGACAGCACACCAGCCTGCCCGGAGAGAAGCTGACCGCCCAGTTGGTGCACACGCTCGCGACGGAGGTGATGGCCCTCAACCAGCGGATAGGCGAGCTCGACAAGGCTATCGAGGCACGGTTTCGCGACCACGCCACCTTTGAGGTGATCACGAGCATGCCCGGTCTGGGCATCATCCTCGGAGCCGAGTTCCTGGCAGCCACCGGCGGCGACATGAGCCTCTTCGGCACCGCCGACCGCCTCGCCGGCTTCGGCGGTGCCGCTCCGGCGCCTCGCGACTCCGGGAAGATCAGCGGCAACCTGCGGCGTCCACAGCGATACAACCGCCGTCTCCAACGGGTCTTCTACATCTCGGCGCTGTTCAGCATCCGGCTCTGCCCCGAGTCCCGCCGCTTTTACGATCGCAAGCGGGCTGAGGGCAAGCGTCACACCCAGGCTGTCCTCGCGCTCGCCCGCCGCCGCGTCAACGTCCTCTGGGCGCCCTCTTGCGTGACGGACGGTGCTATGAGGCGACCCCACCCACGGTGCTCGCGGCTTGACAGACCGCATTAGGAATCAGTGTCTTTGCGCGGTCGGCGGTCCGGTGAGATCGCCAACACCGGGTCGAGGTGACCGAGGATGCGGTCGGTCGCGGACTTCGAGACCCCGAACAGCGGCGCCACCTGCCACAACGTGAGATTTATGCATCAGTAGACGCGGTCCTCCAATGGCAGTCGCCAAGGCCGGCCTCGTTGGACGTCACCGCCACGGCGCCGTACCCACGCCACCAGTCTGGCGAACTGCACCTCGCTCAGCCCGGAAAACGGCTCGATCCACTTTGGACCATCCGCTGAAATCACCCCCTGCCCACCCAACCCACCATAGGAGACGACCGCCCGACGCTGCCCGGACGCCAACCCGCCTCAGCGTGACCCACACATACGGCAGAACAGCACAAGAGGCCCGATCAGGATTTACGCTACCGATTCGACGAATTTAGCGCTCCGTCGCCAGGTGCCAGGGCGCAAACTGTGCTGAGCTGCGGCGTCCGATGCTGGACAGATTGTCGGTCGCGGAGTAGACGGGACAAGGAGACGATGGCGCCCGGCATTGGCTGTCAGACGGGAGCTAAGTGTGCAGGCATTCGATACATCAGAGTGGCGAGCGCGTAGCGGATGCCCGGACGCGTGAGGTTGGTCAGCCTCGGCCTGACGACCCGACCTTGCGAGGAGCGGTAAACATGGCCAGCGAAGGCACGGAATTGACTATTGTCCTCAACCACCCCGATTCCGAATCTTATGCGCGGCTGATCGGCGAACGTTTCCCGCAAGTTCGCGCCATCATTGCACCAGATTTCAAAGGTCTTGAGCGGAACATCGGGGAGGCGGACGTGCTGTTTTCCGCCCACTTCGCGGTAGAAGTGTGCGAGCGAGCTACGAAGCTGCGATGGTTTCAATCCACCAGAGCCGGCGTCGATTCGCTTGTCCCGATCCGGGACCGGCTCGGTAACATAACGGTTACCAATATGCGTGGCATCCACGGTGACATCATCGCAGATTTCGTGATGGCCGGCGTGACGATGCTGCACTGGAAATTCCGCAGGCTCCTGCAGGACCAGGTTGAGAAGCAGTGGAATCCACGCTATGTGGCACCTCTGGCCGAAAAGACACTCGGCATTGTGGGATTGGGCTCGATCGGGACCACCATTGCCAGACGCGCCAAGAGCGCGGGCATGACGGTCGTCGGCTCCAAGCGGGATATTTCCGGCCCGGTCGAATATGTTGACCGGCTCTTTTCCGCTGATTCGTTGGCCGACATGTTGCCGCTTTGCGACTTCGTGATCCTAGCCTTGCCTGCAACTTCAGATACAGTGGCCACGATCGGAGCAGCCGAGATCGCCCACATGAAGCCGGATGCATTTCTGGTCAATATCGCCCGGGGCAGCATCGTAGTGGAAGCCGAACTGGTTGAGGCTCTCCAGGCCGGCGCGATCGCCGGTGCGATGCTGGACGTTTTCGAACGGGAACCGCTACCGGTGGAAAGTCCGTTGTGGGATATGTCGAACGTGATCATCACGCCGCATGTCGCAGGAAGCCCTACGGGATACATAGAACGGGTGTTCTCCATCTTCGGGGATAATATTGAATGCTTCCTGAAGGGGCAGCCGCTCAAGAATGTTGTCGATCTCGGGCGCGGCTATTAACCACCCGAAGATCTGCAATATTCACCGCCGAAGCTTTTGGTGAATGAGATGGAGGTGTCGCGATGTCGAGACTGAGCAGCGGGCAGGGTATTTTGCGTGCTCGCGATTGATTCGGTTCGCGTTGCGGCGTGCCATCATGTCCTTCGTCGGGCCGGAGAAGCAGCGATGGATGTCGTCACGTCGCTCCCATCGGATCCGCAGGCAGTGAAATCCGTGCAGCCAGGCGATGGGGGTTGAGGAACATCCATGTCAGATCGTGCGCTTAGTGGTCGGCTCCGGAAGTCCTTCGGGGGTTGATCATGCGGCGGGGCGGAGCGAGGATTCTTCCTGGTGATCGGTGGTGTGCCGGTCGAGCCTGGCCAGCAGATCGTCCAGGTCGGGGGTGGTGAACCTCCACTGGAAAGGCTGTGCCGTGGCGTTGTAGCGGTCTTCGAAGGCTCGGAGCCGGTCTCTGACCTCGCCGAGGTCGGTGAAGTCGTTGGGTGAGACGACCTTGCGTTGCACGACGGAGAAGTAGATCTCCACCTGGTTCAGCCAGGAGGCGTGGACGGGGGTGTGGACCATGCCCGCGTTCGGGAACGCCGCGGTCAGCCGGTCGGCGGCCTTCTGGCCTCGGTGGGAGGAGCCGTTGTCGACGATCCAGAACACGCGCTTGGCGCTGGCGTAGGGCTCTTGGGCCATGACCTGGGCGACCAGGTTCATGAACGGGGTGATGCCGGGGCGTGGCTCGGTGCGGCCGAACACCTTCGCGGTGTGGACGTCGTAGGCGGCCAGGTAGGCCACGGCTCCGCCGCGGCTGTAGGTGTGGTTGACGCGCATCGCGCGGGCCTGCCCGGGGGCGAGGGCGGGGTGGCAGCGGCAACGGGCCTGGATGGAGGTCTTCTCGTCCGCGCTGATCACGTACTCGTCCTCGCCGAGCGGGACGTCCTGCCAGGTGCGGGCGTACAGGTCCAGCACGCGCTGGGCCCTGGTGCGGAAGTCGGGGTCGGTGATGAAGATCCAGGAGCGGTGCTGCCAGGGCTTGAGCGCGTCCCCATCCAGCCGGCGGCGGACGGTGGAGGCCGACACGAACGTGGCGATGCCCCGGGCCACGGCCTCGCGGGCCAGCTCGGGCGCTGACCAGCGCGACAGCGGTGCACCGGTCTCGGCGGGTAACCGGCAGGCCAGCGCCTTGACCTCGGCAACTTGGAGCGCGGTGAACGCCGGCGGGCGACCCGACCGATCGCGGTCGCCCAGGCCGCCCAGCCCCTGCTCGGCGAACCGGCCCCGCCACCTGCGCACGGTGTCCAGGTGCAGGCCCGTCTCCCGGGCGATGCGCGCGTTGGAGCGGCCGCGCGCGGCATGCAGCACGATCTGCGCGCGCATCCGCAGCCGGTACTCGCTCTTGTGGCCATGGGCCAGCACTTTCAACCGCTCACGCCGGGCGGCGCGCAGGACTATCGGGCGGGCGGCGGCAACAGGCACGTCAGGCAGGCCTATCGAGAGAAGCGGATCAAGGACAGGCCGCAGCCTGCCGCATCCCCGGGTCCGGCCCGTCGGGCAGGATGAGCGCCATGCCCACGCCCTCGGAACACACGCGCCTGTCCGTGGAGGCGCGCCTCGACGAGCGCGCCCGCACCGCCTGGCCGCAGATCGATCAGCTGCACGTCCGCCACCGCGGAGCCTTCGCCTACGTAGAGGCGCAACTGGCCCACGGCGAACAGGTCAAGCTGATGCGCCTGCGCTATACCGGCGCCGTCGGCAGGTGGGGCTTCGCCCTCTACCTGGCCAGCAGCGACCGCTACGAGGACTCCCTACTACCCACCAGCAGCACCACCGGCACCCCCGCGGACGCCCTCGACTGCGCCTGCCAGCTCCACCTCGGCGCCCCCGACATCTGACCAGACGCAGCCCATACAACACCATCTCCGCAGTCAACCCCCGAAGGACTTCCGGAGCCGACCACTAAGCCCGCGTCGGCCCTGGTGGGCGGCTGACGGGGCGTCGGTCGCCGGAGGGTTCTGAAGTCGTCCCGCAGATAACGCCCTATTATCCGTGGCATCGCTGATCACGGCCTGCGGCGACGTTCGCTGGGCCGTACGCGAAGCGACCCCGTTATCTGCGGCAAAGGGAGGGGACCGTGCCCGCGGTCGTGCAACTGCCCACTGGAAAGGCGTTGACCGTGAGCACGGCGGCCGACGTCTTTCTCGACTCGCGCGGCAACGCCAACACCCTCCGCTCGTACGGCATCGGGGTCGGCAAGACCGCCGAGCGCCTCGGCGAAGCCCGCCTACTCGCCACCGTCGCCGACGACGAGATCGGCGAAGCCCTCGAACAGCTGTGGGGCGAAGCGGCGGTCAACACCTGGAACGCCCGTCGGGCCGCGGTGCTGTCGTGGACGGCCTGGTGTGCCGAGCGCGGCTACGACGGCCCGGCTGTGCCGGCCTGGGCGAAGCGGCTGCCCTCGCCCGACTCGGAGACCCCGGTCCGCTCGAAGATGGCGATCGACCGGCTGATCGCCCGACGCGACGTCCACCTGCGGGAGAAAACGCTGTGGCGGATGCTGTACGAGACGGTTGCCCGGTCTGAGGAGATCCTCGGCGTCAACATCGAGGAGCTGGACCTGTCCGGGCGCCGGGCCCCGGTGAAAGCGAAGGGTGCCAAGCCGCGTACACGCCGCCGGGGCGTCCCGCGCGAGGACTTCGTGATGGAGCCCGTGTACTGGGACGCTGGCACCGCCCGCCTCCTGCCCCGGCTGATCAAGGGTCGTACACGCGGCCCCGTGTTCGTCACCCACCGCCGCCCGGGGCCGGGGAAGGTCGTCAGCCCGCGCGACGTCTGCCCGGACACCGGCCTTGTCAGGCTGTCGTATGGTCAGGCCCGCGCCCTGCTGGACGAGCACACCGCGCTCGGTGGGGTGCCGGGCACGGGCTGGGACCTGCACGAATACCGGGTCTTCGAAGTTGAGCGGTGCGGCGGGTCTCGCGCACTGACGTGGCGCACTGTGTGTGACCGGCTCCGGGAGTGATCGCCTCCTGGAGGCAGAGGGCCCGTGGGCCTGCGTGATCATTTCTGTTGTCTAGGCAGAAGGATCATGCAGGAGCCACGGGCTTGGTCAACGATACGACGTTGCTGCTCGATCTCGACGGGGTGTCCGTCGTGCGGGTCGAGCGGCTGGGTGACGGCAGTCGTCGGGTGCATCTGGTCGCGGCGGACGAGGCGGCGCGGGCCTGCCCCGCTTGTGGGGTCTTCGCCTCCCGGGTGAAGGGAACAGCGGTGACCCGGCCGCGTGATCTGCCCTACGGCGAGAGCAGGTTGCAGTTCTTATGGCA
>NZ_JBWKFL010000088.1:0-18124 GCF_056434305.1 Streptomyces sp. NPDC044061 | reverse complement strand
GAGCGGGGAGAAATCTGGCCGTACCCGGGGAATCCCGTGGCCATCAGTGGGGCGGTAAATGGCCGCCTATGGGGAGCTTGTCATGGCCGCCGTCACGTGGTGCGCGGACGGCGTCTGGCCTGGCGTTGAACTGCTCGAGACGACCGGCTCGTCGCGGAATCTTTGCCATCGAGACCGACTCGCGGCCGGCCAGCCGGTGATTCTTCGACACCGCCATGACCAGGTGCTCGGTCCTCAGGGCATGTGTCTCGATCCCTGCGCGGACGATGTCTCATCGGCCGATGCCGATGTCCGGTTCGCCGCACAGCACGCCGCTCATCGTCGGCTGGTCGACGTCGCTGCTGATCAGGCGGCGGAATGTGTGGTTGTGCAGGCTGATGTCGATGTCGGAAAAGTCCTGGCGCACCGCGGTGGTCAGCCGCGCCGCCAGAGCCCTGTTCGGCGCCGGAATATCCGATCCGCACGCGACCGATCACGCCCGTGCGGGACGCGGTCGCGTGCGGGCTTGGCTCGTTTCACCCGTCGAGACTCGGCGGTTGGACGAGCGCGGCCCCGGCCGCGGTCAGCCGAACAGACCTCGCTAAACGGAGCTGGCCGACGCCGATCACGGTGCCGCAGTGAAGGCCGCGGTGGCGAGCCGCCTCGGTAACGCCGGGTAGGCCTGTATGGCAATGAAGAACCTGCACGAGACGGCTTACCGTGTATGGATACTTTGGACTCCGGAGAGGAACCGTATGAGCGGGTCCAGTCCGGCGACGTTGCTCGCGTGCAGCGAGCGCTGCCGGCCATGCTCGACGACATGAAGCGCTTGTATGGTGTGAAGCGCAGTCGAGCGATGTGTCCACCGTCGTACCCCAGCTCGGCAGCACCCATCTACGAGCAGCCTCCGAAGACGACCGCGCTCTGCGAGGGGGAGCCGAAGGGCTGATCCAGGGTTGGTGCGTGCGGATCAACTCTGTCCGGCTTGAGAGTCTTCACAGTCGTCCGGCCAAAGTAGTTCAGCCGGGAGCTTAGAGGGTGCTTTGACGCGGGACGCAGCCACGCGCAGCGCGAGCTGAAGGCCGAGGCGTGTGTCCTCGTTGTCGAGGCTCGCCCCGAGAAGATGCTCGATCCTGGCGAGCCGGTGGTACAGCGATTGGCGTTCGAGGTGGAGTCGGCGCGCGGCCTCGGCCTTGTGGCCGCCACAGGCCAGATAGGTCTCGAGCGTGGGCAGTAGTTTGTTTTTGCGGCGGGCGTCATGCTCCAGCAGCGGCGCTAGGCGCCGCTCGGCGAAGCGCCTGAGCTCGCGGGAGCTTCCGAGCTCCCATAGCAGCCGTCCGAGGTGCGGACTCGTGACATCGTGCCAGGTGGGGCTGGAAGACGTGGCGAGCGCAGCCGGAAGCTCTTCGATCACCTCGCCGAAAGCGTGCCCCAGGCCCGTCCACGAGCTGGCCACCGCGCCGACCGTCATGGCCCACTGGCCGTGTGAGCCGAGGTGCCGTCGGGCAGCGACACTCGTCGCCTGGAAGATGCGGTCGGCGATGCGGGTGCGGTCGGCGGGTTGCGGGATTCCTGCCGCGAGGAGGATGCGCCGGTCGTGCGGCTGGACACCGGCCATCAGGGGCACCCCTGCGCTCTCGTCGAGTTCGCGCCATACATCGCGCGCGATCAGCGCCCAACTCCCCTCTTCGGTGCCGCTCAACTGTAGTCCCGCAGCGCCGTATCCCACCGCCACTGGCAACAGGAACGCGGGCGGCCTGAATCCAATCGCGCGCGTGCGCTCGCGGGCTTCGAGCTCGTCCATTGCTCCCGTAAGCAGCTCGGTGAAGACACTGCCGCGTTCGCGCGCCGCCAGTATCTCCTCCTGCCGGTTGCGTAGGAGGGTCAACGCGATCAGTCCGACAGCGCGCTCCACTGCGACGCGGTCGAAGTCCTCGAGGGATGAGTCCAGCTCGAGCGCGACCAGCCGGCCCCAGCTCTCGCCCCCGGCGGTGGGCACGCGCACGCCAAAAGAGGACCGCGTCTGCGGCAATCCGGACCTGGCGAGGTTCCAAGCCGCAAGGACGTCGTGATCGCTTGCCCGGTAGGCGGCGTGGTACAGCACCCCTTGCCCTGACTTCTCCAGCACGACCGGGTTGTGAATAGCCTCCGCCAGCGCGGCCAGCACCTCCGGGATGCCTGCCCCCTGCAGCATGAGCTCGGTAAAGCGCTCGTGGAGCTCATTTCCGCGCCGCATCAGCACGAATTGGTGGCTCACGATCTCCCGGTGGATCGCCTCGGTGATCTCGACGAACGGCACCTCGGCATGCAGCGCCACCAGCGGCATGCCCACGCGCTCGGCCTCGGCCGTGAGGATCGCGGGCATGCTGTCGAAGATGACACCGACCTCGATGGCCAGTGCGGTGACACCGCGGTTGGCCAGCGCCTCCACGAACTGCACCTGGGCGGCGCGAGAGGAGCCGATCCCCATCCCGGCCGTGAGGAGCAGCTCTCCGCCCTTCAGGAGCGAAGCCATGTTCGGTACCTCGCCGGCGTGGACCCAGCGGATCGGACGGTCCAGGTTGCCGTGTCCTGCCATCACCTCGGGCAGCCCGCGCCGCATCGCCGGGAGTTCCAGGGCCCTGGCGACCGTAATCGACGAGAGTTCGACGCCCTCAAGCCTCGACTCCGCAAACGCGCGCATGGCTGACCATAAAACGTAACCACGAGAGCGGCAACTGAAGCCGTACGCATGACGTTCCGTCAAACCACTCGCCGAGTTTCCTGACGTTCAGCGCCTTGTCGTTCTGGCCGCTTGGGCGCCAAGCTTTCCGCCGAGTCAACGACGACCTGAGCCGGATTTTGATCTTGGCCACGATAGGCATTTCTACCCGATTTGCCGCATTAGCCGCCTACATGTGCGGCCTGTCACGCCTGGAAGCTGCCCACCGGCGAGAACCTTCCGCTCTGAAAAGGCCAGATGCTATTAAGCGCCAATAAGCGGATGAAACGGGCGCGGGGGGTTGATGCCCGGAAGGTCGCGAAGGTGCACATGGCGTGCGAATCACACCAAGTGGTTGGCCATCAACAGTGACTGAGCCCCCCCGAGGAATGATCAACTTGACGCAACAACTTCGCACCCCCGAAGCGCTGCCCCGTGCGCTCGAGCCGTCAACGCTTCGCGATCACCTGGTGGTGAGGTCGTCGTGGGCATGACGACTGGCCAACTGCAACGTGCCGCGCGCGAGCACCTGTTGCTGCACTTCAGTGCCAACGGAGCGTTCGGCCCGGCGGGTACTTCGCTGCCTGTGCTGGAGCGCGGAGAGGGCCCTTACGTCTATGACACCGATGGTCGACGCTATGTGGACGGCCTGTCGAGCCTGTTCTGCTGTCAGATCGGCTACACCTTCGGCGACGAGATGGCCGAAGTGGCGGCCGGTCAGCTGAGGCGGCTGTGCTTCAACACGAACTGGTCAACCGCTCACCCGCCCGCCATCGAGCTGGCCGAGCGCCTTGCCGCACTGGCGCCGGCGGGAATCGAGAAAGCGTTTTTCACCAATGGCGGATCCGAGTCCGTGGAGGCTGCCTGGAAGATCGTCCGCCAGTATCACCTCGCGAAAGGCGAGCCGGCCCGCCGCAAGGTGATCGCACGCGACATCGCGTATCACGGTGTCACGCTCGGCGCCCTGTCGTTCACCGGCGTTCCCCGCTTCAAGGAGCCCTTCGGCCCGCCGGCGATCCAGACCCGGCACGTCTCGAACACGAATTCGTTCCGCTCCGAGCGGCAGGGCCAGGAGCTCACCGCGGCGCTGATGGCCGAGCTGGAGCTGGCGATCGCGAAAGAGGGCCCGGAGACGGTGGCGATGGTGATCGCCGAGCCGGTCCAGAACGCGGGCGGCTGCCTCGTACCGGCGCCGGGCTACTGGGCCGGGCTTCGCGAGATCTGCGATCGCCACGGGATCCTGCTCGTCGCCGACGAGGTGATCTCGGGCTTCGGCCGACTGGGCGAGTGGTTCGCTGTGGAGCGCTACGGCGGGAAACCGGACCTCATCACCCTCGCGAAGGGGCTCACCTCCGCGTATGCGCCGATGGGAGCCGTGCTGGTGTCAGAGCGCGTCGCGGAGCCGCTCTACCGGGAAGACGTGTCCCTCCTGCACGGGACCACGTTCGGCGGGCATCCGCTCTCGGCGGCGATCGCCCTGCGCAACATCGAGATTTTCGAACGCGAGGGCATCCTGCACAACGTACGCCGACTCGAGCCCTACCTGCGCCGGCGTCTGGAGGAACGCGTACTTCCGCTACCGATCGTGGGCGACGTGCGTGGCGACGGGTTCTTCTTCGCCGCCGAACTCACGCCGGACGGCGCACAGGGACGCTTCGAGCCGACGGAGGCATCGAGGCTCGTGCGCGAGTTGCTGCCACCCGCGCTGCGCGAGGCCGGGCTCATCGCCAGGGCGGACGACCGTGGCGATCCCGTGCTCCAGATCGCGCCACCGCTCATCTCCGATGAGGTCGTGCTCGACGAGACCGTGGAGGCGATGGCCGCCGCCCTTGAGGCAGTGGCGATGACACTCAAGACCTCGACCGGGGCGTCCGTGTGAGGGTCGGCGTCGAACGTCGAGCAGCTCCGCGCGGAGACACTCGAGGTGTTCTTGCAGGAGCGTCACACTGGCGCCTTCACCGACATCGGCTCGCTTGTCTTGCAATGCACCGCTACGCCGACGTTCAGAGCGGCCCCTGCAGCCACGCTGGCGCTACCGATCTGGGTCGCCCGAGTCTTAGACGGCGCACAAGCCTGCGGTAATCAAAGAAAGGAACTCTCGACCGATCCCAGATCAGCATTGTGGTCTCGACCCTGTTGGCCACCACTTTGATGCAACTACGACCTTAGGAGAGCACCGTGATCAATCCCGCTGTATCAAGCGCGGGCGCGAACTCAGCAACACCGCCCGAATCTGGCAATGGCGCCGCGCGACGCAAAGTACTGTGGGCCGGCGCGATCGGCAACTTCGTGGAGTGGTACGACTTCGGGCTGTACGGCTTGTTCGCCACCACGATCGCCACCGTGTTTTTCCCGGAATCCAACCCCACTGCCGCCCTGTTGTCCACCTTCGCGATCTACGGGGGCGGCTTGGTCGTCCGTCCTCTGGGAGGCATCGTATTCGGCCGTCTCGGCGATAGGATCGGCCGACGCTGGACGCTCCTCCTGTCGCTCATGTTGATGAGTGCCAGCACAGTAGTCGTGGGTCTGCTGCCCGGCTACGCCCAAATCGGCACCGCGGCACCGGTGCTGCTTCTGCTGTGCCGCCTCGTACAGGGTTTCTCAACTGGCGGTGAGTACACCGGCTCGAACATCTTCGTGATCGAACACGCACCCTTCGGCCAACGCGGTCGATACGCTTCGCTCGCCCCGACGGTGGTCAACTCCACTGGTGCGTTCGGCGTTTTGGTGGCCGTGGCGCTGACCTCCATGACGACCCCGGAACAACTGAATTCGTGGGCATGGCGGGTGCCATTCCTGGCGGCGGCGCCCTTCGCGTTGGTGGGCGTGTACCTGCGGCGGCGAGTGCAAGAGTCACCCGTGTTCGACGCTCTACGCACCGAGGGGCGCCTCGAATCCGCACCACTCAGGCAGGCCCTCAAGGTCGCGAAAAAACCCATGTTGATACTGATTGGGTGGGCAAGTGCCAACGCGGTTGCGTCCTACGTCATGACGTTCCTCCTGTCATATCTGACAGTGTCGGTGAAGTTCAGCAAAACCGAATCGCTGATCGTGTATCTGATATACTGTCTTGTAAGCATGGCGGTTTGCCCCCTAGTTGGGTACGCCATCGACCGAGTGGGACGAAAGCGCACCGCGGTCGCTTCCGCACTCGGCATGGGGGTGTGGGCCATCCCTACATTTCTGTTCCTTGAGCACGCCTCCCTACTGGAAGCCTCACTGGTCGTCGGGGTGTACGCACTCTTTTGGAGTGGCGTCGCCTCGACAACCCCCTTGGCTATCGTCGAGTTGTTCCCGGCGCGCGTCCGATCCTCCGCGAGTGCGCTGGCCTATAATATTTCCTACGCCGTGTTCGGCGGGAGTACACCGTTCGTGGCGACATGGCTCGTCGGGCGAGGCCACCTCCTGGGCCCCGGCTACTACCTCGCCGGTCTGTGCGTCGTCGCGGCCGTAGTGGCTGCCATCGGGATCGGGAACCGGCCACAGGCCAACAGCCGGAGCGACGTGATGCAGGTGCCGAGCGAGAGTTCACGCATGCCAGCGCCTGAGTGAGCAGTTAATAAGACTCCGTTAGGTCGTTCGGGCGCTCGTGTTTAGCAGCATGGCTGCTGAGGTTTTCGGCCTAGGGCGATGGTGATCTCGCTGATGGGTGTATCCCGTGGTTCACACCGATTGCTGCTCGAAGCCGCGGCGGAAGTAGTTTGTCGCCGATCGGGGTCTGCCCGGGCCGATCGGCGACGAGGCCGCCCGGTTCGGTCGCGAGTAGGTTTAGCAGGGTCTCGCGTTCGTCGGCCTTGGCCGCCGTCACGCGAAGGCGAAAGGCAACGTCGACGGCCCGCAGAAAGGCCTGACTCGATCGTAGGCAGACCGGACAGCCGGCCAGAGTCGAACTGCGCAGGGTGTTCAACACGATCCTCCACATCAACCGCACGCCCCCCTGGAAATACCTCCCACACGACTCCCCGCACTGCGGCGCCGCCTACGCCACCCGGTGCGACGAAAGAATCTTCGCCCAACTCAAGTACAACCCTGCGGACGCCCCGTTGACGGGCCCCTAAACAGCCGATTTGCAACCAGATCTCAATCAGTGGTTCAGGGCGTCCGGAACGACCGGGTGGCCACTCCTCTCAAGCCACAACAAGGCAAGTACTGATTTATGCCCCTTTGCCCTGGGCGTTCAGGGCATCAGTCCTGAACGCCAACAACCTAAAGGAGCGCCGATGCGGTCTGACGACTACCGAGCACTGGACCTGACGCCGTACGTCAACGCTGCCGACGACGTCGAGGTGCCGGGTGTTGCGGCATGGCGCGGCGCGTCGCTGTTGCGCGGGCTGCCCTTCATGTTCGCTGAGAAGGATGGTGGCGGTCGGTTGCTGCGGCTGGCGCCCGGCGAGTCGGTGGCGCTGCCGCTGCCGCCCGGGGACGGGACAGCGAGGACCGTCACCTTTGCCCACCGAATCCGCGACGATCTCGGTTCGGCGGCCCGGCCGATCGGTCGCCAGAACGCCATCTACGCCTTCACGTTCGCCAACGCTGAGGTCGTGCGTGTGCCGATCCGCGAAGGATTCGAGGTCGGCCCGCCCTGGCTCGGTGACGAATCAAGCTGGGGAATGCGGCCGAGTCTGGCAGTGCCCGACCAGTCCGACACCCTCCCTGATCGGGAACATGGCCCCTTCGCGCAAACGGGCCGTCGGCAGACCGAAGTGGTGGGGGCGGGGCGGTGGGCCGACCGCTGCGCAGACCTATTGGGCGGTTGGCATTACTACCTGTGGACCTGGCTCAGCCCACATCACGACTCTGAACTGATCGAGATCCGGCTCGAGGCCCACGGCGGAATGGTTGAGGTCGGCGGCGTGTGTCTGGGGTTCGTGGACGAGCATCCCTTGCGTCCTGAACCAGCGCGTGTGGTCGTGGCGAACCCACCGGCCGGCTACTCTGGCGACGGTTCGGACCTCGCCGTCGGTATCGACCGCGGAACGGTCGGATACACCACGCCACTCGTGCAACAGCCAGAACCGGGTGATCCGTTCGCAACGTGGGGAGACGCCTCCGACTCGGCGGTCGTCGGCGCATACGCGCGGGTCTCATCGATCGGTTCCGGGACGGTACGCCTCACCGCCGGCGCAGCGACCGGGTCGCAGGCACGGTGGTCGGATCTTCACTCTGCGGGCAACAGAATGGCTGGCCTGCGCGTCACCGAACTCGGTCGCAACTGGGTCCGCACGCAGATCGTCGACGACACGACCGGCCAGCCGATCCCGTGCCGAGTCAACTTCAGTACCCCCGAGGGCGTCCCGTACCAGCCGCACGGGCACCACCAGCATGTCAACAGTGACCTCGCGAGCTGGCACATCGACGTCGGTGCCGACGTGCGGCTCGGCCGCACCACGTACGCATACATCGACGGCCGTTGCGAAGGATGGCTGCCGCGGGGAAACGTCCGCGTCCGTGCGGCGCGAGGCTTCGAGTACCAGCCGCTCGACGACACGATCGCCATAGACGCTGACACTCGCGAACTCACCTTGCGGCTCAGGCGACGGTTCGATCCCAACAAGGACCGCTGGTACAGCGGCGACACCCACGTGCACTTCGTGTCCAGCTTCGGCGGGTTGAAAGAGGCCGCGGCCGAGGGGGTCTCCGTGGTGCATCTGCTGCAGTCGCAGTGGGGCAGCCTGTTCACCAACATCGAAGACTTTCTTGGCCGACCCGTGTCCAGCGACGACGGGAAGACCGTACTGTTCACATCGCAAGAAAACCGCCAGCACTTCCTCGGGCACCTCAGCCTGCTCGGGCTCACCGACCCCGTGATGCCGTGGGGCACCGACGGTCCCAACGAGGCCGAGATGGGCGGCAGCCTGGAAGCGACGCTCTCGGACTGGGCCGACCGCTGCCGCGCGCAGGGCGGTACCGTCGTCATCCCACATTTCCCGCTCCCCCTGGGAGAGCAGGCGACGCTAATCGCCACCAACCGTGTCGACGCCATCGAGACCCTGGCCAGGGAAGACGACCCCGGGTTCGCGCACTACTACCGGTACCTGAACGCCGGATACAGGGTGCCCATCGTCGGCGGCACCGACAAAATGTCGAACGACGTCCCCATTGGCCTGTCCCGGACCTACGTGCGTCTGGGCGCCGACGACGACTTCGGATACGCCTCATGGTGCAACGCACTCAAAGCCGGACGCAGCTACATGACCAGCGGACCCATCCTGGACCTGTCCGTCGACGGGGCGGACATCGGCGACACACTTCGACTTCCGGAGAGCGGTGGCCGAGTCACTGTGCGGGCGAACGCGCAAAGCGTCTTGCCTATGTTCCGGCTCGAGCTGGTGCACTCCGGACGGGTGATTGCCAGCACCGAGAACGAAGCAGGGGCGCACCAATTGCGCCTCGAAGAGGACATCCATGTCGACGGACCGGGGTGGATCTGTGCGCGTGTCGGCGGGGGTGGGCCCGAGCACCTGACCCAGCATCGTGACGTGTGGAAGCGCGCGATCATGGCCCACACTTCCCCGGTGTACCTGGCCTGCGGCGAGCGAGAGAGCCCTGCCGACCGCGAGGCGCTGGAACACATCGGCACACTCGTCGAGCGCGCCCGGTCCTATGTGCTGCACCGCCACGCGGCGCCTGCTGCAGATGTCATGCACCATCACGGCGGCGATCACCGAGAGTTCCTTGTTCGGCCGTTCGATCAGGCTCAAAGAGACATCGCACGTCGTCTTGAACTGGCGCGGCGGTGACCGCGACGGGGTCCCGGTACTGCGACAGAACTACGAAGTACCTCAATGCTGGTGAGTTGGTACTCCAATGAGAGTTCTCCGTTTTCCCTGGTCAGTGGCCTTGTGGCGGGTAGGGTAGCGATGCTTTGGCGGGGGCGGAGCGGTGCTCGCGAGGATGTTCGCGCCGACGCCGCATGTAGTGGCAACGACGTGCGTGTGCTGGGTGTCTGCGGCCGCCATGTCGACCATTTCAGGGCGTGTGCGTGGGACGTAGGATGGTGGCGGGGCGAATTGCCAGCAGATGGCGGATCTCGGCAGGCGTGAGGTCCACGAGGTCGGGCGTGTCCTGTCGGCCCCTTTTTTTCGCGTGCTTGGGCGGCCGTGACGGCCAGGAACGCGTGGGCGAGCATGGCGAGGGTGATGTGCCGGTACCAGCCCACGTAACGCCTCACTTCGTACTGGTCCAGGCCGCACTCGTTCTTCGAGCTCTGGAAGCACTCCTCGATCTTCCAGCGGCAGCCCGCGATGCAGACCAGGTCCACGAGAGTGGCGTCCAGGGGTGCGCAGCGAGGTAATAGGCGATCTCGTCGGGTCTGGTGATGCTGCGGCGCGCGAGCATCCAACTGGTCGTCGTCGGACTCCCGCACGGGCCGGCAGGCGGGCGGCGGCCCAGTCATAGAAGCGCTCGCCCTTGGCTCCCGGTCCGGCGGACAGGCGCTGCCAGGCCTCGGCCGGGGCCTGGAGGCGAGGTGGTCGATGCGCGGTCCAATGAACCTGCCGGGACTTGGGCACGGCGACGATGTAGGAGAGTTGAGAGTCTTCGAGGAAGCGGCGCAAGTGGGAGTCTTGGGCGGCGTCCGCGGAAACCCAGGCGATGGGGGCGACTTCAGTGCCCGAAGGATGGTCGCCCGTGCCAGCTCACCCTTCGGGGCAAAGGGCGCGTTCGTCGGGGATGCCGGCGGCCCGGCATCGTTCCCGGTCGGCCGTCCAGGATTTGGGGAGGTAGAGCTCGCGGTCGACCACGGCGTGGCCTTTGACGGATGAGTAGGCGGCGAAGACGCCGATCTGGCAAATTCTCGGTGCGTCCGGCGGTGCCGGAATACTGGCGTTGCACGCTGGCGGAAACGGTGCCCTTCTTGACGAAGCCGTGTCATCGATGATCAAGACGCCGTCGGGGGTGCCGAGTTGCTCGGCGATGTAGTACTGCAGATCCACACCCGGTTTTCCGCGGGTTGAGGTGTCAGTCCGAGACGGCCTTCGTCCAGCCCCGGGCTATGGTGTCCGCCGCCTTCTGTATCTGCGTATCCGTGGGGGACTGCGGCGTGCCCTCGACGACCGGCAGCCTTGCCGCGGCGGCCTTGTCGAGGGTGCCGTCCTTCTCCATGGCCTTCATCAGCACCGGGCGTGTGTAGCCGCTGAGCCGGAGGTTCTGGCCCTCGGGGCTGAAGAGCCATTCCAGCCACAGACGGGCGGCGGCCGGGTGCGGAGCGTGCTTGTTGATCGCCTGCGCGTAGTACTGGGCGAAGCTGCCGTCGAAGGGGATGGAGACCAGCCATTTCACGTCTTTGCTGCGGAGCGTGTCGGCGTAGCTGAGGTTGAGGTAGTCCCAGTCGATGCTGATGGGCGCCTGGCCGTTCTCGACCGTGGCCACGGTGGGGTGGATGGGGTTGAAGTTGCCCGTCTTCTTGAGCTTGGCGAAGAAGTCGAGGCCGGGCTGGATATCGTCGAACGAGCCGTTGTTCGCGAGGGCCGCTGCGTACACACCGGCGAAGCCGTTTCCGGACGTGGTGGGGTCGCCTGCGAGCGCGACCTTGCCCTTGTACTGGGGCTTCAGTAGGTCGGCGAAGGTCTGGGGACACTGCTTGATGCGCTGGGCGTCGCAGCCGATGGAGATGTAGCCGCCGTAATCGTTGGACCAGCGGGCCTGGGGATCCTTCTGGTTGTTCGGGATCGCGTCGTACGCGGCGACCTTGTAGGGAGCGAGTAGATTCTGCCGGGCTGCTGCCCGCGCGAACGAATCAGCGATGTTTATCACGTCCGGGGCGTTGGCCTGGCCTTTGCGGCTCTTCACGGCGTCGATCTCGGCCAGGCTCGTGGCATACGGGTCCTCGGCCCTGACCGTGATTCCGTATTTCTTCTCGAAGCCGTCGATCAGGGCGCCGTAGCTGGCATATTCGGGCGCGACGTCCATCGCGGTGAGCGTGCCCTCGCGCTTCGCGGCGGTGATCAGTGCGTCCATCCCGCCCGCGTTCTCGGCGGAGGTGGCCACGGACGGCTTCTCAGGTGTGGCGGTGGGGCTGGCGCCGCAGGAGCTCAGACCCAGGGCCGCGAGGACGATGCAGCCAGAGACGGCGACTGCTCGGACAGGAGGTGCGGTCACGAACGTTCCAGGAAGGGACAGGGAACAGGCGCAGGGATAGGGTCACAATCCGTTAACACCAAGGGCACCTCCGTCACTGCGAGGCGTCGTCGCGTGCCCGGCACTGTGCGTCCTTGGCTAGGTATCGACAAACAGCAGATGTAGCAATCCTCAAGGCCAGAGTAACTCGGCCTCTCTCGGCCGGTGATCCCGGCTGATGAGGCCCGAGACGGGTGCGCCTGACCGGCCGCGGTGAGGGCAGCGGCCGGCCGGAAGCGCGGCCCGGCCCTGTTGGGGCGCCCCGCCAGGGTGGCTTCAGCCGGTCGTGTGGGTGAGGCGCTCGCATGACCACCCACGCACCCCTGTCCCCCTTACGACGCTGTGCGTCCCAGGTGTCGAGGACGATGTCGCCGAAGCCTTCCCCGGTCGGGATAGCGCTGTCGTGGAGGGCTTGCTCGGTCCAGATGATCTTGCTGGCTGAGTTTGAGCAGCAGTGCCTGATATTCCTCGGGATGCTGCTCGCGGAGGATCCTCAACCAGACCCGCGCGCCCTGGATGAAGTTCTCGGCAGTCACCTTCACGTGCATGTGCTGGACGACGTAGAGGGCGTCGTCGTACGGCAGCCGCCTCGGTTGGCCACTCTCACCCTGCGCTGACGCGCACCGGTGCTGGCAGCTGCTTTTGTGGCCGAGCTTTCGGCAGGGGCGCGTTAACGGTTGCTGGGCCGCCCGAGCCCGACCCGGCCGGACGCTGGGAGGTATCAACGGCGTTAACGGTTGAGGCGCCGCTGTTGTCGTCTCCCGGATGGGCCCGCCGCTGGCCCGGGGTCTTAACGGCGTTAATAGCTTCTCCGCCTCGGCCTTCTGCTCGCCCCTAGGAAGCCGGCCGATCCGGCGGACGGCGTGTGGGGAGGCATGACCGAACGCGAGCGCCGGGTTTTGCTGCGCCGCCGTCCGGACATCGTCTCCTGGCACAGGGTGCAGGAAGCGCGGCAGGCGTACGAGCGGCCGACTGCTAGGTAACCGCACAACCGACGACAGTACCTGTCTTCGCCTCGGAAAGCTGGCGTGCAGAGGACTTCAGGCATCCGGGCTCTTCGGGTCAACTCCCAAGCAAAACCAGGCATTTAGGCAAGGCTCGCCCATGCTCTGGTAAGGAAAAGGTGCAGGTCACCTGAAGTTCACCGTCCATGTCTACCCGCATAGATCCGGCCGGTGGTGTCATTCCGTCAGCCGCCCGGTACTCGCCTCCGGGCCAAAAGCGGGAGACCCTCACATGCGACCTTTGCGCCGCGTCACCGCCGCCACCACCGCCCTCGGCATGGCCGCCGCCGGCCTCATCATCGCTGCGACCGGTACTGCGCACGCCTCCACCTGTTCCCAGTCCTACCTGCCGCTGCCCGACTCGTCATGCACGCCCGGCTCGTACAACCCCGACGTCACCCAGTCGAACATTCACAGCACCATCTGCGTGTCCGGCTGGACCGACACCGTCCGGCCCCCCACGTCCTACACCAACCCCCTCAAGGCGCAGGGCATCATCGACTACGGGTACTCCGACACCAACATGTCGGACTACGAGGAGGACCACCTCGTGCCGCTGGAGCTCGGCGGTGCGCCCCGCGACCCCGGCAACCTGTGGCCCGAGCCGCACTACGGCACGAAGACCGCCTACACCAAGGACGGCACCGAGACCAAGCTGAAGAACGCCGTCTGCAACGGCACCATCACTCTCTCCGCCGCCCGCAGCGCCATCAAAAACAACTGGACCACCGCACTCCAGGTCACCGGCATCGGCTGACCTCCAGTGAGGTCGCAGGGCGCAGACCCCGCCCGGTGATCGATCCCAAGGGTCTTCGTGCCCCGGGGCGCAGTACGGCGGTGATGTTGCGGGTGGCCACATCCATGGCCGTGTTGTGGTGGTGGTTGCGTGTGACCAGTGACCCAGATGGCTTGGAGTTTCGTGTTTCGCGCCTTCCCGGCCCTGGACGGGCAGGCTCTGGTTGCTGAAGTTTTGGGTATTTTCCGCAACGTGGTGGCTCGGGACGTCGGCGCGATGACGTCCCAGCGACCACGTGCCTCGATGCTCGAGGGCTGGGCTGCCAGTGCCCCTCTTCCAGTCCGTCGGGCTGAGGGGGGACGAACTCGTTGCCGCAGCTGCAGCCGCAGCAGTAGCACAGGTGCGCGGCGGTGGCGAAGGGGATGGCCACGTAGAGCACGCCCGGTTCGAGATGGTCGGGGAAGTGGTCGGCGAAGGCGTGGGCTAGGCGGGTGGTGCTCACCGGCCGTCCTCGTTGCTGAGTGTGTTCCCGTCGATCTGTAGACGCTGTGCTGCTCGCGTTCCAGATCGGGGTAGGACTCGCGGAGCTTCTTCCACTTCATGACCGCGACGGCGGCGTTGAGCGCGTTGAGGCCGGCGACTTGGATGTTGCGCGTGTACTCGTAGGGAGGCGCGGCTGGACCGGACTGGCGACCGCCGAGGTGACGGTCGCGGCGGTGGTGCCGAGCCACTGCTGGGTCTGGAGCCAGTTCAGGAAGGCCGAAAGCAGGGACGGGCTGACCGCGTGCGTTGGGTCGCAGACGTCGCAGACGTGGTGGAAGACGATGGGCACCCAGCCGTCGCCGTTCTGCTGGGCCTGAGTGACGTAGCCCTCCAGCTGTGTCAACGTAGTGGTGGTCTTCACCGAGTCGGAGGTGCGTACGTCGTAGGGATCGGTGGCGGGCACGCTCTCGGCGTTCGGGCATCGGGCGCAGAAACCCGGGTGACCAGGCCGCCGACGCCCCGGGTAGCCGCAAGCGGCGGCGGGCTGCTCGGTCGTGGCGTCGAAGGCGCCGAAGGGGTACGCGAAGTCAGTGACGGTGAAGCCCAGGTTCACCAGCGCCGCGCGCCCGCTGCAGGTCTCGCGCTGCTGGTCGCCGCTGCTGAGTTGGGGCAGATTCGGGTGCGTGCGTGACGGTGTGGTCGGCGACCTCGTCGCTCCGCGGCGCGCGGGGAGGGGCGGGACTCCACGGATGACCGGCCGCCGCCTGGGCAGCCTTGACCAGCCGGAACGACGGTCTGGCTATCGGGGGCCCACGAATCTCTGGCGCCCTGGTGATCTCGACGCACGGTCGCCGTCTCCAGGTCCTCGACGGTTGCGGCGTCAGTGTCCCCCTGGCCCATTACGTGACGTTCGAGGTGGGGAATCGTCTGACCGTTGACACACTCGGAGGCGCGGAGCCCGGCGCGACGGCTGGGCCATCAGCCTGCCTACAAGTGAAAATCTTTACTCTCAATGATCGGAAAAGTCCCTCAAGTAAGCCGACGGATCCTCATTCAAGATCGAGGCGAGTACCCAATCGTGATTATGAGCACGCTTCCGCTTTTGCTGGGAGGCATGCAGGATAAGCGCGAGGTCGCTCCTCGTTTACGCGAGTGCTGATCATTCGTCGGCGACGTGGCCGACGAGCGAGATCCACCGTACGAGGTGATCGGCAAGCCCAAAGAGAATGCATCTGCAACTTACTTACCCGCGTGGTCGACCTCGCGCAGGCCGGCGACGTTGTCCCCTGCGATCAAATTAAACGGCGACGACCCGGCAAGTCCGGGCAGTTTCGTCAAAGCCGTTCTCGTCGCTCGACTGGATGAGCGGCAATCAGTGTGCATCACTCGTTTCGACGAGCGCACGAATCGTTGTGGAAATCCGTGAAGGGCTGCCCCTATGACAGTATTGGACGGCGCGGCTCAGCGCAGTTTGCTCATTGGCAACTGTCGGGGGAGCGCTCAGCTCATCGAGTCCGACGCTGACGAGCAGGTGACGTCGGATTCGGGGCTCGTGGTGGAGGCTGCGCTGAGGCTTCCGCCTCTGAATCATGGGCGTGTCGTGGCCGGCCGGGACGGGATCCGTACGCGTCACGTCCGCTGGGTCTCCGTCATGGAGGGACCGGTTGAAGACTTCGTCGCACCGGGCGAGTTCGTGCTGTCCATCGGAGCCGGCTACGACGAAGCCGGCCTTCATCAATTTGCCAGTGAGATCGCAGATGCCGAAGCAGCCGCTCTGTGTGTTTGTGTGGGCAAGGGCGCTCCGTTCGAGACGGTACCGGCCGGGGTCCTCGAGCTCGGTAACCGGCGCGGGTTTCCGATCATCGAGCTGCCCTGGGAGATCCGGATCGCGGATGTCCTGCGCGTACTGGCGGACCGACTGCTGGCGGAACGTTACACGGCGGCTTCGGCAAGTGACCAGCTGCCTGCCGGCCTCATCGGTGCCCTGCTGCGCACGGACGGCCTCGCGGCGGTGACCGAAGCCGCCGAGACGATGATCGGTCGTCCGGTCGTCATACTCGATGCCGGACTTGGGCCGGTGTCCCTTGGTTCCCGCGCGCAAACCATGCTCAGCCCTGGTGAGCTGGCTGCACGTGTCGCCGACATGCCGGTGCAGACGCAGCAGCAGCTCCGCGCGCGCTTCGAGACGGAGGGGGTAGCGACACTCTCCAGGGTCGAACCCCTTGGCCTGCCGGCTGTGCTGGTGGCGACGGCGCGAGCTCATGATCGGTCACTGGGTTACGTACTCGCCATTGGGGATGGCCGGCACGCCAGCGCCCTTGCCGTCGAACGGCGCGCACTTCAGCATGCGGGCGCCGTGGTTGCCATTGAGCTGCTGCGCCGCCAGGCCGTCGCCGAAGCAGAAGCGCGTGTACATGGCGACTTCCTCTGGGAACTCGGCAGCGGCCAGCTCACCGCCCTGGAGGTCGCGGCCAAGGCCACCCTGCTGGGCTACTCACTCAACCACCGCTACCGGCTCATTCTTGGACAGAGCGAGCATCCTGAGCACGCCAGCCTGCTGGACAACGTCGTCGATCAAGTACGACGGCGGAGAGGCGGCGAGGGCCTCCATGTGACGCGCCGAGGACAAGAAGTCATGATCCTCGTTCCGGACGACGTTCCGCCCATGCTGACTCCGATCAACCTGATCCAGCGCCTGGCTGCGGAACTACCCGAACCGGTGCTCACATGGGGTATCTCCGATCACGCTGTGACCGTGCGCACTCTGGCAGACGGGCTGTCGCGCGCCCGGCATGCCGCTGGGATCGGACGCGCACTCCATGGCCCCGGCGCTGTCAGCGATGCTCGCATGCTGGAGCCGTTCTTCATCTTGGCGACCCTGGCACGCGACCCCGAGGCATCACGCATCGCAACCGCGGCACTCGACCCGCTGGTGCAGTACGACGCCAACTGCTCCAGCCATCTCATGCGCACCTTGGAGATCTACATAGAGGAACTCGGCAACACCAGCTCGGCAGCCCGCCGCTTGTTCCTCAACCGGCACTCGTTGATCTATCGGCTCCGAAAGATCGAAGAACTGACCGGCCGAGACCTCGACCGCGCTGAAGATCGACTGATCCTCGACCTCAGCCTTCGGCTTCGACGCCTAACCGGAGATTCCCGACCATGAGCAAAGCACAACGAGCTGGTCGTACTTGCGCCTTCGCACGTACGAGGCCGCTGCTGCAGCGGGCGTTTTGCTAGATGATGATCGGGTTCGCTTCGGGGCTTCCCGCGGTGGGACTCCCGGAGGGCGAGGGCGTGCGCATTGCATCGGTGGGCCAGATGTCCGTCATCTGCTGGGTCAACCGGACCCTGCGCCGCCTGCCAGTCAAACGCTGCACGGGGTAGACCCGAAAGCCGTGGAGATGCTGGAAGGCGGTTGGCACGTAGTGGAACCGCATTTGACCAGGCCATCCGCGCCGCCGCCCCAGATGCGAAGGTTGACCGTTGGCTGCCGAGGAACAGGTGGCGCCGTCGATCAGTTCACGATCGAATTCCCGGCGCAGGACATGAGTAGGGCACTGTGTCGCACCAGGTCTGCGCCCAGGCGGAGGCGGCGTACTGGTTGGCCACGCGCACGGTGATGCAGATCTCGTCGCCCGAGTACAGGCCGTTGATCGTGTAGCCGGTGTTGCTGGTGGAGTAGACGGTGTCGACGTTCTTCTTCGTGAAGTCGCTGCCCTTGTGGTGTAGTGGATGCCGTAGCGGATCGCGCGGGAGACCGCCGTCCAGCTCGCCTTGATCGGCATGTCGCACGTGCCGACGCAGGAGTTCGTGTACTCGAGCTTGTAGCTCTTCAGATCGGGCGGCGGGGAGCCGGTGAACAGGAAGAAAAGGTGGGCGAACCTCTCGATCAAACGTGCCGCCGGGGTTCTTTCCAGGACAGGCAGGACGGCCCGGCTTGACCCCATACCGCGAGGGCGGTGGCGATGGCGGCTTCACGCCGGGCCCGGCTCCATCCGCATCGCTGCGCCCCGTGGTCGTGTCCTGGGCGCCGTCCGGCAGCCCCGTGCGGGCCGCAGCGAATCGGCATTGTGGCTACTTCGGGTATGAACTGTCCCA
>NZ_JBWKFL010000087.1:0-18295 GCF_056434305.1 Streptomyces sp. NPDC044061 | reverse complement strand
TCTACCAGCGGTCCCGTTCCGCATGTACTCCCAGGTCAGCGCGCATCAGCCCCCGCCTGGACAGTGCCCCGGCCAGCCTTAACTTCCCGGCCTTGCTCCAAGACCGCCGGATCGTCGAGATTGACAAGATCGGCTTTGCTCAGGATGAGGACGACCGGTACGGGCTTGGAGCGTTGCTCGGCCAGGGTGTCCGACACGAGCTGCATCAGCGTGCCAGCGTCCCACCATGATCTCCGCTCGCGGACGAGGGTGTCGCAACTCCCGAACACGAGGACGGCGTCGGCCCGCCGCAGATCGCTGCGGAGCTCCTGCAGTTCGACGCTGTCAGGTCCCTCACCCGTCGAACCGCCCCGGTAGTCCCGCCAGAGGAAACCGAGACACGGTTCATCCAGGTGGAGCAGCTTCACATCGAGGTGGGAACGCAGGTCGGTGCCCGGGGGGTAGAAACCCTCGTCGATGAGGCGTGAGGCCGCGCGGAGCCGCCCGGCGTCACCGGGCGCGGCACTCAGCTTGAAATCGCCGAACCCGCCCTCACCCATGCCGAACGCACGGACTTGGAGCGTCGTCTTTCCCGAGCCCTCGTGCCCGAGCATCACGACCCGCAGGTAGGGGAGGTGCGCATCGGTCATGCCGCACCCCACTTGAGACGTTCGGTGTGGGCCCACCGCCGCCGCGAGACCGAGAGTCCCGTCCAGGGCAGCAACGCGCCACGCACCGCGCTCTCGGCGCGGTCGGCAAGGTCCTTGATCGGAAGTCCGCTCGAAGTGAGGAGTCCGCCCAGGGCTGGGGTGATGCCAGCGCCGCCGGTGAGTACCGCCGCATCGACTCGGTGCTCACCGACCGTCCGGCTCACCAGGTCCGCCACGTCGGTCAGTGCCGCCGCGATGGCTTCCTCGAACTCGGCCCTGCGGATCGTACGCTCTTCGATGACCACCGCCAGCGACGAGGAGAGTGACTCTCTCGCGGCCGTCACTCGGGACCGGGGGACGCTCACCCCATGTTCCGCGGCCACATGGCGGGCGAGAATCTCGTCGAGAGCGTCGCCGCCGACCTGGATCCTGTCGGTCGCGGTGAGGACGAACGACGAACGTGTCCGGGTGACCAGCGAGACGCTCGTACCGGTCGCGCCCATGTCCACGACGGCCAGCGCCTTGCCGGGCGGAATGTCTTGATCGACGCAGCTCCAGCAGGAGAGGGCGACCGGCTCGCTAATCACGCGGAAGGGCGTCAGCCCGGCCTCGACGACCGCCTCGGCCAGCAGCCTCACCTCCCCGTCGGTCCATGCGGGCGGGCAGACGATGACCGACAGGTCCGGCTTGGCATCAGTGACCCGGCCGAGCCTCATGAGCAGGGTCGCGACCAGGCTGGACGTCCGCACAGGCCGTCCGTTGAGGATCGTGCGGGTCTGTTCTAGGAGAGCGCCGAGCGGGGCGGGTTCGGCGTTCCCGGGATCCGCGGCGGCAGCCGTCCGGCCGACGACGAGGCGGTTGTCATCGGTGAGCGCGACGGTCGCCGGAAAGCCGGAGAAGAGAATTCTGATGCCCCGTCCCTCCGTGACCGCAGACGTGCACGTTCGCGCCCCTACCGCTACAGCGACACACCTCATGCCGCCCCTTTCAATGTTCCGCGTGTGTGCACTCATGCTCACGGGCGCGCCAAGGGCGACATCAGCGGGGGAATCCCTCATGTATGCGGGAAAAGCCTCGCCGCTAGAGGACGGTTCCGAAGGGGAGCATGGCAGTGATCGTCGTACCGCCTCGCGCGGGTGACTCCACGATCAGCGTGCCGCGCAGGGCGCCGACACGGTTGCGCATTGTCCGCATGCCGTTTCCGCCTTCTCGCGCCTGCGCGCCGCCGATACCGTCGTCCGAGACCACGATCTTGAGGGCGTTAACCTCGTCGATGATTCGGACGTGGATCTCGCTGGCGTCCGCGTGTTTGCGGGCGTTGGACACGGCTTCCAGAACGGTGTAGTAGGCGGCCAGTTCGACCAGTCGGTGCCAGCGCTGGCTCTCGTCCTCCATGTGCAGGTGTTCCAGCGGCCGGGTCCTGCTGAGAAGCATCGCGCCGGGGTCCGCGGCGGGGCTGGGGAAGACCTTTTTGATCGCCGCGGCCAGCCCCTTGTTCTCCAGTACCTCCGGATGGAGCCCAAGCACGATCTCCCGGAGTTCCCGCTGGCCGACCCTGAGGACCTCCATCGCCTTGACGAGCATCTCGCGTGCCTGGGCATCGGCCTGCATGTCGCGCACCAGGCCGAGGTACCCTTGCGTCGCGATGAAGAGCTGCTCCGGCCCGTCGTGGATACGGTCGGCCATGTGCTGACGGACGTCCTGCTCCACCTGTTGCATGCCGGCGGTTCTGAGAGCGTTGAGGTCACGGCTGACGATCAGGGCGAAGAACGACCGAGCCGCCCGCAACCGCTCGTCCTGCGGATACTCCCGCAGGAAGCGGTCGTGGATCATCGCCCCGGAGGGATCGTCCGGCGGGCCGACCAGCGTCGCCACCCGGCCCGGCGGTTCAAGGGTCTCCAGCCTCCGGCCGTGGACGTCCTCGTAGTCGTCGGTCCCCGGGCGGCGGTAGGCGAGGAGCAGGTGCGGATCGCCGAGGGCTTCGGCCATTCGCTCCTGCAGGCGGGGCCGGAGGACACCGGGAATCTCACAACCGCTCAGCATGAGCGAGATCCTCCGGTGGGCCCGCAGTGTCCGTACCGGCCCGAGGAGCGATGCCGCCCCCAGGAAACCGACGGACAGGTCGTAGGCGACGAGGATGAGACCCTGCACGTCGATCGACGCGTGCACAAGGCTCGCGCACGCGGAGACGGCGGACACCACACCAATCAGCACGACGGACGTCCAGAAGAGCCATCTTGCCCGCTTGGCTGCAGAGCTCTCCGACCGCCACCGCGTTCGGACGCATCCGAGGACGGCCACGGTCAGCGCGAACGCGACCACGCTCCCGACCGGTGCCCACACCGAGTACGGCGCGTGGGGGTCGCCCCACAACTGCGGTTCCAGTGGATCCTCCGAGAGGACGCGCAGTCCCTGAAACAGCGGCGTCACCACGTAGAGCGCGAGGATAGTGCGGCGCTCGACGGCCCGGTGCAGACGGCCTTCGGGAGACACCAATAGCAAGTGGGCGAGCACGACCGCGTTTAGGTGGAACAGCCAGAATCCGATGGTGAAGAGCCACGGGTCGGCACTCAGCTGGAGGTCACCGAGGTAGTAGACGACGCCCATAGCCATGAGCAGCGATCCCCTGCGGGCGCTGCTGCGCTGGTAGGCCAGGACGAGGGCCCCCACACCGATGAAGAACAGTCCGACAGGCTGAGTGAAGTAATCCGTCCACGGCCAGAACGGGCTGTGTCCCCAGGCTATGGAGATCGCGGTGATCGCCCAGGCGGAGGCCGCCGCTGTGCTCACCGCGACGAGCAGTCTCCTCCTGGGTGCCCCCGTGATCAGGGAATGCTCCCTCGCGAACCGCGTGGAATGATGGCTTTCCTGGTGGACGGGTCGATGCGCCGAACGAAGTCCACGAACTGGTATGGCTCGTCCCGTCCCGGCATCCGCAGCCACGCACGCCGCTCCGTACCGATGAGGACTGGGACGACCTCGTCTCCCACTCGAGTGTGCCGGACGAAATTGACGGTCTGGGTCTCCACCGTCGCGCCCAGGCTCCGCGCGTCATCTGCTGCCTTGCGGATCGTGTACTCCACCGAGTTCAAGTCTCCCCGGTTGAATCGGAATGGGCTCGATGCGTATCCCTCGGGAAGGTCTTCGCCGTTGCGTGCCCCGATGCCGTGCGTCTTGTCTTCTTTAGGAAGCGCGACTGAATACTCTGTCAGCTTTTCCTTGTCGGGGACCTTAGAGCCGACCACGCCTTCCAGGACGTTGACCTCGAGATCGCCCGACCGTCGCACCTCCGAGCGGAAACCTCCGGTCGACTGCCGAGGGGTGGACTCCAGGGCCGCGGCCTTGAGTTCGTGCAGGGTCGCCTCTTCGGCATGGCTCAGGCCGTAGAGGGCTTCGCGCGCATGGTCGGCATGGCGGAGGAGATCTTCCGCCCGTCCGGCCGCGCGCAACGCGCTGATGCCAGGGACGACCGCGAGAGCGTTGAGGCCGAGATCCTTCAACGCGTCCGTGTCGCCTTCCGCCACCCGCACGGCCGAAGCAACAAGGTCACGGACATCGGCCCCAGGAAGCAGTTCGCCAGCGATGACTTGTCCGATGATGGAGCCTGCGGTCGGGTGATCGGCGAAGTCGCCCATCACCGCGCCTTTCACTATCTCGGTGACGAACTCGGCCCCGGCGCTCGCGAGGCCGCCACTGTTCTGCTCGACGGGTTCCACGAGCCCGTTTCGCTCGACGTACCCCGCCATCTCGTCTCGCTCATACCAGGTGCTGGACGCCTGCGCGGGCTCGGCGACAAGGAATTCCTCCCTCAGCCCGTACCCGGCCACCGGATCCCGATCCGCCTGCTGCGCACTCTGAGGGCCGGCCTCCCGGCCCTGTCCAGGCTCCCACGACGACGTGGATACGGGGGGCAGGAACTCCTCGACGTCGTTGGTGGAGAAAGACGTGTACGGGCGTTCCTGGTCCCAGGTCGACGACGAGCCGGAGATCGGGAGTTGCTCGGGCTCCCAGGAGTGGGACGTTCCTGAGGTTCGCGGGTCGAGGTCCTCGGTGGAAGAGGCGGAGGACTGCGGAAAGATCTCGTCCGTCATGGCGGCCCTTCTGACACGGACGCGGGCTGTTCCAGTGTGGGCTCGGAGGCCGTGGCGGCTAAGGGGGGATAACCCTTGGACCGCGGGCCTCAGCCGTACCTGGCCAGGTATGCGAGGACTGCGGCGACCCGTTTGTTGATCGACCTGTCGTTATTGATGCGGAGTTTCACGTAGGCGTCGCGAATGATTCGCTCTGTCGATTTGACTGAGATGTGCCCGATCTCGGCGATGGTCGCGTTGGAGTACCCCTCGGCGACGAGGGCCATGACCTCCCGCTCGGACTGAGTTAGGGTCGTGACCTCTATGAGCCGTCGCACGATCTCGCCGTCCATGACGTTGCCGCCACCTGCGACACGCTTCATGATGTCCAGCAAGAGCTCGGCGTTGTCGACCCGGTCCTTGTGGACAAAACCCGTCCTTGTGCCGAGCTCGATGACAGTTTGGGCGCTCACCAAATCCTCGTGGGCGGACATGACAAGGATCGCCACCTCAGGCGCGATCTCCCGGAGCTCCCGCGCCGTTGCGAGACCAACGGTCACATCGGGCCGGGAGCCCGGCCGCTCGACGAACTTCATGTCCAGACGAACTTCATGTCCAGCAGGACGATGTCCGGTGTGTCCACTCGAACAAAGTCGAGCAGCTCCTTGGCGTTCGCGGCGGTGTGAACCACCTCGTGGCCCTTGAACGCAAGGATGAGGGCCAAGGCCTCGCGGACAACACCTCCGTCGTCGGCGATCACTACTCGCATTGGATCATCACTCGGGTGATTCTCCCGAGGGGCGGACTATCGCACAAGGCCCGCCATGAACGAGGAGGTAGCTCAGTGATCTCGCTCCGGCGTAGTCAAGGCTTCCGCGTTCTGCTGAGTGTGCGGGACGTACTCCGGGGAGGACGGGGCGCGGGTGAGTGCCCGCAGCAAGCCCATGAGCGCAGCACGGCATTCGATGCTCCATGGGACGCTGCGGCTGGTATCTGGGCTAGGCCACCGGGGCTGTCTCATGAGACATTCCGTCTGACGCGAACGGCCAGGCTGGGGCGGGGTCAAGCGGGCTCCGAGAGGTCAGGGAGGTGGGCCCAGGGGCGAGGCACGCCGGGGCTCGAAAACGGCACCGCCTCACCGCCCGCGTCGAGCGGGGGTAGGGCCGGTGCCGTTTTCGGCCTGTACCGTCCTTACTTCAAGGCGGCCAGGGCGGCATCGTATTGGGGCTCCTCGGAGATCTCCGGGACCAGCTCCGAGTGCAGGACCTTGTCCTCGGCGTCCAGCACGATCACGGCCCGGGCCGCGAGACCGGCCAGCGGGCCGTCCTCAACCGCCACGCCGTACTCGGCGAGGAACTCTCGGTTGCGGAAGGCGGACAAGTTGTGGACGTTCTCCAGCCCCTCAGAGCCGCAGAACCGCGCCTGTGCGAAGGGCAGGTCGGCGGAGATGCACAGCACGACCGTGTCCGCGAGCTCGTTGGCCACGGAGTTGAACTTGCGCACGGAGGCCGCGCACGTGGGGGTGTCGACGCTAGGGAAGATGCTGAGGACCTTGCGCTTGCCGGCGAAGTCCTTGAGGGAGCGGTCCGCCAGGCCAGCGCCGACCAGCGTGAACGCCGGTGCGATGTCGCCCGTCTGGGGAAGGGTGCCGCCAACAGAGACGGGGTTCCCCTTCAACGTGACCTTCGCCATGAGTAAACGCCTTCCGAGAGTGCTCTGTGCCAACACCCGCGATCCTACCGAGCCGCGCCCACTACAAACGATGCGGCCACCACCCATGAACGGCGGCCGACGTGCCGGAGTACGACCGCTGCCGCAACTCCGGCCCGGTGAACCGCCTTTGCCCCGGTGCGGTTCCGGTTGCGGGTAAGTCACGGGTAAGCCGTGGGTAAGTCGTGAGGAAGTTGCGAGGAAAGGGGTGCGGGGGCCGTGCATGATCGTCGACGATGGGGGGACCCGCACCCCATGGTCGGCAAGCGAAGGACACAGGCTCGTGAGCAGCAAGGTCCCATCGATCACTCTCAACAATGGCGTCGAGATGCCCCAACTAGGCTTTGGCGTCTTTAAGGTTCCGGACGCCAAGGCGGAGAAAGCCGTGGCCACCGCTCTGGAGGCCGGCTACCGCAGCGTCGACACGGCGGCGGTCTACAACAACGAAGAGGGCACCGGCAGGGCCGTCGCCGCCTCCGGCATCCCCCGTGAGGACCTGTTCATCACCACGAAGCTGTGGAACAGCGACCAGGGATACGACACCACTCTGCGCGGCTTCGACACCTCGCTGGCCAAGCTGGGTCTGGACTACATAGACCTGTATCTGATCCACTGGCCGACGCCGTCCAGGGACAAGTACGTCGACACCTACCGGGCGTTCGAGAAGCTGTACGCCGACGGCCGGGTCAGGGCGATCGGCGTCAGCAACTTCTTTCCCGAGTATCTCGACCGGCTGATCGACGAGACCTCGGTCGTCCCCGCCGTCAACCAGATCGAGCTGCACCCCCTGCTCCAGCAGAGCGCCGCACGCGAGTACCACGCCGAGCGGGGCATCACCACCGAGGCATGGTCGCCGCTCGGCCAGGGCAAGGGCCTGCTGGAGGTCCCGGCCGTCGTCGCCATCGCCCAGAAGCATCAACGCACGCCCGCCCAGATCGTGCTGCGCTGGCATCTTCAGCTCGGCAACGTCGCGATCCCCAAGTCCGTGACCCCGTCCCGGATCACGGAGAACCTCGACGTCTTCGACTTCACCCTGGACACCGAGGACCTCGCGGCGATCAGCGTCCTGAACGCGGACCGCCGCCTCGGCCCGAACCCGGCGAAGTTCGACCTGGCCTGACGTTCCTCAGAGCGGCCTGCACGCTGTGTGCAGCGTGCAGGCCGCCAGCAGGAACGCATCCGGTGATGGGGTGCCCGCTTGGCGGAGGGCTCTCGTTCGGCCGGTACGGGGACGGTCATGCCGCCCTGTCGTGACTAATGTGCACTATCCCGCGGATTCGGCCGGGCTTCTTTCCTCCGGTGCAGCATGTCAACCGGGTCGGAGGAACTGGCGAGCTTGTGTGGATCATGATGGGTCGTCAGGAATCCCGAAGATTCACCATGATCCACATATAGATGTGCGAGCCGATGCTGCGCCGCCCCTTCCCTCCACGGCCGTCTTGGCTCCGCACCGCCGCATGGCCCGAAAGGTCCGTCGTCCCCGGGGCCTGCGGCGCCGGGCCGGATGCCGGCCTTGGTGCGGTGCGGCGGCAGGGGATCACGACGCCGGCTTCCCGCGCGTCGCCCCGCCGCGTGAGTGGAAGGCCACCCCGGTGTCGGCCAGGAGCCGGTGCACGCCGCCGTAGGAGCGGGTGGTCTCCTCGGCCCACACTAGTGGGGCTGGTCACGAGAGGACAAGCTGCCGTACAAGCACAACGAAGCGAACTCCGCCGCTGCGCGGCTCCACACCGAGGAAACCATTCTCCCGGGGCCGAAGTCCCACGCTTCCTGGCCAGAAATCAGGTGAAGCACCACACCCACCGCCGCGTCCGCGCCCCCGTCGACCCCCTTCCGGGTTGTCAACCCGTTCCGGCGAATCCCGCTCGGTCCGTCCGTGTCCTGCGGCGCGGCTGCCAGAATGGTGCGTGTCAGCCTTTCGGCTCACCGCACCTTCTCGTCGAGGGTGCGGTGATGCACATTCCTGAGCAAAGGTAGATCCACAGCGCATGCCGAATACAGCGGTTTCCGGCGGGCTCACCGTTCACCAACTGAAGATCGAGTTGCGGGGACTGCGTCCACCGGTGTGGCGCCGGGTGCGGGTGCCCTCGCGGCTCTCACTGGCTGGCTTGCACGAGGTGATCCAGGTGCTGTTCGGCTGGGACGGCATGCACTTGCACGTCTTCGAGGACGGGCGGTGCTCGGCGTGGGGTCCGCAGCGCGACCCGCTCGGCGGCGCCTTCCACTCCGGGTGGGACGACGAGGACGGTGTGGCGCTGGCGGATGTGCTGCCGGGGGCCGGGGGGCGGGTGTCGTACACGTACGATCTCGGGGACGATTGGGAGCATCGGATCACTCTCGAGGAGGTCCGTCCGGCCGGACCGGACGAGGCCGGGCACGTGGTCTGCACGGGCGGGCGGCGGGAGCTGCCGGACTGCGACGACATCGGCGGGGTCTGGGCGCTGCAGCACCTGCTGGAGCGGTACGAGGCGGGCGAGCGGCCCGTGCCGGTTGCCGAGGAGGACGGTGAGCCGGAGTACGGCAGTCATACCGACTATGTACTTGCCGAAATGTTCGCCACCGGGTTCGACCCGGCGCGTCTGGATGTGGCCGAGCTGAACCGGGCGCTGGAGCGGCTGCCGCTGCTCACGATGGACGGTGGCGGTGCGGGCGGGCAGCAGGGCGGGCGGTTCCCGTGCCCTTCCTGCGGCGAGTGGCACCCGCTTTCCGGCGAGGCCGGGGCTGGGCTCGCGGACGTCGTCACCGAGGCGTTGGGCCTTAAGTCGCGGGTGGCACCGGCGATCCGGCTGCCCGGGGATGCCGAGCTGGCCCGGCAGGCGTGCGGCGCCGAGCACTTCATGGCGGCGGTGCGGCTCGGGCACTGGTGCGGCGCGGGCCGGGAGCTCACCCCGAAGGGGGTGCTGCGGCCGAAGCTCGCCCGACAGGCCGTGGAGGAGGCCGAATTGTGGCGTGCCGCATCGGACGAGTGGGGGAAGTCAGAGACGCGTGGGCGGCGGCTGGCCGGGATCCGCAGTGCCGCTGACATGGAGCCTGTAAGGGAGCCGTGGGAGTGGGCGCTGCTCGCCGGGTTCGTTCAGGTGAGCGGCGACGGCAGGAAGGTGTCCTCGGGTGAGACCTTGCCGGACGAGCACGACGACGCCGCCCTGCTGACGGCGTGGCAGGAGATGCTGGCCGGGGCGGTCGCCGACGTGTTCGCCGAACTGCCGGAACCGGTCGGGATGCTGCGTGTGATGCCAGGGCTCGGCGAGCTGCTTGCGCAGGCCCCGCCGGTCGGGTTCGGCCTGCTGCTGCACTGCTACGGGCTGCCCGAGGAAGAATGGGCGGACGCCGCTGCCTTCTTCGGCGAGGCCCTGGAGGAGATGCCCGGCGGACCGGCCGGAGCACTGTTGGAGATGCTGTACATGGTGCAGTGGGAGGAGGCGGCCGGGCTGCTGGTGCGGTTCGGGGCTGCCGAGTACCGGCCTGAGGGCACCCCGCCCGGTGACGTGCGAGCGGATGACCGGCTGCTGATCGGCCTGTCCGTACCCGTGCCGGGCCGCTTCCGCCTCACGCCGCTGGGCCGCGCCGGGCTGCGTCGGCTGTTGGTCGAGGCTGGGGTATCGGCCCCGGTGGTGGGCCGCATGGCGCAGGCGGAGGCCGCAGAGTTGCTGGCCGCGCTGCCCGCGTATCCCTGCCTGGAGGACGTGCGGGAGGAGGTGGCCGGCTGGCTGGCCGCCCGTACCCCGGCCGACGCGGCGGTGCAGCTCGTCGACGCCTGCGGCGGCATGGAGGGGGCCGATGCGCTGCGGCGGCTCATGGCTCCGCTCGTCCTGGAGCAGCTGCTGCCCGCCCAGCGGTCCGGGGACGCGGAGACGGACCAGCGGCGCCGTGTGCGTGCGGTGCTGCGCAAGGCCGCCGGCTCCGGTGTGCCCGGGTGCGCGCACACGGCCGCTTCCTGGCTGCGGCGGATCGGCGACCCAGCCGAGGGGCAGGACGCCTTCGGCCGGGAGTGGATGTGCCTGGACGGCCTGTACGCGTACGCGGACGGCGGCCCCGAAGCCCTGCGCGTGCGTCTGGATGAGGGGCCCGTGGGCGGGCCGCGGGTGCGCGAGCAGGTGGCCGAGCTGGCGGACGACCTGTGGCGGGCCGGGCATTGGCACGGTGAGGCCGTGCTGAGTGCCGTCGCTGACAGCCTCGCAGACGAGGACAAGCAGCTGGCCAAGAAGTTGCGCAAGGCCGCGTTCAAGGCGAGGAGCGCCACGTGAGGATCGCCGTGCCCGGTCAGCGGCCGCCTGTGCCTCTGCCGATGCCGCCGCTGGCCGACCGGGAAGCCGTCGCCTGGGCCGGGGAGTTGGCGGCCGGCGGTTGGGCGGCGGTCTTCGTGCCCGCGCCGGCCGGGCAGTCGCACCGGCTGGGACGGCTCGCCCTGTACTGGCTGCCGGACAGTGCGTTGCGCGCGCCCGCCGCCGCCCCTGCGGCCGTGGACGAGCTGGCGCTGAGCCTCGCGCTGCCGAACGGCAAGGGCGTACGGGTCAGGGAGGCCGAGGCGTACGGGCTCACCCCCGGCACCGCCCTGGCGCTCCTGCTGGACCTGCCCGGGCGGGGCGCGCATCCCTCGCTGCACGCCTGGGCCGCCGTCGCCCGCGCCGCCCTGCGGCTGATCGGCGAGGGCCGCCTGCAGCCCTCGCTGACTGCGGACGGCCATCCCGTGTGGCGGCTGGGACCGCTCGGGGCGCACGGCAAGCGGACGCTGGACGGCCTGGCCGCCGCTCTGCCGCCGTACGCCCACAACCTGCCCCTGCCCGGCAGCCGTCCGCTGAGGATCACCGAACCCGGCTCCCTGGTACGGCAGTTCACGGACGCGCTCGCGGACACCCTGCCGCGCACCCCGGCCGCATCGCTGGCCACCCCCGGCAATCCGTACGCCGACCGCGCTGCGAGTCCGCACCCCGAGCTCGCCGAGTGGGCCGCCCAGGTGGAGGCGGAGCGCTCCGCGCTGGTCAACGTCTCGCTGCGGCTGGAACCTCCCACCGGGCGGCAGCGGGCCTTCCACGCCGTGCTCCAACTGCACAGCGCCGCCGACCCCTCCCTCATCGCTGACGCCGCCGAACTGTGGGCCGACCCGGAGCGCACCGCCCGCCTGCTCGGCCCGCGCGCCGAGGCCGAGACCCTGCTCGCGCTGCGCCGCGGCGCCAGGGTGTGGCCCCCGTTGGCGCGGCTGCTCGACGAGGCCGCGCCCGTCCGGCTGCGGCTGTCCGACCAGGAGCTCGCCCACCTGCTCGACGAGGCCGCGGGCCTGCTGCACGACGCGGGGCTGCGCGTGCACTGGCCAAAAGACCTGGTCAAGGCCCTTGAGGCACGGGCCGAGATCGGAGCGGCCACCGCTCCCGGCGCGACGGTGAACACTCTCCTCGGCAAGGACGCCCTGCTGGACTTCTCCTGGCAGGTGTCGTTGAACGGCGAGCGGCTCACCGAGGCCGAGATTGACCGACTCGCCGAAGCGCGCCGCCCCCTGGTGAAACTGCGCGACCAGTGGGTGGTCGCCGACCCGAGGCTGCTGGCCCGGTTGCGCCGCCGCTCAGAGCGCGACCTTGCGCCGCTGGACGCGCTGCAGGCCGTCCTCACCGGCGAGATCGAGCGGGACGGCGAGCGGATCGAGGTGAGCGCGGCAGGCACGTTCGGCGAGCTCGTCGCCCGGCTGCGCGAACCGGAGCAACGCCAACCGATCGCCGTACCGCCGGAGTTGACCGCCACTCTGCGCGACTACCAGAAGCGGGGACTGGCCTGGCTCGCCGACATGACCCGCCTCACGCTCGGCGGTGTCCTCGCCGACGACATGGGCCTGGGCAAGACCGTCACGCTGCTTGCCCTGCACCTGCACCGCCAGCAGCATCCCGACACCGCGGGGCCCACACTGGTGGTCTGCCCCGCCTCACTGCTTGGCAACTGGGAGCGCGAGGCGGCCCGCTTCGCCCCCAGCCTCGCCGTACGCCGCTACCACGGCGGCGAGCGCACCCTGGACCACCTCTTGGGCGGCGAACTCGTCCTGGTCACCTACGGCGTGCTGCGACGTGACGCCGAGCGGCTCGCCGGCATCAAGTGGTCGCTGATCGCCGCCGACGAGGCCCAGCACGTCAAGAACCCCTACGCCACCACGGCCCGCCGGCTGCGGTCTTTGCCCGCCCGGGCCCGGGTCGCCCTGACCGGCACCCCCGTGGAGAACAACCTCTCCGAGCTGTGGGCACTGCTCGACTGGACCACCCCGGGACTGCTCGGCTCCCTCACCGCCTTCCGCGACGGCTACGCCAGGGCGATCGAACGCGGCGCCCTCGGCACCGACGGCGACGAGGAGAGCGCCGAGGACGGACGCCGCGCCGCTGAACGACTCACCCGTCTCACCCGCCCCTTCCTGCTGCGCCGCCGCAAGTCCGACCCCGGCATCGCCCCCGAACTGCCGCCCAAGACGACCACCGACCACCCCGTCCCGCTCACCCGCGAGCAGGCCGCGCTGTACGAGGCGCAGGTCCGCGAGGCCATGGAGAGGATCGAGAAGGCGGACGGCATCGCTCGCCGCGGCCTCGTCCTCAAACTCCTCACCGCCCTGAAGCAGATCTGCAACCACCCCGCCCAGTACCTGCGCCAGCCGGGCCCCCTGCAGGGCCGCTCCGGCAAGCTCCGGCTCCTGGACGAGCTCCTCGACACCATCGTCGCCGAAGGCGAGTCCGCGCTGCTGTTCACCCAGTACACGCAGATGGGCAGACTCCTCCAGACCCACCTCACCGACCGCGGCGTGCGCACCCTGTACCTGCACGGCGGCACCGAGGTCGAACGGCGCGAGGAGATGGTCGCCGCCTTCCAGCGCGGCGACGTACCCGTCTTCCTGCTGTCGCTGAAGGCCGCAGGCACCGGCCTCAACCTCACCCGCGCCACCCACGTGATCCACTACGACCGCTGGTGGAACCCGGCCGTCGAGGACCAGGCCACCGACCGTGCCTACCGCATCGGCCAGGACCGCCCGGTCCAGGTCCACCGGCTCACCACCCAGGGCACCGTCGAGGAAAAGGTGGCCCGCCTGCTCGGCGCCAAGCGGGCGCTGGCCGAGCAGGTCGTCGCCTCCGGCGAGGCCGCCCTCACCGAGTTGTCCGACGCCGACCTCGCCGAACTCGTCGCCCTGTCCGCCACCGTCAAGGGAGAAGACCTATGACCCCCTCCCACAAGGCCCCCCGCCGCGGCGCCCGCGCCTTCGCCACCACCTGGTGGGGCCAGGCCTGGATCGATGCCCTGGAAGCATCCACCCTCGACTCCGCCCGCCTCTCCCGCGGCCGCACCTACGCCCGCAAGGGCATGGTCCACCCCGTCACCTGCCTGCCCGGCGCGCTCAAGGCCGAAGTCGAGGGCAGCACCCCCTGGCCCTACGACGCCACCGTCCACGTCCCCATCCTCACCGACGCCCAGTGGGACACCCTGCTCGACACCATCGCCTCCCGGGCCGGGCACACCGCCGCCCTGCTCGACGGGGAGATGCCCGAGGACCTCGTCGCCGACGCGGCCTCGGCCGGCGTACCGCTCCTGCCCCAGCCGCACGAACTCGACCCGGAGTGCTCCTGCCCCGACTGGGGCTACCCGTGCAAGCACGCCGCCGCCGTCTGCTACGCCACCGCCACCCACATCGACGACAACCCGTTCCTGCTGCTCACCCTCCGCGGCCGCGACCGCGAAAGCCTCCTCCCCGCGCTGCGCGCACGCCGCCGAGCCGCCTCCACGGCCAACCCGGCCGACCCGGCCACCGACGACACCGGCGCTGCCGCCCCCTACGGCGTCCTCGCCCGCGAGGCCTTCACCGCCTGGGACGGCACCTTCACCCCGCCCGCCCCGCAGGCACCCGGCTCCCGCGACACCACGGCGGCCCCGGGCACCGGCGGTCCGGAACACTCCCCGGATCCGCAGCCCGCTCCCCTGACCGCCGAACCGCCTCGTACCGGCCCCGTCAACCTTCTCGACCTCACAGCGCTGATGCGCGACACCGCGCTGCGCGCCCGCCGCCTCAGCGACGGCCACGCCCTCACCCTGCACCTCGACGCCGCCGACGACGCCCTGCGCATCGCCGCCGAGGGCGCGAGCGAGAAGTGGTTCCACCGCCTGGTCACCGGCACGGGAAGCCACCCCGCCGACTTCGCCCGCCTGGTCCGCGCCACCCGCCACGGCGGCATCCCCGGTGTCACCACCGCCCGTACGCCGCTCACTGGCGACCCGGCCGCCCTCGCCGCCGCCCGCACCGCGCTCGAGGAGTCCGACGAGCCGGTGCCGGTCAGAACCTGGCGCAACCGCCTGACCCTAAACGCCGAAGGCATTCAGCTCCGCTACGGTCCCGACGGCCGCTGGCACCCCTACGCCCGCGAAACCCTCGCGGGCCGCACCGACTGGTGGCCCTGCGCCCCTGCCCACCCCGACCCGCTCGCCGCCCTGACCAGCGCCCGCACCGCCACCGCGGGCTCGCAAGAGCCCCGGGACGTCAGGCCCGGGTAGCTGAGTGTCGCAGGAGTAGTCGAGTTGGACACCTTGCGTCGGCGGCACGGGGATGGCCGGGGCGCGCTCGGGTGTAGGTCAGATGGCGGTGGCAAGCACCATCCGTATTTCTCCGCCCAGGCGCTGAAGGTGGCTGGTGGTAGGTTTTAGGCGCGAGGTCTGCCCATGAAGGCACTGTCTGTGGGGGAAGACAGCGGGCCCGTGGCGGGGCACACCGAGGCCGTCCCCCGCAGGAGGTGAAAGGACCGTGAGCGTTGCCAACAGCCACGTCGGGCCCTGGACGCTGGACGACGTCCTGTCCCTGCCCGAAGACAGCACGCAGCGCGTCGAGCTGGTCGGAGGGCAGCTGATGATGAGCCCCGCGCCCGGGCTGGCGCATTCCCAGCGTGCCTCGCACCGGCTGCACAATCTCCTGGAGCAGGCTGCCGCGGCCGCCGACGCCGACGTCGAGATCTTCGAGGGGATCAACGTCATCGTCCCCGACGGGCTGCTCATCCCTGACGTGGCCGTCGTCGACGCCGTGGCCGCTGACGAAGCAGGTGCGGCGGTGAACGCGCATGACGTGCTCGCGGTGGTCGAGATTGCCTCACCCTCGACCCGGCTCACCGACCGCAAGCTGAAGCCCGCGCTGTACGCGGCCGCCGGCATCGAGTACTACTGGCGCATCGAGCTGGAGCCCGCTCCGCGTCTCCTGGCCGGCCGCCGCCACTGCGGCTCCTACACGGATCACGAGTTCCTGGCCGGCGCCATCGCCCGGATCGAGGAGCCATTTCCGATCGGCTTTGATCCCGGGGTCCTGATCCACAGGTAGTCCCGCGGCCGTTTCGCCAGTCGGCTTGCCTGGCTGACTGGCTCCGATAAGCGGGCAGGTGAGGGGGAGGACGCGTTCGGTCGCCTGCCACCTGAGGGTGCCGGTGGCGGCGTTGAGCCAGTCTGCTGCGGAGCCGTTGTCCACGACCCAGAACACGCGTTTCGCGATGGCGTAGGGTTCTTGGGCCATAACCTGGTCGTGGCCATGAACGGGGCAAGCCGGTTCTCTGCTCGCAGTGGCCGAAGATCTTCGCGTGGTGGACGTCGTAGGCGGCCAGGTGGCTTTGCAGGACGCGCAGATCAAGCTGTCGGTGTCGTCTCGGCCCTGTTCGGCGTGTCGGGCCGGGCCATGCTCGACGCCCTGGTGACCGGCGAACGCAACCTCTGGGGCTCGGAAAGTCGTCGCTGCAAGCGAGGGACGCAATGCGGTGTCGGCTGGCACCATCTCCCGAGTTCGACAGTTGGCAGGCATATGGCGTGGGCGGAAGTGCGGGCTGACCTGCGGCGATGGGCATGACGGGGTTCCGGGGCCGTGTGCCCACGGCTCCGGAGCGCGTTTCCCCAGCTCAGGGGCTATTCGGAGGTCTTGAGGCCGCTCATCCTTGGCGGAAGCGGGACGCCGCACTCCTTGAAGAGTTTGGTCTGGATGTCGGTGAAGCGGGTGGTCTGATGGAGGCTGCCAGCGGGGCCGGAGAGGGTGACCTGGTGGATCCGACCGAGCGCGGCGGCGATCTTGGGCCAGGTCTGCTCGGTTCGGCGTTCGGCGACGCGGATCAGCAGCAGTGCGAGCCAGCACAGCAGCACGTGGGCGCGTATCCGCTCGTGCACTCGGCCGGCTTGCGGCGCTGAGGCTCACCAACTTCATTAGCTATCCCTGGTGTTGAGCAGGTATAGTTGTGTGCATGGAGTTGCTGCGGATGTCCAAGGCTGCGCAGCGTCTTGGGATACACCCGATGACGTTGCGTCAGTGGGCGTTGGACGGCAAGATCCCGTTCACGTGGGTCGGGCGTGAGCGCCGGTTCTCCTCGGTGGATGTGGAGAGCATGAAGCGCGGCAGTGACTCCTCGACTGCGCGTGGGCGTCTGGAGTTGCTGTATGTGCGTGTGTCCGGCTCGTCCGGGCAGGAGGCCTTGCTGGAGGCCCAGGAGGCCGAGCTGCGGGCCACCTCCACGGGGGAGATCGTCAAGGTCGTCCGGGACCGTGGCTCAGGTCTGAGGGAGAACCGGCCCGGTTTGAATCGGGTGTTGGCGATGGTCTCGGACGGCACGGTGACCGTGGTGCGTGTCACGCATGAGGACCGGTTGGCCCGGTTCGGTGTGGGCTGGCTCAGGCGGCTGTTCGCTGTGTATGGGGTCACGGTGGAGGTGCTGCACCCGAAGACGCTCGGCGGCCGGGACGAACTCCTCGAGGATTTCGTCTCTTTGGTGACGACGTTCGCGGGCCGCTTGTACGGGATGCGTAGCGCGGAGAACCGCCGCCGGCTGCTGGCCGAGTCCGGGCAGTGCGATGACCGGGACCGTGCCGCGTGAGCAGGAAGCTGCCGCTCGCCGACGGCGAGAGGGCTCGTACTGCCTGCGCCCGGGCTCTGATCCGGTCCGGGGCGGACGAGAGGAGCGGCGAGGTCCTTGGCCCTGCTGCCCTGGCCGAACGCGTGGGCTGGTGCGCCGACCTGGTGGCGGACATGACGAGCACGCTGCTGGCCGCGCACTGGAACACCACTCACGTGAACGTTTTGGCCTCCGGGGTGGATGCCGGGGGCCGCAAGCTGCCGTCGAACGCGTGGATGGCGCTGCGCCGCCTCGGCTGGAGTGTCGCGCCGGCCGAGGGCATCCAGGCCAATGACCGAATCGTGCGCATGGCCCAGGAGATGGCTGGTCGTGCGCTGCGGTCGGTGAAGTGGCGCGTCGACGTGACGGCTGGGGTTGTGGCCTCCTGGCCTGCTGATCCGAAGAAGCGGACCGCCGTCGAGTGGGAGGCGGTGCGTGAGGCGATACCGGGCGGAGAGTATCTGCCGTCCAGCGTCATCCGCTCTCGCACGCGCCAGATCGCCACCTTCGAGCGCAAGCACGACCGTCTTCCTGCCCACCTGTTCGAGCTGGAGCCAACACCCCGTGTGGCCAAGATGCTGCTGCTCGCAGCGTGCGACAGACAGCAGGCCACCGTCGAGCGGACTGAGGACGGGCAACGGGTGCTGCTGCGATTACAGCTTCCCACTCGGTCCGACCCGCAGGCATACCGCGACTGGGCGTGGGTGGCCTGCCCGATCACGTTGCCGCCCACGGTTCCGGCGAACGCCGTGATCCACCTGCCCACCCTGCGTATCGCGGGCGGGAAGGTGCGGGCTGATCTCCCCTACACCCACGCCGTGCCCAAGGCCCAGCGCACCGGCCACACCGTCGCACTCGGCGTGGACTGGGGCCTGAACACGCTCCTCAGCGCAGGCGCGGCCCGGATACACGAGGGCGGCCAGATCACCGCGCTCGGGGCGGGCGCACAGTTCCGGGCTGCCGGCGTGCTCGCCAAGCAGTACCGGCTTCGGCGGCAGTCCGAGCGGCTGCACGCCAAGACCGACCA
>NZ_JBWKFL010000086.1:0-19335 GCF_056434305.1 Streptomyces sp. NPDC044061 | reverse complement strand
TCATCCCGCACCGCCGCGAACGCGGCCACACTCCCAGCCTGGAAAGAGGAACACAACACCTCCCACCGCAAGATCCGCGCCCGCGTCGAGCACGCGACCGCCGTCTCCGACGCCCGTTGGATCGCCCAGGTGGCCCAGCACGGGCTGGTCTCCCCGTCCTTCGTGCCACCACCGCTCATTCGTCGACTCCATGACCTCACCCGGCAACGCACCAGCCTGGTCCGAGAGCGTTCCCGCGCGCTGAACCGGCTGGAGAAGGTGCTCGAGGACGCGGGCAAAACGGCGACGGCTCCCACCACGCCATGCTCGGCATCGCCCGCCTGCACAACCTCGCCCTCGTCGGATGACAGGACACAGGCAGGCCATCCGGCATGCCGGAGATCATTTACGGGACAACCCTTTGGCACCTGGATGAGCACGCCTTCCGCGACCGCTGAACGTCGACCCTTATAGCATTCGCTCACTGACTTCAGTTCGTCAGCATGACTTTCATGAAATTCCGGGTAGGCGCGGTGTGGTGACTGTTTCGTCATTAAGTTCGGACCCTCGCTGACTTTCACTTCCGGCCTGCTCGTCGACAACAACCGGAGGATCAGAAGAAGACCTTCATTCAACGAGGCACTCGCGAACGCCAGGCGGTCGGGCAGCTGCTAGTGGCTGGCTGAACCGATCGCGATGGGCATCATGCCGCTTTCGCTCAATGGCTCTTAGGATTGACTTTCTTGCCTGCCCACCACTGGACAATCTGTGCTAATTGCGGCACCTAATGATCGACGGATTGTTGGTCGCGGAGGGCGGTAGGTGACGATAAGGATAGTGCCTACTACTGGGGAGCATGGAGACGATCGGTGAGCATCTTGGACTGGGAATTGAAGAGCCACCGGGATTTTCACCCCTGCGCACCGGCAGTCAAATCGGTTTCGTACCAGTCGTGTCGGCCCGGTCATTAAGAGCAAATCTGGATCTTGAAGGTGGCGCTGCGTGCCGCAGTTTGCGGTCGCGAGGTGATGCACTACGGCGGCGACGAGGTCGGCAGCTCGCGGCCATCGTCCTCGACTCATCGCGTCAGGATCCCGTCGAAATGGCGATGCTCTTCCGCGACACCGTCCTTTGCCTCAAGACAGGATCACTGGCGCCGACCTGCCCCGTGCCCCTGTCACCGACGAGGGTCCTGCTCTTCCTGTTCCGCCTGCCTGCTTTACGATCAACGATCGGAGTACCACTCGTGAGTGCCGAGCATCTATCAGACAACGCCAGCTGGTCTGTACGGAACGCGTTGGCGACTCCAAGGCGGCTGCGTATCGAGGTGCTGGCCGGTTTGGTGACGGCCCTGGCGCTGATTCCGGAGGCAATGTCGTTTTCTATCATGGCTGGCGTGGGCCCGAAGGTGGGGTTGTTCGCGGCGTTCACCATGGCGGTGACGATCGCGATCAGCGGCGGCCGACGCGCCATGGTCTCCGGGGCGGCAGGTTCGGTCGCACTGGTCGTCGCACCGGTGGTCCGCGATCACGGGCTACAATACCTGATCGCGACAACGCTGCTGGGCGGCGTATTTCAGATCGTCCTCGGCGTGGTCGGCGTGGCGAAATTGATGCGGTTCATCCCGCGCAGTGTCATGGTCGGGTTCGTCAACGCGCTGGCAATCCTGATCTTCAGCGCTCAGCTGCCGCACCTGATCGAGGTGCCGTGGCTGGTGTATCCCACGGTCGCGGCCGGATTGCTGATCATCGTCTTCTTCCCGAAGCTCACCACGGTGGTCCCCGCGCCGCTGGTGGCCATCATCGTGCTCACCGCAGTCAGCCTGTGGTTCGGGCTGCACCAGCCCACAGTCGGAGACGAGGGGGCGCTTCCCACCAGCCTGCCCACGTTGGTCGTCCCGCACGTCCCGATGACGCTGGACATGCTAGCGACCGTCGCCCCGTATGCGCTGGCCATGGCGCTCGTCGGATTGCTGGAGTCCCTGATGACCGCGAAACTGGTCGACGACGTCACCGACACCCACTCCGACAAAACCCGCGAAAGCTGGGGCCAGGGCATCGCGAACATCGTCACCGGGCTCTTCGGTGGCATCGGCGGCTGCGCCATGATCGGCCAGACGGTGGTCAATGTGAAAGTCGCCGGCGCACGCACCCGCATCTCGACCTTTCTCGCCGGTGTGCTCCTGCTCGTCCTAGTCGTCGGTCTCAGCGGGCTGGTCGGGCGTATCCCTATGGCCGCACTGGCCGCGGTCATGATCATGGTCTCGGTCAAGACCTTCGACTGGCGCTCTATAGCGCCGAAGATGCTGCGGCGGATGCCCATTGCTGAAACCACGGTGATGCTGGTGACGGTCGTGGTCACCGTCGCGACCTCCAACCTCGCCATCGGCGTCATCGTCGGCGTGCTCACCGCCATGGTGATTTTCGCCCACCGAGTCGCCCACTTCACCGAGGTATCCACTAGTCGCGCCGCCGACCACGACGCGACCGACACCCGCGTCTACAAGGTACGCGGCGAGCTGTTCTTCGCCTCCAGCAACGAGCTGGTCTATCAGTTCGACTACACCGGCGACCCGCCTAACATCGTCATCGATATGAGCGACACCCACATCTGGGACGCCTCCACCGTCGCCGCCCTCGACGCCATCACCACTAATTATCAGGCGAAAGGCAAGCATGTGGAGATCACCGGGCTCAACCCGGACTCAGAGCAACGGCACAGACGACTCAGTGGCCACTTCACCGGTGCCCACTAACGTGGCTGCCCTGGACGAGGGGGGAAGTCGCCACGTCAATCGCCCCAGTGCCCTCTTCAGACGAACCTGCAACGTTGTACCGGATCCTTCGCGAGCTCATGGCGCCGGAAGACAGGATTACTCTGACCACGCTCCCCCAGTAACGAGCCAATGAGGCATTTTCATCCTGCGTCTGAGCTGGCCTGATGGAGGGTGCGGACGGCTTGGACGCGGGTGGTCGAGCATCTCACCTTGCGGAGGAGTCGCCCGGTCTTGAGGTTGGCCATGGCCTGTTCGACAAGGGCGCGGATTTTGGCCTGTGCCCGGTTCACGGCCTGCTGACCTGCGGAAAGCGTCTCCCACCGGCCACGGTAGGGGGTCCGGACGGTGCCGCGAGCACCTTCGTAGCCCTTGTCCGCCCAGCAGTCCATGCCGGCTTGCTCGAGCGCGTCGATGATGCCGTGCTCGCGGGCCGCGCGAACGTCGGATGGCGCCTGGAAGCGCGGGCGAGGCCCACTACAGCCGTCCGAACGGGTCATGACCTGCTCGTTCATCCTGTGCTTCGTGTGTTTGCCGAAGTAGAAGGGCCGGTCGGCGGCGATCCCGTCGATCGGTAGGAGGTTCCCGTCGAGGAGGACGTACGCCTTCCGCGATGCCGTTCGGATGGCCTCGGAGGAGGTCGGAGTACGGACAGCAGGTCGACGCCTCGCAGATGTGACGGTAGGCGGTACTCATTCCGATCCGGAAACCGGCCGCGAGCTGGGCACACGTCGTCCTGTTCCGCAGATGCGTCATGGCCAGGAGGGCTTGACGGCTGGCCGAGAGTCGACGCCAGCGGCTGCCGATCCGGCAGCGGTGTTCACGCAGGCGAGCAGTGAGGAAACGCACAGATCGGCTGGACGCGTTCAGCCCGCACGGGGAGACAAGCAGACGAAGCCTCTGGTGGTCGAAGGGATCTTAGTCGTGACCCCGTCTATCAGGGGCTTCGCCCATCGGCCAGTCCAACCGTTAAGTACACAAGGCAAGTTGGCAAAGCTCAATTTTGGCAACGGACCACAGACCGCACGTGTCGGCAGGCCCAATGATGTACCTCCCTCGCACAAGGCATTTCACATGCCTCAAAAGCACATCGGGGCGGGGCACGACCTGCGGCTCGGCGCTGCGCGTGGCGGTTGGTCAGAGAGCCGGGTTTCTCCTGGATACGGCGACTGTTATGAAAGCGTTGATGTACGCGCAGAGCACGAGGTTCGCCTCAGCCCGTGGTGGTGAAGGTCCGACTGCGAATGTCCTCGGTCTTGATCGGCGTCCATAGGTTCTCAGCGAGTACCTTATGTAGAGTTTCCGCCCGACCCTATAGCACCTCAATTCCCGCCCGCATTGAGCGTGTTGTGAGCTTGATAGATGTGTGCTGTCAGGCGTGGGCGGAGGCTTCTCAGGCCACCACGCACCGAGAGAACGCATCACGGATCGCGGACAGCCATAAGGGTCCCTCGCTGGTGGGGATCATCGTTAGGTCGTGACCCGCGGCCGGTTCGTCTCCTCGGCTGTGAAGTCACGCTGGACCAGGTCAGGGGCGAACGGGCCCTTCCCGTCGCGGCGCGTGAAGACCTTGCGGCGCGGACAGGCGCCCACAAGATCGGACTCACGCATCAATCACTCAAAAGGGAGGCGCGAGAAGAGGGCCGCGCCCACGATGAGGACCGGTTTGCGGCTGAAGGTGTCCGGCAGCCCGCCGCAGACAGGCAGTGAGATGGTCGCGGCGCGCAGGTAGCCGGAGAACAGCCATGAGAATGTAAAGAAGCCGCCGAGGTCGCCGACGATCTGCGGTGCGGCGTGGAGACGATGGTGGAGTCGAGCGCCGCCAGCGTCATGGTCGGCATGACCCCGGCTGCGACGGCATGCTCGTGGGGTCAGTGCTATTGGCCGGTTATGGGGATGGTCGTGTCCGTCGGCCGCGCTGGCATGGCGGGGTGCCTCCTTCGCTGGCCCGGTTCGTATCTCCGCGACGACCGCGGTCGTGACGGTGGGCACACTCATCAATTCAGAAGGCGAATTTCTGCGACAACTCTCATTGCTGATCGTAATGGGCTGACCTATGGTGGGGCTGTGATGTTTCCTCCGGAGCAGGTGCGGACGTTTCTGGCCGTGGCGCAGTCGTTGAGCTTTACCCAGGCCGCAGCGGCGCTGGGCCTAGGACAACCCACGGTGAGCCAGCACATCCGTAAACTCGAGCGGGCGGTGGGCCGGCCCTTGCTCGTCCGGGACACGCGCAGCGTGACGCTGACCGTCGACGGGGAAGCGATGGTCGGCTTCGCCCGCTCCATCCTCACCGCGCACGCTCAGGCGGCCGACTACTTCACCGGCACCGGCGTGCAAGGCCGGTTGCGCTTCGGAGTGACCGACGACCTTGCACTGACCCAGGTACCGCGGATCCTACGGGACTTCCGCCACCTCAACCCCGGCATCACCTTGGACCTCACCGTCTCCCAAGGCGTGTATCTGCAACGCCGAGTGGAATCCGGCCACGTCGACGTTGCCTTCCTCAAGACCAGCGCAGGAGACGGGCGGGGCCAGCTGGTGCGCCGGGACCGGCTGGTCTGGGCCGCCGCCGAAGGCACCAGCCTGCCACGGGACGCGGAACGACCAGTGCCCCTCATCGTCTACCAGGCTCCAAGCCCCAGCCGAGCACTGGCCGTACAAGCACTGGAGGAGGCAGGCATCAAACATCGTGTGGTCTGCACGGCACGCGGGGTCAACGCCGTGCTCGCCGCCACCCGCGCTGGCCTCGGCATCGCGATCTTCGCCCGCAGTCTGCTGCCCAGCGACCTCGTCGAACTACCCGCCGGCGTTGGACTGCCCGATCTTGGCGAACTCGACCTCGTCCTGCTGACCAACCCCCACGCCCCCACAGAACGCGTGGAGGCGTTGACCACCGCCATTCTCGCGCACACCAACCGCATCCGCCCCATCCACAACACCCGCCACTGGTCGACCGAACCCCCCGTGCCGTAATCCTCGGAACCCGCCCCTCCGGCCCGGATTGAGACCGTGATTTTGGCAATGCTGGCAGACACTCATGCGGTCTTCCCGTCGGCTCAGGTGCCCCAGCGTGGATCTGCAGATGTCCACCTTGGTCTTCCCCGCGGACGCGACGTGCTCCGTCCTGCTGCGTCATGGGGCGCTCGCTCAACCGCATCCCAAGCCAGCTCGCATGCAGGTCGTGCGGCGTCGTTGCGCACGTCGACCGGAACGCTTCCACGGCCTCGCCCACCGCGGCCAGAGCGTGTGGATTGCGGGGCGTGAGTCACGCGTCCCAGCCACCTAGCCGCAAGGCTGAACGGCTCAGACGCGGGAGGCCACCCCACAGCCAGTGAGACCCTACCGGCAGTCTGGCCCTTTAGGACCGGGTAGTTGACAACATATGGTCAGGGAAGGCGTGCGACTCCGCCATAGATGCCACTGGCCTCCTGCAGCGGGGCAGGTGTGTCCTTGAACCACTTCGTCGTGACGACCAGGCCGGGTTCGATGAGGTCGAGGCCGTCGAAGAAGCGGAGGATGTCCGCGCGGGTCCGCATGGTCAAGGTCACGCCTCCGGCGGCGTACTTCTCGCACACTGTGGCCGCTAGTTCCGGAAGAAGGTCCGAGGAGCCGTGTGACAATACGAGGTAGCTGCCGGAGGGCAGCGCCTCCACCAGCGTGTGGACGACGTGGTACGGCTCGTGCTCGTCAGGCACGAAGGGCATGAGCGCGATGAGCGAGAGTGCGATCGGGCGGTCGAAATCCAGGATATGGCGGGCGTGTTCAAGGATCGTGTGGGGGTCACGAACATCCGCCTGGATGTAATCAGTGGCCCCTTCGGGCCTGCCGATCAGGAGAGCCTGGGCATGCCGCAGCACGATGGGGTCGTAATCGGTGTAGACAACCCGTGCCGTCGGGACGACCGCCTGCACGATCTGGTGCAGGTTCGGTACGGTTGGGATACCGGTGCCGATGTCGAGGAACTGGTCGATGCCTCTGTCGGCCACCCAGGCCATTGCCCGGTGCATGAACTCCCGGTTTTGCCGCGCCGCGGCCTTAGCCGCGGATGGCAGCGAGTCTCCGACCTCCCAGTCGGGCGGGTAGTTGTCCTTGCCGCCCAGCAGATAGTCGTAGACACGCGCCGGGTGAGCCGTGGCGGTGTCTATCCGCAAGCTTGGGATGTCTGCCGCCATGATACCTCCGTTACACCAAGGGCAAATGAAGTGGAAGATACACGCTCGTCTCGGTGCAGCGGGTGAACTGCAGGTGGCGATGGAGTGTCAGGAGAAGCAGGTGAGGGGGCTGACGGGAGTTACCCAGATCGTACGCTCCTGCGCCCCCAGTGGCAGCCATGTGTCAGGCAGCGACAGGAAGCTCGGCGCCTGAGATGCTCTGGACCTGGCTTGCCACTACTCACCCTGTCGCCAGGCTCGCCGTAAGCGGACGAGCCAGCGATGATCGGCGGTTGGTAGGCCCACTCGGCGCGAAAGACGTCGCGGAGGCGGTCGGCCTCCTCCTCGATGCCGCGCTTGCGGCCGGCACCCTTGAGTGCGGCCTGGAGCTGAGCGCGAGTCAGCCTGGCAGCCCGGGTCGGAGTCGGTGCTGCCCGGAGGAGTTCACGAGCCTCTGGACGGCACAAACCGTTGGCCCAGGTGGCGAAGGCATCAAGGGCGGCCGGATAGTACTCGCGCAGGAGGGAACGGAGCTGGTTGGCGAGTTGCTGTCGGTTCCACAGCGATTCCTGCTGAGCGCGAGCCAGGACGGCGATGGCCCGGCCGAGGTCGCTGTCTTCAGGCAGCGGGCGGTGGGCGAGCATGTCGGTGCGCAGGATGTTCGCCAGCACGAGAGCGTCGCAGGGATCGGACTTCTTGCGCGAGACACTGTGCCGGTCGCGGTAGCGTGCGGCGGCCATCGGGTTGATCGCGTACACCTTCCGCTTCCAAGTCCGCAGCACCGCGACCAGCAGCCCTCGGGAAGTTTCGATCGCCACCGGGATCGGGTTCTCTTCGGAGTCGTCGTACTCGGTGAGCAGGTCCAGCAGCAGCTTGTAGCCGGCCGCGTCGTCGGTGATGTGCCGCTTGGCCACCATCATGCCGGCGTCGTCGACCAGTGCGACGTCGTGGGTTCGTTCCGCCCAGTCGATTCCGCCGTAGATCAAAAGCCCCTCCCCATAAGCAGATGTTTGCGCTGGTCACGAGCGCATGCGGGCCACGCGAGCGACCTAATCCAGGCATCAACCGACTCGCAGTCGTGCCTCCACCTCACTAGCCGTTCGTGGCACCAGCACACCCCACGGGCCCCGGTCTATGCAGGAACTCAAACAACTCGGACCTATCAAGAGGTCACCGTGCAGCGGACTCGCACCACCAACAACAACGAGTGATCAAGCTGAACGTGTTGACGTCGAGAGGGCGTCCAGCGCCGCAGTCTCTGCGCAGCGTCGCCACCAGGTCGCCAGCAGCCGTACGCCGCCGCACGTTGCAATGTGGTGGCAGCCAAGAGGACGCCGGACGCCGCACGGTCTGTCAGAAGGCCTTGAGGCCAGGATGGCAGTAGGCGTCCGTCCGGCGCCCACGAGACCGTCAGCAGTACGGCGCGTCCCTGCAGAGTTCGTGCGACCGTGGCCGTCGCCACGAGGCGTTCCAGGGTGCTACGCAACAAGGGCGGTGTTGCAGGCCCGCTTGGGGTGTTGCTGTTCCAGTTCGTCGCGGACTTTACCAACTGTGCGCGGTTCTCCCTGGTAGCTGTCCAGGATGGCGGTCAGGAGCTCGCCTAGAGTAGGTGTGGCGGCTGTCGTCTTCGTTGCCTTCTTCTCGGTCTTCCCGCCTTTGGCCGATGTCAGTCTCGTGCTCTTGGCTGGCGTCCGCGGCTGCGGAACTGTCGCTCCCTCCGCCGCACTGAAGGAGGCGGTGGCGGTCTTCTGGCTGGCCTGGTCCCTGCACATGGAAGCTTTGATGCCGGTCAGCCATGTCTCCTCCGCCTGCAGTTGGGTCAGCCGTGCCTAGATTTGTTCCACCTGTCGGCTAAGGTGCTGCTGCTCCGCACGGTTGTGCTTGAGGTCAGCCGCGACCTGCTGCGCATGGCGGTCCTGGATCGGGTTGCTGTTGGCTGTATCGGGCACGGGTCACGCCCTTCATCGTTGTTTGATGTTGCCTCGGGATGTTACCCACGGTTGCACGCACAGACCTGCCGTGTCTCGGGCGAGACCGGAACGGGATGCTGCGTTAAGGGGTGAAGGCCAGTACTGCACAGGCTTCATGCCTGGTCGTGTGAGTAGGGTCCTGGTGGGTTGATGGGGGAGGGGAACGTGATGGACGGGCATTGGACTGAAAACGCCGCGTGCTGGGGCACAGACCCGGACGCGCTGTTCGTTCAGGGCGCCGGGCAGAAGCGCGCCACGGCCGTATGTACTGGCTGTCTGGTGCGTGCCGAGTGTCTGGCCGAGGCGCTCGACCAGCGCGTCGAGTTCGGCGTGTGGGGCGGGATGACCGAACGCGAGCGCAGATCACTTCTACGCCGCAATCCCCACGTCATCTCCTGGCGTTCGGTTCTGGAGCAGGCACGCGCCGCCCACGAGCGGCTCCGCGCCGGCTAAGGACGCTCGGAACCGAGGGGATCCGAGGCTGTGAGGATGGGCAAGCCGCCCTCCTACACCGAGCCCTGCACGGGCCCGGTTCTCGCGTGCTGGGGCGCCCGGTCGGATGCGCCAGGTGCGGATCCGGTCCGCTGCCCTATACAGGGTGGCCTGATGCCCCGGACGAGTTCCACCCATGCCCCATGGGACGGGACGATCCTCTCTCCGAAGGCGTTCATGTATGCAACGGCGACCTGGCATGCATACAGCGAATTCCGATACGGCAGGGGCACAAGGCGGACGATCGTGTGCGGGTGTGAGGCGGCCCGGCCAACGGGCTGCGGATCTTGTGCCGGGCGACCGCGGCCATCGTCAGCCGTTGCCGTGTCGGCGGCATGCCTATCGGGGGCGACGAGGACGAGCGCCCCGCGCTTCCGCTGGACTAATGGTCAGGATGTTCTGCACCGTCACCGCACCCAGGCCGGTGTGCTGTTCGACGCTCTCGATTGCCTCTTCAGTTGGCCGGGCTGTTGGCACAGTGGCCGGGCGTGGCCGGTGATCAGCAGCAGCGAGGCTCCACTGGGGCAGGGAGGCGCCTGGTGACGTTGATGGATCTGGCGGTCCGGCAGGCCCTGCGTTCGGCGTGCCGTTACCGAAACGGGTGCGGTCCTGGCCGCTGGCATGTTGTGCCGCAGATTCGGCCCGGCGGCCAGCACGTGGTTAAGAGGTGGTGCTTCGCCGGGTGAGGGCCGCGACCGCCGGCGCTGAAGTCTTTGTCTCGAGTCAACCGGGCCAGCGTTCCACTGCTGGCCCGGCCCTGCCCACGCTGCCAACGGGCCCTGGCTGCCGCCGGAATAACCCGTGCCCACTACACCACCAGCCACGGCACAGTGGACACTATGACCATCCCCACGAGCCACCACCGGCCTCACTCCGCCCCGGCATTGGCCTGAATTGCCCGATCATGCTGCGACGGTGGGCCTTGCTCTACCGCCAGCGGATGCCGGTCCCGTGGGGCCGCCGCTTCCTTGCGTCGCGCTCTGTACGCGGCCACATGGAGCCGGTTGCCACAGGTCCGACTGTCACAGAACCGCCGTGAGCGGTTACGGGAGAGGTCGATGAAGGTACGCCAGCAGTCGGGCGCCTCGCAGCGGCGCAGCCGCTTCTGCTCCCCGGTGAGCACGAAGTAGGCAAGTGCCATGCCGCAGTCGGCGGCCAGATGATCGGCGACCGAGGGGCCCTGAGTGACGTAGTGCACATGCCAGTCGCAGGCGTCGTGGTCCGTCAGCCGGGGGGTGGTTCCTGCAGCGGCAACCAGCTCGTTGATCATCCCGGCGGCCGTATGCGCATCTGGCGCTCCCAGGATCCCGGCGAACCGGCCCCGCATCTGACGTACCGCAGAAAGATCGAACTCAGACAGGGGCCCACCGTTCTTGATTCCGTGGTCCCGTACGAAATTCCCGAGGGCTGCGACGTCCCGCAGTCCGTCCGGAGTCGTGTCGTCCTCCGGTGCCGTGTTTATCATGTCGACCACAATGTGCAGCGCTTTCCGGGTGTCGTGGCTGATCAGCACGTCTTGCTCCCTGGTCTGAAGTCGGGCACCGGCCCGCCGATCGTCACCTCAGCGCCTCCGGTCTTGCCACCGACAATTCGTCCAGCACCGGACACCGGAGTTCAGCACACATTTCCCACTGGCAACTACTACTGTAGTGCTTGGTCAGGTTCGTATCGGTGTGGGTATGTCGCGGTGGCAGGTGGGGCAGGCACCGGTCCAGAGGGCGAGGAGTGTCTGTAGCTCGCGGACGACCTGGTAGAGGCTCAGGCCGGTGCCGCGTCTTTTGGGGTCCGGGCCAGTTGTTGCAGGGTGCAGAAGGCATGGGCGGCGGAGACGAGGGTGACGTGGTGGTGCCAGCCGCGCCAGGTTCGGCCCTCGAAGTGGGCAAGTCCCAGGGCCTGTTTCATCTCCCGGTAGTCGTGTTCGATGCGCCAGCGGAGCTTGGCGAGCCGGACCAGTGTGCTCAACGGCATGCCGGAGGGCAAGTCGGACAGCCAGTACTGCACCGGCTCGCTCTCGTCGGCGGGCCATTCGGCCAGCAGCCAGCACACGGGCAGTTCCGGGCCGTCAGTCACCTGGCGGACCTCGCGTCCGGCAGGCCGGATGCGCAGGGCCACGAAGCGGGAGTACATCCGCTTGCGGCCGGAGCGGCCGGTGCCGGGCCGGGAGCCCTCCCGCCACTGCACCGGCCTGGCCGCTTTCCGTCCCGCCGCGATGACCAGCTCTTTCACCGGCTGCGGCTTGTCGGGATACTTCGCCACCGGTGGGCGTCCGGTCCCGGAGTACGGCTCGGCCACCGGCACCGCGCTGGCGGGCTGGGCCGTCAGGGTGCTGGAGATTCCCACCACGTAGTTCAGGCCGCGGGCCTGCAGTCCGTGCCGGAACGCGACAGCGTCGCCGTATCCGGCGTCCGCGACGGCCAGCGGCACCTCGATGCCCCAGGAGCGTGACTCATCGAGCATGTCCAGGGCCAACTTGGCATCCGCTGACCTCAGAGCCGCTGTCAGGCCAGGCGCCAGGCCGGCCAGGTGTTTCACCACCGCGTGAACGTAGGTGTGTGCCGTCCCGGTGCTGATGCCGAACCCAGCCGCGACCTGCTGCAGGGTGTCGTTCTTCCGTAGATACACCAGTGCGACCATCGCCCGGCCCGAGGGCGGCAGCTTGCACCGTCGGTCACCCTCTCGGGTGACGATCAGCATGGTGACCCCTTAAGAATGCTGGTGGTCCGGGAGGACTGGGTGTGGCTGATGGTGACCTGCCGTTGATGGCTCGGAGTGAGTGGCCGCCCGGTCCTTCGGGACGCTCCGGCTGCTGATTGAGAACTGCGGTCATCGCTGGTTAAGGGCTTGGCGGCGGAGTGTTCCCCGGACCCGGAGAGTGCTGGTGTCTGGGGAACGGAGCGGTGACGGTGACGGAACGTCACGGACAAGTCTGGGTCGGCGTCGACGCCGGCAAGGCCCATCGCTGGGCGGTCGGAGTCAACGCCAGCGGAGAGAAGGTGTTCTCGAGGAAGGTCGTCAACGGTGAGGACGAGATCCTGGCCCTGATGGTGGCGGCGTGCGAGATGGCCGACGAGGTGCGGTGGGCGGTGGACATCTGCGGCCGGGCCTCGACACTGCTGCTTGCACTGTTGATCGCCCATGGCCAGAGCGTGGTGTACGTGCCTGGGTGCACGGTCAACCGCATGTCCGGGGCCTACCGCGGCGAAGGCAAGACCGACGCCAAGGACGCCCTGGTCATCGCCGACACCGCGCGTATGCGCCAGGACTTCACACCGTTGAGCCTCCCGGACGAGACCGTGGCAAATCTCCAGCTGCTCACCGCTCACCGAGCCGACCTGATCGCCGACCGGGTACGACTGATCAACCGCCTGCGCGATGCCCTGGTGGGCATCTGCCCTGCTCTGGAGCGGGCCTTCGACTACTCAGCAGCCAAGGGACCGGTCGTCCTGCTGACCGAATACCAGACCCCGGCCGCCCTGCGACGGACCGGCGTCAAGCAGCTCGCGGACCGGCTGGCACGACGCGCGGTCCGCAGTGCAGCCGAGGTCGCCGCCCGCGCGGTCGAGGCAGCCCAGTGCCAGGTGACTGCTCTGCCGGGCGAAAAGCGAGCCGCCAAACTCGTGTGCGACCTCGCTCATCAGCTCCTCGCACTCGACGAGTGGATCAAAGACACCGACCGGGAGATCCGCGAGGCCTTCCACCACGACGAGCGCGCCGAAGTCATCGAATCCCTGCCGGGTATGGGCCCCATCCTCGGGGCCGAGTTCCTCGCCATCGTCGGAGACCTGTCCGGCTACGCAGACGCCGGCCGCCTGGCCGCCCACGCGGGACTGGCCCCGGTGTCGCGCGACTCCGGCCGCCGGACCGGTAACCACCACCGGCCCAAGCGCTACCACCGCCGCCTGCGACACGTCTTCTACATGACCGCCCAAACCGCCATGATGCGCCCCGGACCCTCCCGGGACTACTACCTCAAGAAACGCGCCGAAGGACTGATCCACCTCCAGGCACTGCTCGCCCTCGCCCGCCGCCGAGTCGACGTCTTATGGGCCATGCTCCGTGACAAGAGGCACTACACCCCCACCCCACCAGCCGCCCACTCGGCTTGACACCATCATTGAGACTCACTCCACGAGTGGATGCGGGACATCGAGTACGGCACGATAGGGAACCAACAGAGCCCCAAGGCCGAAGAGTTGAGCATAGACACCTTGCTCAACAGCCTTGGGGCTCTGCCCGTTTCACGGCCACAGCCCCCTCACCCGATCGGGGGCCGAGCTGAAAAGACTCATTGGTCGCTTTACTGTCCGCCGATGAGCCCGGCCACAGCATGCCAACCCGTTGCCGTACGGCGGGCGGGCTGGGGGCGGCGGGCCGCCATGAGACGACTCCGGACCCCGTCCGGGTTCCGGGCCGCATACCGGCCTTCTGCGTCGGCCCGGATGCTGGCAACCAGGGGCGGCAGGTCGGTCCTTCATGAAGTCCTGCCGCCATGCCGCCTTCCATGGCTTGGCGCATCTCGTCGGTGATCTTGATGGGGTTCACCGCTGGACCATCGTCCCCGGATGGCCATAGCCCGACCTTCCGTGGCAGGCTTTGGGCCCAAAGGAAAGGGAAATGCCGCGATGAGCGAGATGCCGGAGACCGAGCGCAATGTGTGCCCCGACTGCCTCGCCGGCGCTGGCGCGGCCAACGCCTGCGTCGGAGCTGGGCTGCCCATGGAGATCTGGCACGCGCCCGACTGTCCGCAGTGGATCATCATGCAGATCAACTGGGAGGCAGACTTCCGGCGCATCAACGAAGAGGACGCATGGGCCAAGGGAATCTTCCCGGCCGCGCACGAACGCCTCAAGCAGGCCGCCGCCGCAGTCGGACCGGGCACGGCCGCCCAACCGTTCATCAACGCGCTGACCGAACTGGCCCAGGCGCAGGCCGACACCGCGGGCTTCGTCGACCTGCACCAGTGGGCGCAGATTCTGGAGCGGCACTTCCCGCCCCAACTACCCAACCCCCACCACGCCACCGAGTAGCGCCGACGGATACCACCGTACCTACCAAAGGCCCGACTATGGTGACGGGGATGCTGCGCACGACGACATGCGTGCGTACGTGCTCTAGGATCTGCGCGATATGGATGGGGGCTCGTGGACGACGAGCCCAGGGGCGTGAAAAAGGGCTGCATATCGTCGGTGTCCAGCGCCAGCACACCGGCGACAGCCAGGAGTATCGAACACGCTCAGGTTGCCTTCTACCTCGTCTACGCAGGCCGCCGCGGACGCGCTCTGGTGGACCGTGAACTGTCCATCAGGCGCTATGGACCACTGATCCGGACCGCCGCCGGGCCGCCGGATTGGACGAGGACACTGCCTTCGCCACCAAGCCGGAGCTGGGTGCCCGGATGATCGACCGTTTCGTCGACGCCGGGCACTGCGTGAGGGGGTTACGGCGGCGAGGCCTACAGCAGCAAACCGAAGCTGCGTGCCGCTCTGGAAGAGTGCCAGGTCGGTTACGTGCTCGCCGCCGCCTTATCGTCCGAAGTCACGATTATCGCCGACGAGTTCCGTACGGTCACCGTGGCCGCGAAGGTACCGAGTCGGACCTGGCAGAAGCTGTCGGCAGGGGCTGGTGCCAAGGGGCATCGTGACGGTCCTCATCGATTTGATCGAACCCCGCCCCGGCGGTTACCAGCTGGGAATCGCCGCAACCGTACCAGCGCCGAACTCGCCTCCTACCGCTGCTACGCGCCTGCCCGGTGCCCCATCACCATCCCCCTGTTTGTGCGGGATCCGTATGTCCTTCGCCAAGCGGGGCGTGAGGTTTTGGATTCACAGAAGGTGCCCCTGAGAGGTATCCCGATGGGACGGAGGGACCTGACGCGAGCAAATGCGGTTTGAGGCTGCCGGGTTGTTCGCTCACAAGGGATAGCACGACCGCAGGTTGCACGGCGGTAACGGGTTTCTTGCAGGTCGGCGCGTGCCTGGTATGCCTGTCGGGGGTATGGCGGGATCAGGGCACCACTGTGTGGTGCCCTGATCTACCAGGGGTGCCGTGCGATCGATTCATTGAGCCGCGTAATGAGGGCGCTGAGGTGTTGGAGGTTTTCGTCGGGCCAGTCCGACAGAACTCCTTCGAGGAGTCGGGTGCGGTGGGCGGTGGCCTGATCGAGATGGTGACGTCCGGATTGTGCGAGTTCGACCCGGCGTATGCGCTGATCCACGGCGTCTTGGATGCGGCGCACCAGGTTCTGTGCGGCGAGTTGGTCGATGACGCGCGTGGCGCGGGCGCGGTCTGTCAGGAGCAGGTCGGCGATGTCGGACGGTGCGGGAGGGGGTGGCGAGCTGGCTTCGACGAAGCGCAGCACCCGATAGCCGGTCGCTGTGACCCCTCGTGGCAGTCCGCCCAGGAAGCGCTCTCTGATCATTGGGCTGTACAGCCCGAACCGGCCGTGCCGCAGTTCCCGCAGCGCACTGTCCAGCTCGCGTATTGTGCCCGCTCGCTCGTTCACACGGACAGCCTGCTGTCCGCCGTCGTGCGGTGCAATCAGTGCGGCGGAGATGGTTGTCAGGGTTCGGTCTCCCGTCGGTTTCGGGGCAGAGGCGATTGGTGCACTGTTCACGGCTCGCCGGTGTCACACATGAGGGGGATCATGGGACGTTCTCGGCATGACGACGACATGCACATGCTCACACCTGCCGGCCGGTACAACGGAGGGAGGATTCGGCGAGCGGAAGGCGAGCGGTAGGCGGGAGCCAGGTCATGGTGTGAGCCGGCGTGCCCTGCTCGGTGCGGCCGGTGTGACAGGCGCCGGTTGGGGAGCGCTGTCCGCTTCCCGACCGGCGGCCGCCTCACCGCTGTTGTGGGTGAGGCCGGAAGGGTCGGGCATGCCGCCGGTGAGCGGCCTCCACCTCCAGTTCGGCGCGGATGCCTCCCGTGAGATGGTGGTGTCCTGGCAGACACCGGTACCGGTGCGGCGGCCTCGGGTTCTGCTCGGCACGCCGGCCAATGGGCATCGAGCACGGGCGACAGCCCGTCTCATGGGATGTTGCGAGCTCACCCGGGGTCTGCGACCACCCCTGGCGGTTGTCGTCGGCTGCTGTCATCGGGACCCCCGCCGGTCGTGTGAGGCCTCGACGGCGCGCAGCAGATGGTAGGCGCGGGCCAGCAGGCGGCGGGCGATCGCAGTGGTGGCGATCTTCTTGCCCCGGCGCCGGGCGAGGCTTTGGTAGGAGGAGGCGAACTCCGGCGAGCGTTTCGCGGTCTGGGCGGCCTCACACAAGATCCACCGCAGCCAGTCCGAACCCTGCTTGGAGATGTGGCCGTGCCGGACCGTCGTATCCGAGCTGCGGACCGTGGGGGTGAGCCCCGCCCACGCGGTGAGCTTGCGGGCGGAGGGAAAGCGGCTGACGTCACCGATCTCGGCGACGATGACCAGGGCGGTGAGCGTGCCCACCCCCGGCAGCCGGGTGAGTGCTTTTACCCGCGGATCACCACGGGCGTGCGCGACCAGCTGCTGGTCCAGGGCGTCGATCGGCTCTTTGAGGGCGTCCATCAGGACCAGGAGATCGTCGACCACGCGGCGGGAGGCGTCCGGCAGGTCCAGGCCGTCGAGCCAGACCCGGCCCGGGGCGGTGAAGTAGCCGCCCGGCCGGTCGCAGCCGTGGTCCGCCAGGACGGCGTGGACCCGGTTGCGTAGCAGGGTCCGCAGCCGCACCAGCTGGCAGCGGTGCCGCAGCAGGGCCCGCTGCTGGCGGACGTCCAGGGGGGCGATCCACGCCTCCGGGAGAAGGTCGGCCCGCAGCAGCTGGGCCAGGGTCGCGGCGTCGACCTTGTCGTTCTTCAGCCGGGCGGAGGCGATGGCCTTGCAGCGCAGCGGGTGCACCAGATGTGGCTCGAAGCCGTAGTCCTCCAGCAGTTCCACCAGCCAGCCCCAGCCGTAAGCGGCCTCGAAGGCCACCGGGGCCCCGATCGGAAGATCCCCGATCACGGAGAGCACCGTCTCGACCCCGTTGGGCACGTTCCGATTCACCTGCACCGCATCGTCGTGATCAACGACCGCGATCTGCGAGCGCTTGCGGTGCACATCGATTCCGACGTAAACCGACATTGAGAGCCTCCTTCCCGAGCACGTACGGGACCCGGAACCAGAATCCACCGGGCTGTGCAGGGAAGGGGGCCCGGCCCTCATAGAGTCAGCACAGACCGTCTCCTACAAGGACGCAGCATCCGGACGGACGATCTACGTCCATCACGCCTGGCTGCGCCAGCTGCGTCCCCACTCCGAGTACGTCTACGCCGCTGTGCACGAGGGAGCCACACCCGAGCCGGGGACATTTAGGACGGCACCGATTGGCAGGGCACCCTTCACCTTCACCAGCGTCGGCGATCAGGGCACCCCCACGGTGGGGAAGGTAGACGGGCCCATGCCGTCAAAGATCACCGCAAAGCTCACCTATCTCAACGACAATCTCGGCTCGCCCTACGCGGGGGATGTGACCACGGCGGTGGAGCGCGTCGCGCCACTGTTCCACCTCATCAACGGCGACCTATGTTACGCGAACTTGGCCGTCGACCGAGTCCGTACGTGGTCGGACTGGTTCGACATGACCACCAGGTCGGCCCGGTTCAGGCCCTGGATGCCGGCGGCCGGCAACCACGAGAACGAGCTGGGCAACGGGCCAATCGGATTCGCCGCTTACCAGGCGTACTTCGCGTTGCCGGGCAACGGCGGCGATCCGGAAACCGCAGGACTGTGGTACGCGTTCACCGTCGGATCGGTACGTGTGATCAGCTTGGCCAACGACGACGTGGCCTACCAGGACGGCGGCAACTCTTACATCCGCGGCTATTCCGCAGGCGCCCAACGACGCTGGCTGGAGACAGAACTGGCCCGCAGCCGGGCTGACCGTGACATCGACTGGATCGTGGTCACCATGCACCAAGTCGTCATCTCCACCGCCGACCACCCGGGCAATGGCGCCGACCTGGGCATCCGCCAGGAATGGCTGCCGCTGTTCGACCGATACGGCGTGGCCGTGGTCGTCTGCGGTCACGAGCACCACTACGAGCGATCACATCCGATACGCGGCCACCAGCCGAACGACACGATGACGCCCGATCCAACGGCCACCCGCACCGACCTCGTCGACACCACCGCAGGCACCGTCCACCTAGTCATCGGCGGAGGCGGCACATCCATCCCGTCCAAGGACGTACTCTTCGACACCCCTCAGTGCAACGTCATCACCGGCGTCGGCCCCACCGGGGCGAACGGCAAGAAGACACCCGTGTACGTGACGGAAGCAGCACCATGGTCGGCAGTCCGGGACCGCGTCAACCCTTACGGCTTCGTCGCCTTCTCCATCGACCCCGGCATCCTGGCCGGAGGACACACGAGCATGGCGGTCACCTACTACGCAGTCACCGGCCCCTACGGCCAGATCAAGCCGGTCGACACCTTCACGCTGCGCCGTACCCGGAACGACGGCACGAAGCAGAGGTCAGGTACCTTGGGCTGAAGCCCGAGGTAAGTCTCGTCCGCCATTGGCTATGGCGTCTGGCCTACGTCGAACACCTTGACGGTGTTGGAACGATTGACTGCGCCCCGCTGATCACACAGCCTCGCCACCGTGGGCGATCGCGTGTGCTTCGCCGCTCACGCGAACCAGGCCGGGGCGGAGAATGTCATCAACGGGGCCGGGCTGGTCCTCTGCGACATATCCACCGACACAGGAAACCCACGCCATTCGTCGTGGTGGAGTCACGTAACATCGGCTGCCTCGTCAAGGACACCGAAGATCGTCCTGTTGCGCCCGCACCACATCAGCATGCTGTCCGAGGAGAGCGGCTGGAGCAATCGCGGCAGCGCGGCGACTAAGAGTTGTCCCGTAGCTGCTGGTCACGGGTGAGATGATCTTGATGTGGCTGGTGTGATCACGGCGTCAGAGCCGTCCTGGATAGCCCCGTTCACCGGGCT